>JASFEA010000145.1:0-7678 GCA_050125095.1 bacterium
CAGGCGATGTGACCGTCGGCTTCGCCATGCCCGTATCGGGGCCCGTCAGTATCGGGATCTACGACATACGCGGCGCCCTGGTCAGGAGGCTTGCCGGCGGCGACATGCGCGCGACATCCGGCATGCTCAGGTGGAGAGGCATTGACGACAGGGGGATCCCGGTCTCGCCCGGCATCTATTTCGTAAGGGTGGCAGCGCCGGGCCAGGAAAAAGTGCTCAAGGTCGTAATCGTTGATTGATCCCGGGAACCTTCCGGCAGGAGCCTAGAAGCGGTACTTGACGGAAATCACGGCGTAGTGCAGCCACGCGAAATTGTATACTTCCTCGACGTCGGCGCCGCCCTCCACAGTGCGGTAGCCGGCGTATATGAGCCAGCCTTCCCCGGGACCGTAGCCTATCTTGAGCGACGCGTCCTCAGCGCGCCCGGGCCCGCCGGCTAGCGCGTCGAAGTCGAGCTTCACATGCCAGCTCCGGGCAAAGGTATAATCCGCCGCGAAATGGAGCAGGGGAACGAAACCCAGGTCGGTCTTGCGTGCGGACCTGTCCTCCTGCGCGAGTTCGATCTTGGCGTCCCTTATCTTGGCGGTGAAGCCCACTCGAAGGTCCCAGCGCTCATTGCTGTAGAACCTGTAACGATAGGTAATCCTCCAGGAATTGAACTTGTAGGTGGCCTCGGTGGGCACGTCCGGCTCGAAAGTCGCTCCCGCGAAATCAACCGGCGAACCCAACACGCCGGTCTCAGTGACACTGAGAGGCGCCAGCAGCGCCATCAGTCCATGTTTCGGATTTATGTTCCAGGTCAGGTACAGGCGCGCCGACGGCCACGGCCCTTTGCCGATGACGTCAACCAGCGAGAAGCGGGTGCCCTCGGCGGTATTGGGTATCTGCGCATCGTTGCGCGTCTGCCAGACCGGTCCCGCCTCGAGCTCGGCCTCAAAACGTGATGTTTCGCCATCCGCCGCGGCTCCGGCAGCCGTCGCGAGCAGCATCACGGTCACTGCGGCAAAAATCAGGTATCTCGATCTGATGTCCATTGGCCTCTCCAGTGTAATGAGTCTTCGGCACTGCATAACGTCCCGGCCCCTATGCGATACTATTCCCGGCAGGCTCTCCAGTCAAGGCGAACCGCGCGCACCCCAGCTGCGTCTCAAGTATTGAAGATAGCCTGCCTTGCTGGTATAAATGGATTGAAGCGAGGAGTGAACACGGAAGCGGGGGAATGATGGATAAGCCTGTTTTCTCATGCCCCGAAGACTCAGGGGCTGTCTCCGAAAGGGCCAGCAGCGCCTTTTCGGAGGCGCTGCCGAGAATGCTCACGCTTGTGAACGATAAGTTCTCCGTCGATAGCAGGCTCTTGTCCCGCGGAACGCCGGAGCAGCTGGCGCTTGTCTATGATGCGCACAGACATTTCGGCGACATGCTCAGGGCCGTCTTCGAGTTCTCTCTCTATGAGCATATGGAGAAGGAGTTCAGCTGGTACGCGGGCGTGATGAAATCCAGGGGATTCGGAGAGGAGTATTTCCGCAGGATGGCGGAAGCCTGGATAATCGCTGTCCACGCGGCAATCCGACATCGCGAAGCCTGCGAGCTGTCCGGGCCGCTGGAGTGGCTGGCCGCGAATTCAAGCCGCCTGTCGAGAGGTGCGCCGCCACAGAACGCCCCGCGGAGTCCCCGTGTCCGGGAGTTCCTTGAATTGGCTCTATCTGGCAGGAGAATGGAAGCTGTGGACTATGTGCTCGAATTGGTGGGCAGAGGCGATAGGCCGGAGAATATAGTCTCGGATACGGTGCTCCCGGCGATGGCTGAGATAGGCCGGCTCTGGGAGTCCAATGAGATAGGCGTTTCCGACGAGCACGCCGCCACTGAGATATCGAGATACGCGCTTCAGAGAGTTATGGACGAGATCCCGCGCGCGAAGGCGCTGGAGCTCAGGGCGCTTGTGGGCTGCGTACCGGGCGAGCAGCATGACATCGGAGCCATGCTGACCGCGGCGTATCTGGAGGCCGGGGGTTGGGACGTCACTTATCTCGGGAGGAGCACGCCCGAGACGGATCTTCTCGTGACGGTCACCCAGGAGGCGCCCGCGGTCTGCGTGTTCTCGATGACTATGATAGCGCGCCTGCCGGCATCGAGAGATCTCTTTGTAGAATTGAGGAAGGCGGCGCCCGGAATGGGGATCGTTGTCGGGGGTCATGCCGCGGAGATCGCGTCCCGGGCGCTGGCTCCGTACGTGGACGCGGTTGTCGGCGGCTTTAAGGAGACCCATGAAGTGGCGCTCAGACTGGCGAGGGGAAATGCGTAGCATTACTGCCCTAAGAATGCTCATGCACGACCGCGCGACCACCGCCGGCTCGGTTCTCGGCGTGGTGGCCATTATCTTTCTGGTGGGCCAGCAGCTCTCGATTCTCTTCGGCCTTCTCAATTACATGTCGGTGCTGGTGGATCACACGCCTGCAGACATCTGGGTATGCACCGCCAATACGGAGAACGTCAACTCGGGGGGCACCCTGCCCATGCGTTATGTGGATAGGGTGCGGGGTATTGAAGAAGTCGAGTGGGCGGAGGCTCTGGTCAGGACAGGGGGGCTTTACAGGCTCGATGACGGCAGATTCGCCGGATTGCAGGTGGTGGGTCTCTCCAGGCCCGAGCTTCTAGGGGGCCCGTGGCGGTTTCACGAGGGGGCCGTGAACGCGCTCCTGGATTTCGACGCCATCACGGTGGACAGGATGGACCTCGACGTGCTCGGCTATCCCGAGATCGGTTCCGTATCCGAGGTCAACCGGCAGCGTGTGGCAGTCGGGGCGATCACACAGAGCATAAGGGGCTTTGAGGGCACGGTGGTCTTTACCAATATCGACAAGGCGCGCCAGATCGGCAATATACCCGCGGACAGGTGCAGCAATATAATGGTCAAGCTCAAGGCCGGAGTCGACGCCAGGCAGGCCCTTTCTGTCGTCGGCGATGCACTTCCCAACACGGCTGTCTTTCTGAGCGGCCAGCTCTCGAGGAGCACGCGCGCTTATTATCTAAGCAACACGGGCATAGGCGGGAGTATCGGCTTCTCGACTATTGTGGGTACGCTTGTGGGCATAGTGATTATCACGCTGACCATGTATACCACGGTGCTGAACAGGCAGAAGGACTTCGCCGTGCTCCGCGCGCTGGGAGCCCGGAGCAGGGACATCGCCATAACCATTCTGTTCCAGGGACTCATCATAGCGGCGGTGGGCTCGGTGCTGGGCTTTTTCCTGCTGGCCCTCTTCTTATACGGGACCATGGACTCAAGCCTCCCGACTTACATGCCGCTTTGGGTGCCGCCTGTTCACGCCGGGTTCACGGTAGTGCTCTGCCTGCTGGCCTCGGTCCTCTCTATGAGGCGGGCCACACGCATAGAACCGGCCACTGCTTTCAGGTAGGGGCTCATGGGAGATGCGGGACAGACATGGCTGAGGATATCGTAAGACTCGAATCCGTCACCAGGGACTTCTTTGACGGCAAGCAGATGAGGACGGTGCTACAGGAGACCGATCTCGGCATCTCGCCCGGAGAGCTCACGGTGCTTGCCGGGCCCTCGGGAAGCGGCAAGACGACGCTTCTTACGATAATGGGTCTGGTGCTCAAGGCCACGGCGGGCAGGGTTCTGGTAGGCGGGAAGGATGTCACCGACAAATCCGAAGACGAGCGCGCATGCATCCGGCTGCGCGCCTTTGGATTCGTATTTCAGCAGGCCGCACTGGTGCCGGCGCTGTCCATTACGGAGAATCTGCTGGTTTCCCGTGCCATACAGGGAGACAGGGTTACGCGCGAACTCAGGCAACAGGCCGACGGCCTCCTCGAGGAACTGGGCCTCTCGGGATACGGAGATTATAGACCTCAGCAGCTCTCCACCGGTCAGCAGCAGCGCGTGGGCATAGCCCGCGCGCTTGTGGGCGACCCCCGGATCCTCCTATGCGATGAGCCGACTTCGGCTCTTGACGTGGAGAGCAGCGGTATTGTGCTAGACGCTCTTAAGACCATATCCGGCGAGGGCAGCCGGGCCGTCGTGCTCGTCTCCCACGATCCGCGCGTTTTTCCCTATGCCGACAGGCTCGTGAAGATTGAAGACGGCAGGATCATGAGCGATACCAGGAACCCTGGCCAAGGAGCCGCAAATGAAGAAGTATCTTAGCCGCTTACTGTTCTATATCGTGGTCGCCGCATGTGTCGGGTTTTCCATCTTCGCCTTCGTGCGGGTGTCGGCCAGGTCGGATCCCGCTGAACCCACCGACCTCGTGGACGCTCCTCAAGTCCTTCACGGATTTGTTGAGCCGGCCGGCCGTGAGGTTTTCGTCTGCGCTCCCGTCACGAAGACGGTTGTGGCCGTATACGTGTCCGAGGGAGACACGGTGGCCGAGAACCAGGCGCTCTGCCGGCTCGACAGCGAGGTCGAACTGAGAGAACTGGACCTTGCGAGGGCGAAAGTCAGGTCCGCAGAGAAGGCCGTTGAGCTCGCCGACGACTATTTCGACAGGCAGAAGCAGCTTTACGATGACGAGGCGGTCGCCGAGCAGGCGTTTACTAACGCACGCATAGAGGCCGAGCTTGCCCGCGCCAATCTTGAAGTCGCGCGAGCGGAGGTCAATAGGGCCGAGGCCGTTCTCGAAAGGCTGGAGCTCAGGGCGCCCGTGGCAGGCATCGTCTACAGGTTCGACGTCCGTCTTGGTGAAATGCTGGTCGCCGGGGCAGAGAGCGATTGTCCGATTGTCCTGGGTTCAAGCCGATTGAGCATCAGGCTCTACGTCGAGTCATTCTGGGCCGATGGCGTAAGAGCCGGCTCGAAGTACCGGGTCTTTGATTCTGAAAGCGGCGAGTTCCTGGGCGCGGCGGAAGTAATCTCAAGGTCGTCCTTCGTCTCACGCAAGGTCTATCGCACAGACGAACCCGGTGAGCGCTTCGACACGGGCTATCTGGAGGCCGTCCTGAGTTTCGATCCGGTGAAGCCCGGCGTGCCTATCGGCCTTTCGGTTTACGCGCGCAGCGACTAGAGCAAAGCCGGGCCGACTGCGCGGCCGGTTCAGGAAGGCTGCCGGCGGGAACCGGGGAAAGGCCGGGTGCGGCCCCTTCCGGATGCCCTGTACCTCATCCGCCCGGCACCTGTGCCGGGGCGGGCGCCGTCTCTCCGAGGAACTCGAGTATGCGCCTGTTCACGGAGCCGGGTTCTTCGACATTCATGATATGCCCGGTGTCGGCCAGGATGCCGACCTCAATTCCCGCGATGAGCCTTTCGGCCTTTGCCCTGAGCCCTTCGGGGTCCGGGACGGGATTGTCGTCCTCGCCCAGGAGAAGCAGGACCGGGACCGTCACCGACCTCAGGTCATCGTCCGACAGGGTGCGCGGCATGGGTAGTTTTCCCCTGCAATCCAGAGCCGTCATCATGTATTGCTCGAACTCGGCCCGCACCTCCGGGTCGTCTCCCAGCGTCCACGCGACCATGGAGCGCTTGCCCGATTCCGTGGGGAAGAGCATGAACCTGAAGAGCCGATAGAGCACCTTGAGCGGGGATTTGATCCCGACCGGACCGAGCAGCGCGAGCCCGTCCACCCGCCCGGGAGCATGGACGGCGGCGTTGAGGGCGATCCAGCCGCCCATG
The DNA here is from genome assembly GCA_050125095.1 of bacterium. GTDB lineage: Bacteria > Arandabacterota > Arandabacteria > Arandabacterales > JALGWA01 > JALGWA01. The sequence continues at coordinate 5,630 of JASFEA010000145.1, forward strand.
GACGATCCCACCAGAACGGCGCTTTCCACGCCCAGCCCGTCCATAACCTCGGTCAACCACCCGGCCATCTCCCCGCCGTCGCGGGGATAGTGCTCATGGTCATAAAGCCTGCTTTTTCCCAGATCCCCGATGGTATCGAGCGCGTAAACGCGGTGATTGACGGCCAGCGCCTCGACATTGGGGAGCCACATGGTGGCGTTGAGCCCCATGGCGTGAAGCAGCACCAGCGGCTGCCCCTCGGCCGGGCCGCTCGCAATCACACGGGTCGTCCCGTACGATGTCTCCAGATCCAGAGACTCATAGGGGACGGGCCAGCGGTGCAGCCTGGCGTCGTAGATCTGCATCAAGGCGGTTTCATTGGATTCTAGCCTGTAGACCGAGGCTTCATCGGGAACTTCGTCGAGGAAATTGCAGCCCGGGGCGGCAAACCACGCTGCGGCCGCTAGCATTGCGGTCAGGGTCCGCCTCGCCCGGCCGGACTTCCAGTTCCCAAGGCAGAACACGGCGCAACTCCTCCTGTGAAAATCCAATGGCCCCAATAGCATATGGCACCCGGGCTCACAAGGCAAGCCAGGAATCTGCCGGAACAGTTGCACAGGCCGCTGCCCTGAATTGAACGGGTTCAATATCAATAAGTTAGAAGGAAATATGCGGGGGCGGAGATTTTTGTACTTGACAGAATGAATAATGTGTACTACTGTATTAGTAAAGTAATACGGTAGGTTGACGAAATGATTGAAATGGCAGAACGCAGGCCCCGGCGGAGGACACAGCGCATGAGGATCCCGGCAGAGGTAATCGCGGTGGCACTCGCTCTCCTGCTGCCGTTCCCAGGTGCGGCTTCGGTGATCCAGATGGGCCCCCAGCATTTCGAGGCCGGTGAAGGTCGCCAGCCAGGACAGGCCGACGCCGGGCAATGCGGCGGGGCTCATTTGAGCCTCAGGGTGGGCGGAGAGGTAGTCCTGACTTTGACTCCCACATCTCCCACTTGGGCGAGCAAGGGCATCGGCGCCCTGACGGTAATTGCGAGGCGGACCGCGAGTATGCTTGACCATTGGGCCGACAGAGAAGAAGACGGTGAGCCCCGGTTGAAAGGAAATCATGATGCTGATAGTCGTACATCCCCATAGCGGCGTTCCCGTCTACAGGCAGCTCATGGAGCAGATCAAGTTCCATGTCGCCAGCGGCCTGCTGGCGCCCGGCGACGAGCTGCCGTCGACACGGGAGCTTTCGGCAGAGCTGGGAGTGAATCCCATGACCGTCAGCAAAGCGTATTCGTTTCTCGAAAGGGACGGCGTCGTGGAAAGGCGCCCCGGAAGGCGGCTGGTAGTGACCGCCCTGGAGAACGGCGAGATCAGAGGCGAGCAGCTGGACCAGGTCCGGCGGAGCCTGGAGCAGACGGTTACAATCGTCAGGCAGCTGGGCCTGCCGGGCGAGGAGGCGTTGAGAGTCTTCGAAGAGATGCTGGAAGACCGGCCGCATGAATCAAGCGGAACTCAAGCGGAGGAGAATGAATGAAAGCGCTCATGTTTGAGGGTGTATGCCGCGCTTACGAGCGCGGCAGGAAGGTACTCGACGGAGTGAGTTTCTCGGTCCAACCCGGCGAGGTCGTCGGCCTTCTGGGTCGGAACGGAGCCGGCAAGACCACGCTGATAAGGATTGCGATGGGGATGATAGAGGCGCAGGAGGGAAGGGCTAGCGTGTTCGGCATGGAACCTCGCCGTAAGCCGCTTGAGGTAAAGAGACGTCTGGGTTACGTTTCCGAGGAGCAGATACTGCCCCCCTTCCTGAGCGTCGGAGAAGTAATAGAACTTCACCGGCGTCTCTTCCCCGCCTGGGATGGCGGCATGGCTGAAAAGTTGATGTCGAATTTCGGGATTTCGCGCTCCGCGAGGATCAGTAGCCTTAGCAAAGGCCAGGCCCGGCAGGTGGCTCTACTCTGCGCCGTCGTCCACGCACCCGAGTTGCTTCTTCTTGACGAGCCGGCGGGGGGCCTCGACCCCGTCGCCAGGCGGGAGTTCCTGGAGACTTCCATAAACCTTCTCAATC
>JASFEA010000146.1:0-7654 GCA_050125095.1 bacterium
CCCCAGAGACAGGATCGCGAAGAGGTCCCAGTCGCGGGCCATGCCGAGGTCGGGCTTGAAGACCAGGAGGAACAGGGCGCAGGGGAAGAGAGCCGCGAGTATGAAATGAAGCCGGCCAGGTCGCGTCATGTCCGGGCCGGCGCTTTCCTCTGTGCCGGCCCGGGCCCGGCTCCTGCGCCTGCGGGCGCCATCGACAGCAAGGCCCACGGTGACAAGTGCTGTCGGGAGCAAAAGCAGGACTTCATTGGCCATGTCTGCCAGATGGGAAGCGCTCAGCATGCCGAAGGTCTCATCATTGGCCAGGACGGGGAGGAAGTGCTTGCCGTACGCGGTGAGAGCGGCGAAGAATGAGGCCCCGATTGTCGTCATGCCGAAGAGGGCCATCGTGATAAAGACCATGCCTCTCCTTCCGGGTTTGCTGAATCGCCATGCCAGCAGCAAAACGAGCGACGGCGCAAGCAATATCCCCTGAACATGCATGAAGGCCGCCAGGATGAGACCGGCCAGTGCAGCGGTCAGGTGCCTTACCTTTCCGCCCTGCAAATAGGCGATGCCGGCGAGCATGTATAGCGAACCGAATAGAATGACCGGCGTGTAATTCTCGATATAGCCGAAGTAAACCTCGATGGCGCCCGAAGTCAGCACGAGGACCAGCGTCCATGCGGTCATGAAGCCGGGGGCGGGCTTCTTGAGGGCGACGCGGAGTAAGACGTAGATGAATATAGCTCCCAATGCGCAGTTCAGAAGCCTGATGCCGTCGACGGCCCCCGCCCCGAAGGCGGCAATTGCGCCGCGGGCGGCGTAATGGTAAAGAAGTGCCGTTCCCTTCGCAATGGGTTCATGGGAGAGGATGATACGCGGACTGCTGACTATTACTTCGTAGCCTGGATCGAAAGCGTGTTCGAAGTTGCCGGCCACCAGCCGGGCGTCACCCAGGAGCAGAGTGGATGATCTCAAGAACCAGAAAGCGCAGAAGGAGATCAGGGCCGCCAAGGGCGCCGCGGCCTTCAGGGGGGCGCTGCTGTCCCGGAGCCGGTCCACGGCCCCTTCAAATACCCGCGTCATGCACCGCGCCACGGAAGGTATGAAAGCCGCTGCCGCCAGGGCGATTGCGATCATCCTGACGTACACGGGATAGAAGGCGAGGTGGTTTAAACCCCATAGCCTCTTGTCGGGGAGGAAGGAAGCTGCGCCGACCAGAACCAGCGTAATTGCCATTGCCGCCATTGCGACCGATCCGCGCGGCTGGGGGGGGAGCCGGCCTTCAGCGCCGGGGCTGTTTGCGTTCATGCTCCGATTATATTACGACCGGCTTCGTGATTTCCGCATATAATTCAAAGGAATCCGCCTTATCAGATGCGGCGATTGTGGGTAGAGTAGTGTTGAGGAACGCCGGGCGCTCTCGAGCTGGCCCCATGACCGTCCGGCCTCACTTCCAAGGAGGTGCAATGTGGCGAAGTGTGTATTCCTGCATCGCGCGGTCACCGGGAGCCTGCTCGCGGCAACGCTTGCCTGGCCCTGTTCCGCGGCGGCCCTCGAGGTTGGAGATTCGGGGCCTACGGCCAACTGTCCGCATTCCTTCGATGTGATTCATTACGGGCTCACTCTTTTTGTCGACATCGAGAGTGAGGTGATATCCGGCAGCGCGGTAGTCCGCGGGGTGTCCGAGGAGACCGGCCTGGAGGACATCGACCTGGATTTCGTGGTTATGACCGTTGATTCGGTCCTGGCCGAAGGGGCGCCGCTATCCGCCTCGCATATGGATTCGATTCTCAGCATCGACCTGGGGCGCCAGTACGCCCTCGGCGATACCTTCGAGGTCGAGGTATTCTATCACGGCAGCCCCGGCAACAACGGGCTTGATGAAATGGGCGGTTTTTACTTCGAGGGCTTCCCCAAATCCGCCCTGCAGGTCGGGAAACTGCCCGGGGCGGGACGCTGTTCCATGGGCAGGTACCTCTTTCCATGCTGGGACTGGCCCTGCGATAAGGCGACGGCTGAGTTTCATATCACCGTGCCGGGAGCGAACAAGAAAGTCATATGCAGCGGAGTTCTCGAGGGAACGGTGATAGATACGGTCGCGAACACGGCCACTTATCACTGGACGGAGGACCACCCCATAGCCACCCATTGCGTGAGCCTCCATGCCGGCAGATTCACCGACCTCGTTGACTCGACTTATGACCACATTCACTACTTCGTTTACCCGCGGCTTGTCGACGTGGCGCGGGTCAACTTCGAGAACGTGGCAGCCATGCTGGACGTTTTTGAGGACGCCTTCGGGCCGTACCCGTTTCCCAAGTGCGCCTATGTTTGCTCGCCGGCTGCCGATGTCGCCCATCAGGACTGCATTGCGTATCCGTCGGGTGCGATTACTCCCGACCATGGCAACGACTGGCATGTCTCCCAGGGGCTGGCGCGACAGTGGTGGGGTGCATGCGTCGGCGTGGGCGACTGGCGCGATGCCTGGATCTACGAGAGTTTCGGTAGATACGGTCAGCCGCTTTTCGTCGAAGAGGTCGAGGGAATAGAGGCCTATCACGATTACATATACGATGACCTCATGGTGCATACCTTCAATGACGCGGACCCCTGTTCACCGATATACGATCCGCTCCATCCTGGCGGGCATACCATATACGAGAAGGGCACCGTTGTTCTGCACATGCTGAGGTTCGTTCTCGGCGACTCCACGTTCTTCAATGCCCTGAAGGCGTTCAGGCAGGCGCATGAGTACGGTATCGCCACCACGGCGGACCTCCAGGCGTCGGCGGAGGCGGCTAGCGGCCTGAACCTGGCGTGGTTCTTCGACGAGTGGATATACGATTGCGGCTGGCCGGAATACGAATACGCCTGGGCCGCTCAAGCGGCGGGCTCCGCCTGGGACATAAATCTGGTCATAGACCAGGTGCAGGAAATCGGCCCGGTCTTCACTATGCCGCTTGAGATAGGCATAGAGACCGCGCTCGGGGATACGGTGCTCACGGTCTGGACAGATGAACAGCATGAGGAATTTACGCTTGCAGTCAATGGCGAGCCGATTGGCCTGAGCCTGGACCCCGACCGCTGGGTGCTTCATCACTCCACCGAGGTCGCGTATGCCGGGGTAGCCGGAGGCGGCGGGTACCCCGGGGGACTGTATCTCGAGGTCGCTCCCAATCCGACGAGGGACTGCGCCGGCATTCGCTATTGTCTTCCCGCTGGGGGCCACGCCAGCTTTCATGTCTACGACATCGCCGGGAGGCTTGTGGCCGAGGTCTTCGACGGGGCGCTGCCGGCCGGTACGGGCGAGCTCGCGTGGAACGGCAGGAGAGCGTCGGGCGAGAGGGCGGCGCCCGGTACGTATTTCTGCAGAATGCGGGCGGAGGGCGGCACGAAGTCCGTCCCGGTAGTCCTCTTGCGCTAGTCGGGACCGCCGGTCCTGCCAGTGCATTTGGAGACCTGGCCCGGTGCGGCACCGGCGGTCCTGCCAGTGCATTTGGAGACCTGACCCCGGCTTTTTGTGCATTTGGAGACCTGACCCCATGTAATTGAATAATGCCGCGATGTGTGGTAGAATAAAGAATGGTGCCGAGTATTCTATGACATCGCTTTGGCCTGCGATTATATGGAGGTCTGCCATGACTCGCTATCCGGTTTTAATCGTCTCGCTTATCGTCGTACTGGCCGCTGCCGTGACGGCCGGGCACGAATTCCCGGACCCCAGGCAGTTCGAGGAGGGTTCGAGGGAGTGGCTGTACGCGGTCGACGCTTTGAAGTACAAGCCCTTCATGCACGACAGCCTGACTGAGAGCTGTCCGCATTCTTTCGACGTGCTCCACTATAACATCTCGCTCCTGATAGTCATCGGAGACGAGACCATAGCCGGCAATACAGTGGTGACGGCGGTCAGCGAGGAGGCCGGGCTTGACAGCATAGATCTGGACCTTACGGTGCTCACGGTCGACTCGGTATACTCCGGCGGCAGCCCGGTATCATTTGTTCACAACGACCCCGTCCTCAGCATTGACCTGGGCGCGGCCCACGCGGTGGGAGATACGTTCGAGGTCCAGGTGTTCTACGGTGGCGTGCCCGGCAACGAGGGACCGACAGGCTTCGGCGGGTTCTATTTCGGGGGACTCCCCACGCACGCCTATCAAATGGGCGTCGGACTGGAAGCCGACCCCCCGTCCATGGGCAAGTTCTGGTTCCCGTGCTGGGACTGGCCGTGCGACAAGGCGACGTCCGAGTATCACATTTCGTTGAGCGGGACCAATAAGAAAGCCAGATGCAACGGCGAGTTCGCAGGCACGGACTATGACTCCGTCGCCGACGTGACCACCTGGCACTGGGACAATCCCTTCCAGATTCCGCCGCATTGCATGACGGTTAACGCCGGCCGGTTCCTGGAGATGGCCGACTCCACATACCCGTGGATTACGCACTGGGTGTTTCCGGCTTTCGCAGAAGACGCCGAGATACATTTCGAGAATGTCGCCCTCATGATGGAGGGATTTCTCTACCGTTACGGTTCGTATCCCTTCACCACGTTCGGATACGTGCAGGAAGCCAAGGGCGACATGGAGCACCAGACATGCGTCACCCACACCACCGGCGCCATTCAGCCCAACCACGTCTACGACTGGCTGCTGGCCCATGAAATGGGCCATATGTGGTGGGGCGACTGCGTTTCGGTCGGGGATTGGAGGGACGTCTGGCTGAGCGAAGGTTTTGCCACTTACGGCGAGGCCCTTTACCGCGAATACGGTTACGGCATGGAGGACTATCATTCCTACGTACAGAGCAGCCTCATGGGCCCCGCGTTCGCCGCCGGCCGGAATTCGCCGATTTACGACCCCAACAACCTGTGGGGATCGCTGACATATGAGAAAGGCGCCACCGTACTCCACATGCTCAGGCATGTGATCGGCGACTCGCTGTTCTTCGCATCGCTGGCCGAGTACCGCCAGACTTACGAGTACTCATACGCGGTCACTCCCGACTTCATAGCCGTCGTTGAGAGCGTAAGCGGCCAGGACCTGGACTGGTTCTTCGACGAATGGATTTATGATGTGGGATGGCCCGACTACGAGTACCTCTGGAGCGCGGCGCCTTCCGGGCCCGACTACGAGATCGCGCTTACCATAGACCAGGTTCACACCGAGGGACCCGTATATACGATGCCCGTGGACATAGGCATAACCACCGCGGGCGGGGACACCCTGATCGTCGTGTGGGTGGATGATGCCCATGAGGAATTCGCTATCACCGTGCACGACCAGCCGACGATGCTCGAGATCGACCCCGATAACTGGATTCTGAATACGGCCGTGGACCTTACGGCGGGCGTGCCTGAAGATACGCCGGAGGTCGCGGGGCTCGGGCTTGAGGCAGTCCCCAATCCTTTCGGCGCGTCGACCAGGATACGTTTCTCGGTTCCCGGCTCCCAGCACGTTAAGATCGAGATCTTCGATGCGGCGGGCCGGAGGGTTGAGAGCCTGGTGGACGGCCTTGCGGAACCGGGCTGGAACGAGGTTGCCTGGGACGGGCGCGGCGAGAGCGGCAACGAGGTCGCTCCGGGCACCTATTTCTGCCGCATGACCTCCGAGGACGGCGTCAGGACCGCTCGAATGGTCCACCTGCGCTAGGGTCTATCGGGGTCGGAAATGCTTATAGGTTGATTCTGCAGGCAAGAGCCATTAGGATTATGCTGCGCTATGGCTCGAGCATTCCTTAGATTCGTTGACAGATCCTTCGGCAAATACCTCGTCCGGGCTGTCGCCGCCTATGAAGGCATGCGGACAGCTCTGGGCGGCGGGCGGGGCCGGCCCGCGCCCGGCGACGGCCCTGGGAGCCGTCCCCTCGACATCCTCGTCATAAAGCTGGTGGGACTTGGAGATACCGTGCTCATGCTTACGCCCCTGGCCCATTTGCGCAGGAGATTCCCGGACGCCAGGATCACGGCCCTCATGACACCGCTCTCCGCAGGCATCCTCTCCGTCCAGCCGTCGGTTGACGAGACGGTCCTCTACGATGTGTTCGGAAAAGACAGGGGCGTGGGGGGCATTCTGAGAATCGTCCGTCTGCTCAGGGACAGGAAGTTCGATTGCGTAATCGACTTCGAGCAGCATTTCCATCTGACGTCAATACTGGCCTATTTGACCGGCGCCCCCAGGCGGCTGGGCTTCTACTTCAACGGGAGCCCGAGGCGCAGGATCTTCACTGATCCCGTCCATATAAACCCCGACCAGCATATGGTCGAGTCCTACATGGATCTCATCGGGCCGCTGGGCATCCCCCGCGCCCGTGTCGAGGAACTGGAGAGGATCCGGATTCCCGCGGGTGACGCCGAGTATGCCGGGAATTGGCTGGAGAACCATGGAGTCGGTCAGGAAGACCTGCTTGTGGGAATCCACGCCGGCTCGGGTCCGAGAGCGCCCGCCAAACGCTGGGGCATTGAGAAATACGCCGAGGTAGTGAGGCGTCTGAGAGACGATCTCGGTGCCAAAGTCGTTTTGACGGGAAGCCGCGATGAAAGGGACCTCGCAGCTGGGGTAATAGAGCTGGCCGGGGGAGAGGGCGTCTTCAATTCCTCAGGAGAACTCAGCATAAGGCAGACGGCGGCCCTTCTGGCAAGGTGCCGCCTCTTCATCAGCAATGACACCGGCCCGATGCACCTGGCGGCAGCACTCGGCACCCGCACCATCGGGCTGTTCGGGCCCGAGACTCCAATTCGATACGGACCCGTGGGCAAAGCCAACAGGGCCGTGTACGCCGGTATTCACTGCAGCCCCTGCGTGCACATCTACGCCGGGGTCGTGAACGATTGCGCCGAGGGCATTTGCATGGGAGCAATAGAGGCCGACGATGTCTGGGACGCGGTTCTCAAGAGCGGTGTGGGCGGATGAGCACGCTAAAGTCCATAATGTCCGTGGACGTGGAGGACTGGTTTCACATTCTCGGCCTGAGGTCCGCGCCGGCCTCGGCCGATTGGGCCTCACTTCCTTCCTGTGTCGAGAAGAACTTCATGGATCTCCTGGACCTGTTCGAAGAGCACGGCGCCTCGGTCACCTGTTTCTTCCTCGGATGGGTGGCGGAGCGTTTTCCCCACCTCGTCCGGGAGGCGGTGGCGAGGGGCCACGAGATTGCGTCTCACGGTAATTCTCATGAGCTGGTATACCGGATGAGTCCGGATGAATTTCTGTACGATGCAGGTGAGTCCAGGAAACTGCTGGAGGATATCTCGGGCACGGGCGTCAGAGGGTATCGGTCCGCCGGGTTCTCTTCGACCGCCGCTACGCCGTGGTTTTTCGACAAGGTGTCTGAGGCCGGCTACGCCTACGATTCTTCTGTCTTTCCCGCCGCCCGGGAGCACGGTGGCATGAGGTGGGAGAATCTCGGTCCCCAGGTGATTCGATCCGGATCGGGCGATATTGTCGAGTTCCCGATTTCAGTTGCGCGCGTCATGGGAAAACCAATATGTTTCTTCGGGGGAGGCTACCTGAGGCTCTTTCCATGGGGTGTCATCCGGAGAATGGCGAAAAGAGTACTGAGCGAAGGTCGCCCGGTTATATTCTATATACACCCGAGGGAGATCGACCCGTGCCATCCCCGGTTGCCCATGGGCCCCAGAAGGAGATTCAAGAGTTACTTCAACCTGAAGACAGTTAGACCT
>JASFEA010000147.1:0-7616 GCA_050125095.1 bacterium
CAGGAAGAGAGGCTTCGTCTCCGGCCGCTCCATGTGCCCCGGCTGCGGCGCCAGCATATCGTGGTATGACAATATTCCGCTCGCAAGTTTCATAGTCCTGGGCGGCAAGTGCCGGGCATGCGGCGCAAAAATCTCCTGGGAGTATTTCATAACCGAGCTTGCCACCGGACTCTGTTTCGTACTCATCTGGCTCAAGTTCATTCCCGTTCATGCGCTTGCGTATTTCGTGTTCGCGTCCATACTGATAGCCTGCGCCGGCATCGACTATGACTTCAGGATCATCCCCGACAGGCTCACCATACCCGGAACGCTGCTCGGACTCGTATTCTCGGTCACCCTTCTGAGCGGCCCTTCGCGGGGAGGCGCGCTTCTGGACTCGGTGATCGGCATGCTGGTGGGAGGAGGCACCCTGCTCGGCGTCTCGCTCGTCTATCGGCTCATAAGGGGCGCCGAGGGAATGGGTGGCGGCGACATCAAGCTCATGGCCATGGTGGGGGCCTTCACGGGCTATAAGCTGGCGCTCCTCACTATCTTCATCGGTTCAGTGGGAGGTGCCGTGGTAGGGCTCTTCGTGAGCAGGCGCGCCGATAAGGGCATGAGAGCCGCGCTGCCTTTCGGCGTCTTCCTTTCCCCGGCGGCACTGATCTGCCTGCTCTGGGGCCGGGAAATAATCGACGCCTACATGTCCCTCCTGAGATAAAGGAGCGGGATTCCCTGGGGTAGGCGCCGCTTCAGATGTCTCGCTCGTCCTCGCTGTGTGCCCGGCCATCCGGCCGGGACGCCAGTCCAGTATTCACCTACCGCCAGGGAATCCCTCGAAAGGAGGCCCTGTCTCTAGACCCGGATTTCTGAGATGCATCAGCCATGCCAGTCCGCCGAGCCCGCGGAGGCGGGCTGTTTCTCCTTGCAGGCCAATGCGTTAGAAGAATCATGTCCTCCCGTTCAGGCGCCCGCCGCGCCGGGGAGCGTGCAATCTACAATAAAATCCAGGGGTCAGGTCTCGAAATGCACACCTGAGAGATTCAGGGGTCAGGTCTCGAAATGCACACCTGCCGCCCGGCATCCGTCCCGGCCGGCTCCCGCCGAACGCCGCCCGCGGCCGGGACCTGCCGACATCCGGGCGCAACCGGGCCCGGTATTCGGCATCAAACCTGAGTGAATGTTTGGGGATTTGGGGGAACTTTTTGGCTTGCATACAGGTACCAAACCGAGTAGAATTCAGTGCGTTTTAGAGTGCCTGGGTTTATCTGCCCGCGGCGTTCCGTGGCGGCAGGTGGCCTTCAATCCGGCGTTAAGGTGTGTGGGGTCCGGGGTGTATCCACATTCCCGGGCAGTGTGCTATCAGCAGTCGGAGACCCTCGATAGCAGGGTCGCAAGTCGTTTTAAGTATGGTCTTTGGTTGTACAGAAGGAGGTTTGAGAATGCCGGCGAAGAAAGTTGGTATTCGCCCGCTTGGTGATCGGGTAATCGTAAAGAGAATGGAAGAGCTGGAGCAGACCAAGGGCGGCATTATCGTTCCCGATACCGCCAAGGAGAAGCCCCAGCGCGGCAAGGTGATTGCCGTGGGCCCGGGCAGGGTTGCGGAAGACGGAAAGCGGATCGCGCCCGAGGTCAAGAAGGGCAACATGGTTCTATTCGGGAAGTACTCGGGTACGGACATATCTATGGATGATGAGGAGTATCTCATCCTCCGCGAGGACGACATTCTCGCCATCATAGAGTAATCCGCCGGGTGCCTGATCCGTTGAATTCTGGAGGTGCTATCTATGGCTGCTAAGCAGTTGCAGTTCGATGAAACAGCGAGGCGCTCTCTCGAGAGGGGTGTGGATACGCTCGCCAACACGGTGCGCGTCACCCTCGGCCCGAGAGGCAGAACGGTTGTACTTGAGAAGAAGTGGGGCGCTCCCACGGTGACCACCGACGGCGTCACCATCGCCAAGGAAATCGACCTGGATGACCCTTACGAAAACATGGGCGCCCAGATGGTGAAGGAAGTCGCAACCAGGACCAGTGACATTGCCGGTGACGGGACCACGACGGCCACCATACTGGCGCAGCTCATCCTCAAGGAGGGGCTTAAGAATGTGGCCGCCGGCTCCAATCCTATGGAGCTCAAGCGCGGTATCGAGAAGGCTGTCGAGAAACTTGTGGCGGAGCTCGAGAAGCTCTCGAAGCCCGTCAAGGGCACCAAGGAGATCGCCCAGGTCGGGACAATCTCCGCGCACGGCGACGAGACCGTGGGTCAGCTCCTGGCCGACGCAATGGACAAGGTCGGCAGGGAGGGCGTGATAACCGTGGATGAGGCCAAGGGCATGGAGACGTCGCTCGACGTCGTCGAGGGCATGCAGTTCGACCGCGGTTATCTGTCGCCGTATTTTATCACCGACCCCGAGAACATGACGGTGGATCTGGAGGATCCCTACATTCTCATCAATGAGAAGAAGATCAGCGCCATGAAGGATCTTCTCCCGCTTCTTGAGAAGATCTCGCGCTCGGGCAAGTCGCTTCTCATCATAGCCGAAGACGTCGAAGGCGAGGCCCTGGCCACGCTCGTCGTCAACAAGCTCCGCGGCGTCCTCAAAGTCGCCGCAGTCAAGGCTCCCGGCTACGGTGACAGAAGGAAGGCCATGCTGGGCGACATCGCCGTCTTAACCGGCGGCAAGATGATCGCCGAGGAGGTCGGCATCAAGCTCGAGAACGTCGAGGTGACAGACCTGGGTCGCGCCAAGCGAATCACCATCGACAAGGAAAACACCACCATAGTCGGCGGCAAGGGCGCGAAGGCAGACATCGAGGGCCGCATCGCCCAGATCAAGAAAGCGATTGAGGACACCACGTCGGATTACGACCGCGAGAAGCTGCAGGAGAGGCTGGCCAAGCTCGCCGGCGGCGTCGCGGTGATCAGGGTGGGTGCCGCAACCGAAGTCGACATGAAGGAGCGGAAAGCAAGGGTGGAGGACGCCCTGCACGCGACCAAGGCCGCCGCCGAGGCGGGCATAGTCCCCGGCGGAGGCGTCGCGCTCCTAAGGGCAATGAAGGCGCTCGATACCCTGAAGCTCAAGGGTGACGAGGCCATCGGCCTTAAGATCGTCAAGCGCGCTCTCGAGGAGCCGGCCAGGCAGATAGCCGAGAACGCCGGTCTCGAGGGCTCCGTTATAGTCCAGGAAATAAAGAACAGGAACATCTACGAGGGATTCGACGCGGCCTCCGAGAAGTTCGTCAACATGATCGAGGCGGGCATCATCGACCCGACCAAGGTGACGAGGAGCGCCCTTCAGAACGCGGCGTCTGTCGCGGCGCTAATGATAACGACAGAGGCGCTGGTTACAGAGATTCCCGAGAAGAAGCCCCCGGCCATGCCGCCGGGAGGTCCGGGCGGTTACGGCGAAGGGATGTACTAGGGATCACAAGGTCTCTATGAGGAGGTTTCGGTGTGCTTCTGAAGAGGAGAAGTCGGCGGAATCAAGAAGAGAGGCCTGACAGGCGAAGAAGAAGAATCCGAGAGATCGAGGAAGATGACTGGAGAGAGGTTTCTCGCGAACCGGAAGTCGACCTCGACGACGACTTACTTGAAGCCGACCTGTCTGACGTGGATTTCGACGACGAAGACGACGACAGCTATAACTGACGGCTGAACGGCACAGAAGTGTTTTGACATGGAGTCCCTGCCGGGCGACCGGCGGGGCTCCCCGGTTTCGGCGCGGAGCACCGTGTGTGGCTCTCTAACCCTGAGGAGGTGGTCCGGAGATGGGTGAAACATTCGGTGTGCACCTTATGCTCGACGGCTATGGATGTGATAGGAGCAAGCTCGAGAGCGAGAAGTTCATCTACAGATTTCTCGACGAGTTCCCGGATGACATCGGCATGACCAAGATCATGCGGCCCAGCGTGCTGAAATACAGCGACGCGGACTCCAGCGAGTGCGGCATCTCCGGATTCGTCCTCATAGCGGAGAGCCATGTCAGCGTACACACTTTCCCGGCATCGGGCTACGTTTCCATCGACATCTTCTCCTGCAAGAGCTTCGACCTTGAGATGGCCGAGCGCGAGATCGCAGGGCGCTTCGACATAGCCAGGGTCGAAAAGAACGTTCTGGACCGCGGCGTCGAGTACCCCCGGGACACTGTTCTCGTCAGGGAGCTCATGGGCTCGGAGCGTGACTCTATAAGTCTCAGGGCGGTGGGAGCCAATTAAAGCAAAGCGGGTCTCCCTGAGCACGGGTGCCGGCATCGGTGACAGGGTCAGTGGAGTTCTCTGGCATAACTCTCTGGAGCGTGAATGAGCGATATTGAGTGTCCGGGAGCGGGCAATTTCCTCGGGCTCTGCGCTTCCTATTCCTCACCGGGAAAGAGCAGGTTCGCCATTATCCCCGTGCCTTATGACGCCACCTCCACGTACATTTCGGGCTCGTCGCGCGGGCCGGCTGCGATAATCGAAGCGTCAGCCAATATCGAGATCTACGACCACGAACTCAACCTGGAGCCGGCGCGGCAGGGTGTCTATACGGCGCCACCGGTTGAGCCATCTCCCGAAGGCGCGGAGGCCACGCTGGCGGCTATCCAGGCTGCAGTCGAAGAGGCGGTAATGGCGGGCAGCGTGCCTGTCGTGCTGGGCGGTGAGCATACGGTGAGCCTCGGGGCCGTGCGCGCGCTGGCGAGGGGCGAGGACCTGTTCGTGGTCTCCTTCGACGCCCACGCCGACCTGCGGGACTCCTATGACGGGACGCCGCTGAGCCATGCCTGCTTCCTCAGGCGGGCCCTTGAGGTCGCCGGCGGGACGGCCATTGGGGTCAGGAGTCTGTCCAGAGGCGAACGCGATTTCGCTGAGGCCGAGGGCGTCAGAATCATCTACGCAGAGGAAATATCCGAGATGGGCGCAGGTTCCTTCGACCTGGACCACATACCGCGTAACGTATATATCAGCATGGACTTGGACGTGCTCGACCCGTCGCTCATGCCCTCCACGGGCACGCCCGAGCCGGGGGGGCTCAGCTGGTATGACTTGATTGATTTCGCCAAACGTGTAATATCTGGAAGGCGCGTGCTGGGCTTCGACGTGGTGGAGCTCTGCCCGCAGCCGGGCAATGTGGCCCCGGATTTTGCGGCCGCGAAGTTGATATACAAACTGATGGGTATTATAATAGAATGTTCGGCAAATGGGGGTAGCTAGGCTCGGATATGGCAAAGAGGAAAACACCCAAGAAGCGTACCAAAGATGAGACGCCGGAAACAGCTGACTACATGCCGAGGATCGACCCGGACTCCAGGATAGAGGATCAGGTCCCGCTCAACGAGTTGCCCACGCTCTTTCCCAATTCCTACGAAGTAGTCGTTGCTGCGGCGAGGCGCGCTCGCCAGCTCAATTTAGGTCTCAGGCCCCTTATCGAGACCAGAATGAAGCGGCCGGTGGATATCGCCCTAGCCGAGCTCGCGGCCGGCAAGGTCGAGTACGGGCTTGGTGAGGAAGAGGAAAAGCGGGGACGTTCCAAGTCCAAAAAGAAGTCCTGATACTCAGTCGCTATCCAGGTGAGTAAATAAGTGGGCTCGCATTCCTTCTACACTGTCTTCGAACACACTGCGGACGTCGGCATTGAAGTGACGGCGGGCAGCCGCGAGGAAATGTTTGAGCACGCGGCTCTCGCGATGATCGACCTAATGTTCGAAAGCGTTCCCGACGGCGCAACCGAAACCCGCATTGTCATGGTCGTAGGCGAGAAGCCCGATGAGCTTTTGATTGCATGGCTCAACGAGCTTATTTACATTTACTGTGTGGAGAGGCTCGTTTTCACGAGTTTCTCGGAAGTCAAACTCACCGAGTCAATGTTCATGGTGCGAGCCCATGGCGAGAGAATCGACCTCGACAAACATGCCATGGAGATGGAAATAAAGGCAGCGACCTATCACGGCTTCTCGATCGAAGCCGATGGCGACGGGTTCAAAGCCAGGATTATCTTCGACGTATAGGTTGGCGGAAATGACCGGCAAGATCACCATCGAGAAGGTCGACGACTACCGCTTCCGTATCCCCAGGACGGGCGGAATGCGGGTACCCGGCCTCCTCTACGTTGACGAGCGCATCCTCCAGGACGTCAAAATAGACGAGAGCCCCAGGCAGGTCGCCAACGTCGCGCATCTGCCGGGTATCATAAGGAACTCGCTGGCGATGCCCGACATGCACTGGGGCTATGGTTTTCCGATAGGCGGAGTGGCGGCGACGGACCCGGACGACGGCGTGATATCGCCGGGCGGCGTCGGCTACGATATTAACTGCGGGTGCAGGCTGATGAGGACGGATCTTAAGAAGGAGGACGTGGAGCCGAAGCTTGAGGATCTGGTGGCCATGCTCTTTAACATGGTGCCGTGCGGGGTCGGGTCCACCGGTGAAATCATACTCTCGTCGGCTGAAGAGAAGAAGGTGCTGGTCCAGGGCGCCTCCTGGGCCGTCAGGCAGGGCTATGGGACGGCCGATGACGTCGAGTACACCGAGGAGCGGGGAGCCATGGATGGGGCCGACCCCTCGGCCGTGAGCGAAAAAGCCCTGGCGAGAGGAAGAAAGCAGCTGGGTACATTGGGCTCGGGCAATCATTTCCTTGAAGTTGATCTGGTGGAGGAGATATACAACGCGGCGGCCGCCGAGACGTTCGGTCTGGTTCAGGGGAACGTCTGCGTCATGCTGCACTCGGGTTCGCGGGGCTTCGGCTACCAGGTATGCGACGACTATATCCGCGACATGGGCAGGGCCGTCAGCAAGTACAACATAAATATGCCCGACCGGCAGCTCGCCAGCGCTCCCGTGAAGTCGAGCGAGGGGGAGGCCTACTTCGCGGCTATGGCCTGCGCGGCCAACTACGCCTGGGCCAACCGGCAGTGCCTGATGCACTGGACGCGCATGGCATTTGAGAAGGCCCTCGGCATGTCGCCTGCTGTTCTCAATATGAGGCTGGTTTACGACGTATGTCACAACATCGCCAAACTGGAGTTGCACGAGGTCGACGGCGAGAAGAAGCAGGTGTGCGTCCACCGCAAGGGAGCGACGCGCGCGTTTCCCCCGGGCCATATCGATTTGCCCGAGGCCTACAGGCCGGTGGGCCAGCCCGTACTCATCCCTGGGGACATGGGCACGAATTCCTATGTCCTTGTGGGCACCGACCTCGCCATGAAGGAGACATTCGGCAGCACCTGCCACGGCGCGGGGAGGCTGAGGAGCAGGAGCCAGTCCAAGCGCATGACGGACGCCTCGAGGGTCATAAGCGATCTCAGGAAGAAAGGTATACTCGTGATGGCGCGGGGCAAAAAGACGATTGCGGAAGAAGCCCCCAATGCGTATAAGGATATCGATAGGGTTGTCAACGTAGTACACAATGCGGGGATATCCAAAAAAGTGGCGAAGCTTCGCCCGATGTGCGTAATCAAAGGATAGGTGGAGAGGTTGCCGAAAGATAAGAAAACCGCCAGGAGAACCGTGAAAGTAAAGACGAGAAAAGCGGCCCGGCCGAAGAAGGCGAGTAAGAAGGCGATTAAGAAGGCGGGCAGGAAAGCGAGCAAAAAGGCGAGTAAGAAGGCGGGCAGGAAAGCGAGCAGGAAAGCGAGTAAGAAGGCGATTAAGAAGGCGGGCAG
>JASFEA010000148.1:0-7454 GCA_050125095.1 bacterium
AAGGAGTTCGCGGTCGGCGGCATCCTGGTCGGGTCCGCCCGAGCAGCCTGCCAAGAGGCATGCGAGGACGCCCAGCAGCATTATCTTCTTCATGCGCCTGTCCCTCCATCTTACCTGATACATCTACCATGAACGCCGGGCAGGTTCAAATGCGGATAAGTATCTTCCGGGCTCGACCTGGCGGCGGAAGTGTGATAATCTATAAATCGAGGGAGGTGGACCATGATGAGAGCTGCATCTATTCTGCTGCTATTTCTTATTGCATCCGTTCTGGTTTCGGCACATGCCGGCACAGCCGGGCCCGAGCCGCGGGCCTTCCGGATGCGCGAGGACTTCGGGACGGAGCCGCTGAGCGACTGCTATCTCCAGTATTACTATTACATACCGTGCCCGACTTATTCCTGGTTCTGGGGTTTCTACTCCGCCACATACGGCGACATCAAGGGGGCGTTCTTCAACATCGGGGACATTTCGACGGGCACCGGCGAAGCCTGCGACCCGGAGAGCTGCCATCGGCTTGAGCAGATAAGGATCCTGGATTTCGCCGGATACGGGACAATATACCCCGGGCTTTTCACAGTATTCTTCGAGGTCTGGTGCAGTGATGAAGACGGCTGTCCTGTGGGGCCGCCCTTGTGGGACAGCGGACCCTTTGAGACCAATTACGCCTGGACTTATATCCCCGTAGACCCGCCGGTATGCCTGACAGACTGCTGTGTGGATGAAGGGCCGCCCCCGAGGGGGCCCAGGATCCTGGTTACAGCAACCTCCATCGGTTCCGACGGCGCTTATCCCCAGTGGGGCTATGACAACATCAGCACCGCAATCATTACGGGCTGCGAGTTTCACGATATCAGTTCGCTCGATGCGCTGTACCCCAGGCCCTGGAACAGCCACTACGAGACGATCCATAGTGGTTACTATGGCATCGATTTTATGTACTGCCCTCCGCTCTGGTTCTGCGATGGTCGAGACGAGACTCCGAATTGTGATTCCCTTGGATTCCTGGAATTCGCCTGGAGGATATACCTGTCGTGCACAGGCCCGAGCGCGACCGAGCCGAGCACGTGGGGGAGCATCAAGTCCATGTATAGATGAAGCAAAGCCGAGGCGCAAGAAGGGAGGAGCATGCTATGACGAGAGTGAGAACGTTCGTCTTAATATTGGTCTTGATGGTGGTATTCATAGCCGGCGGGACTTCAGCCGCCGCTGCAGCGGAGCTTCAGAAACAGAATTATCAGATCATGGAGGACTATGGCGGGCCGTCAGGCTACGACTGCTACATGCAGTACTACTATTACATCCCGTGCCCGACCTATTCCTGGTTCTGGGGAATATCCAGCGAAGGCCGGGACACGTATGGCGTCTTTTTCAAGGTCGGGGACGTGTCTATGGGCACGGGCCAGCCCTGTGAGGAGCAGCTGTGTTTTGAGCTCATAGCATTTCGCGTTCTTGACTTCGCCGGTTACGGGACGGTCTATCCAGGCCTCTACACCGTAAGATTCGATGTCTGGTGCTCGGACGCCGACGGGTGCCCGGTCGGCCCGCCCGTATGGACGGACGAGTCATATGAGACAGCCTATGGATGGAATTACGTGGACTTATGGGGGAACATAACCGACTGCGCGACTGAGTATGATCCTTTTGCCGCCGCGCGGTTCCTGATAACGGCGACGGAAGTCGGAAGCGATGCAATGTACCCGGCCTGGGGTTTCGACAATGTCAGCGACGGGTATGAGGCCGGCTGCGAGATGCACGATGTGAGCTCCTATCCCGCGCTTTATCCCAGGCCATACACCAGCCACTATGAGACCATGCATACGGGCTATTACGGATACGGCTTCGAGTACTGCCCGCCGCTCTGGGTCGCCGACGGCAGGGACACTACTCCGGCATGCGATGAGTACGGCTGTATCGAGCTGGCCTGGAGACCTTATTTCTATTGTTATGGCCCCGCGCAAAGCGAGCCGACGACCTGGGGAACTATTAAGTCCATGTACAGGTAGAATAGATAAATGGGCCGGCCCCGGAGGACCGGCCCGCGAGGAAGATTCCTCTTCCAGAGGAAGAGCAACCTCCAAGAGATTACTCATATTATACACCTTTCCCATTGACTCGGCAAGCAGAGTTGCATCAGCTGAATCACGCACGACGCATTTTTCAACCAGCTTGACCACCGCCCCCGCCTGCGGAATAATAGATGCAACTTATAAAGAGGAGGGACGGTGAGTAGCAAGCAGGTCATAACCTCATGTACCTGCGACTGCCCCGACACCTGCTCCATCGTTGCGCATTTGGAGAACGGCAGGGTAACCGCGCTCACGGGCAATCCCGATTTCAAGCACACCTCCGGCTTCCTGTGCAGGAAGGCGCGGGGGTTCCTGGAGCGCCTCTTCAGCCCTGACAGGTTGCTGCGCCCCATGAAGCGGGAGGGGAGCTCGTGGAGGGAGATCTCCTGGGAGGCCGCCATCGACCTTCTCGCCGGGAAGATGGACGAGGCACATAAGAGGTATGGTCCGCTGTCGGTTCTCTACTTCAGGGACTCGGGCTCGATCGCCGCGCTCAAGCATGTAAGCGACCGCCTCTTCAATCTCCTGGGAGGCGCGACCTTCACCAGCGGCTCCCTCTGCGGCGGCGCGGGCATCGCGGGCCAGACCTGTGATTTCGGGCACAGGACCGCGCATGACCCCGAGGACCTTTTAAACTCGCGGGTCATCATTCTCTGGGGCAGGAACCCGGCGGTTACCAACCTCCATCTAATGCCGGTGCTGAGACGCGCGAAGAAAGCGGGCTCGAGAATCATTCTCATCGACCCGGTCGCAACCCGGACAAGCAGGTTTGCAGACCGGCACATTAAGATAGCTCCGGGTACGGACGCCCTTCTTGCGATAGGGCTCATACGCATGGTGCTCGAAGCGGGCTGCGGCGAGGCCGATTTCATAGGGCGCCGTACGAACGGTTTCACGAGATATCTCAAGGCGACTCGCGATATAAGGCTCGATGATGTCTCGCGCGAGACGGGAATACCGGAAGATGTCATACGCGACCTCGCGAGACACTGCTGCGAAAACCGGCCGGTCGCGATCGTCGGAGGCTGGGGCCTGCAGAGGCGCAGGAACGGAGCCCTGACCTACAGATACCTCGACGCTCTGGGTGCGGTGCTGGGAAGTATCGGGGTGAGCGGAGGCGGCGTAAGCCACGGCATGGACGAGATGCGCTGGTTCGATCTCGGCGTAGCCCTCAATCAGGAGCCGGCCAGGCGCCGCTTTATTCCCAAGCCCCAGGCGGGAAAGGCCATTCTCTCGGCAATCGACCCGGGCATAGAGGTCGCCATCGTGACGGGCGCCAATCCCGTGAATCAATGTCCCAACACCAATCTCGTGAGAAAGGCGTTCGAGGAAATCCCATTTGTCGCCGTGTGCGATATGTTCATGACGGATACGGCGAAACTTGCAGACCTGGTTCTGCCGACCACGCATTTCCTCCAGGAGAAGGACATTCTGGGGAGCTACTGGCACAATTACGTCATGCCCGTGAATCCGGCGCAACCCAGGCTGGGAGAGGAGAAGTCGGACCTCGAGGTCATGCATCTTCTTGCCGGCAAGCTGGGCGTCGGCGCGGACTTCCCGGGAGAGCCGGACTTTTATCTTGAGAAGGTCACGGCCCCTTTGAGGCAGCATGGAATTAGCCTCTCCGACCTTATGCGCGGGCCCTACCGGCCGCCGTGGGCCGTCGATGTGCCGTTTGAAGACAAGAAATTCATGACGCCATCGGGAAGGTTCGAGTTCGTCGACTCGCTGCCGGCGAAGCCCCATAAGAGCCCCGAGTTTCCCTACTGGCTCATATCTCCACATCCGGCGAGCAGCATTCATTCGCAGCTTGCGGACGTGTCACAAGGCCGGGTCCCGGAGGTTCGCGTCTCGCGGGCCACTGCAGGCGCCTGCGGCGTCGGGCACGGGGACATGGCGGAGGTCAGGAGCCCGAACGGGTCGCTCACTTGCAGGGTGGCTGTCAGCGCGGATATGAGGGATGATACTCTTGTTATCGATGAGGGCTGGTGGGACGGATTGGGAGGGACGGTGAACAGGCTCACTTCAGACGCGCTCTCGGACGGCGGAACATCGGCGACGTATTATGATGTGAAATGCAGCCTCGCGAGGTCGGGTTAGCGGGACGTCGGGTGAGCAAGAGGGGGGCTCAGCAATATGAGAGGTTTGACATGGTAAAGCAATCGGTCAGGGTTCTTATAAAGCCCGATAATAAAGAAGTCTGGGTTGTTACCGGATCCACCGTGAGTGACGCCCTCTTCGCGGCGTCCATCCCCATCACCATGCCATGCGGCGTGAACGGCAGGTGCGGCAAGTGCGTGGTGTTGGTGAAGGGCGGCGTGCTGCCGGCCGATGAAGACGAGAAACGCCGCATACGGTCCAGGAAGAAGGGCGCCCGCCTCGCGTGCCGGACACGCATTACAGGCGACTGCGAAGTCACCATACCCGCCGAGACGCGCATCACCATTCAGAAGATCGAGACGCGCGGCAAGGTGTCCCACGATTACGCCCTGGCTCCCAGTGTCTACAAGCTCTATCTGGGTGAGGTCAATGACAGGTACAGGCGGGGACTGGACACGCTGGAAAGCACCTATGGCATAACCGCCCGCGAGGTTGCGCTCAAGATGACCGACCCCAATCTCCTGGACGACAGCCTCCTCCACGACCCGGAATATCTCATGGGCGAACACAACAGGTCCACGATTGTCGCGGGGAGGCGGGACATCATGGCGTTCGAGGCAGGCGACACGTCGGACGAATGCTATGGCGTCGCCTTCGACGTCGGGACCAATACCATCGTGGCGTCTGTCATTGACCTCGTTAAGGGCAGGGAAGTGGGATCTGTCTCCACCATCAACCCGCAGGTGACCCATGGCGACGACGTGGTCTCGAGGATCCGTTTCGCCAAGTCGGCGGGGGGTCTTGACCTCATGCGCCATGAGGTGGGGAACGCCATGAACGGGCTCCTGGAGGCCATGCTGAAGAAATTCAAGATCGACGGCAGACTTCTTTACGCCTGCACCGCCGTCGGGAACACCGTAATGCAGCACATACTGGTGGGCGTCTCGCCGGAGGGGCTGGGCCGCGCCCCGTACAGGGCCAAGCTCATGTCGGCTGTGGAGACGCTGGCCTCGCGCACGGGCGTGGGCGGCCATCATTCCTGCAGGCTCTTCGTGCCGGCTCCCATCGGCGGGTTCGTGGGGGGCGACATCATAGCGCTAATCATATCCCAATCGCTTCACACTCAGGAGAAGCCCGTCCTCGGAATAGACATCGGGACCAACGGCGAGATAGTGCTGGCGGCCGGGGGCAGACTCGTTGCGTGTTCCACCGCGGCCGGGCCCGCCTTCGAGGGCGAGCGCATAAGCTCGGGCGTGAGGGCGATAGAAGGGGCGGTGGAGAGAATGAAACTGGAGGGCGGACGGATCACTCTCAAGACCATAGGGGGCAGGCCCCCGATCGGCCTCTGCGGGTCGGGAGTAATATCCTGCGTCGCCGAGCTCTTGAGGAAGAAGGTCATCGAGCCGAGCGGCCGGATACGGCTTCCCGAAGAGATAAAAGACAGGAATCTCGCCAGGCGCATTGTGGCCGGAGCAGGAGGGCGCGAGTTCGTCATAAAGTCGAGGCCGGATATCAGGATGAGGCAGGGGGATGTCCGGGAGGTGCAGCTCGGCAAGGCCGCCATAAGCGCCGGCATCAAGATGTTATGCTCGATCGCGGGCGTCGACCTTGACAGCATCTCCACCGTCTATGTGGCTGGGGGATTCGGGTCCTCGCTGAGGGGCAGCGATCTCAAACGCCTGGGGCTCCTCCCTGTGGGCCTTGGCGGGCACGTGAAGGTCGTTGGCAACGCAGCCATAGAAGGCGCCAAGATTCTCCTGACCTCCCTCGAGGCTAGGGATGAAGCCGGCCGGATCGCCCGCGAGACCCGGCACGTGGAGCTCTTCTCCGAGTCTGCCTTCAATGAAGAGTTCTACAGAAGCATGGAATTCCCCGGGTAGCCGTCGGCGGCCGCAGGGCGGGCCGATTCTGGGTGATTTAACCCATCATCTGGGGGCGTTGACCCTCTTCCTGATACAAATCCTGGAATCCCCATGAGGTCACAGGCCGTCTCCGGCCCCCGTCCGCCGGCCTACGCCACCCGTAACCTCTTATAAATTAAGCTTTTAGGCGTTCCCCTCCGCACCCGCGGACCAGAGTCGTCCTCCCGGGCAAGGTTTCCGGAGATTGGCACATACGTTGCAATCCCTTATAGGCACAACTGAATAGGCGGTACAGAGAGTTCCCTGGTATGTTCGTGACTCGCCAGGTCGTGGGCTGATCTCCGAATATATGACCGAGTTTCACGTTAACCTTGCACACGGCATTGCACCGGGGAACTCTTTGCATTTGTAGGGAGCTCGTTACTGAAGCCCGGTAATCGCCGGCCTCATCTCTTCATGACCGCTCTCGTCCCGCGGTCAAGCGCTCCCGCTCCGCCCGGCTCGGGCCCCTGCCGCATCATTGCAATTGACACTTTCTTGAGCTTTCTGCTAACTTGTATGAAACTTATAAGGGGGAGGAGTCTAACCATTGGCCGGCGATACGGACATTCAGAAGCTCAGCGAGGAAGTCGCGCAGCGGGTCAAGGCCAGGCTCATCGGCAGGGACACCTCGGGCAAGAGAAACATACCCGTTGGGGTCTCCGGCCGGCACATGCATCTTACGCGCGAGGTCCTGGAACACCTCTTCGGGAAGGGCCACGAGCTTTCAAAGATGCGCGACCTCAGCCAGCCGGGCGAGTTCGCGGCCGATGAGACGGTGACGATAGTGGGCCCGAGCGGCCACGCGATAGAGAGAGTAAGGGTGCTCGGTCCTCCGCGCGGGTACACGCAGCTCGAACTCGCGCGTAGCGACGGCATCCGCCTGGGCCTGGACCTTCCGATAAGAAAGACGGGCGATGTAGCGGGAACGCCCGGCCTCACGGTCGTGGGCCCTAAGGGAACCGTCGTTCTCGCGGAGGGCGCCATCAGGGCGACCAGGCACATACACATGACGGTCGCCGACGGGGAGAGGCTGGGGCTTGCGGACGGCCAGGTGGTAAGAGTCAGGGCCGGAGGGCCGGCCGGCCTTACGCTCGACAATGTGGTGGTGAGGGTCAGCGACAGATATGCGCTTGACTTCCATCTCGATACGGATGATGCTAATGCAGCCGGGCTCCAGACGGGAGACCTGGTCGAGATAATGCCCTTGTAGAGGGGGAGGTGACGAGTTTGAACGATGCGCTGGGCAAGATAGAGACGAGGGGTTTTCCCGCGGCGGTGGAAGCGGCTGACGCCATGGTCAAGGCCGCCCGCGTCACCCTCACCAGGTATGAGAAGACCGGTGGCGGCCATTGCACCGTCCTGGTGCGCGGGGATGTAGGCG
>JASFEA010000149.1:0-7397 GCA_050125095.1 bacterium
CCCTCCCGGGTCTCCTCCGGAACATCATCTGATACCAGGGGGACCCTTGCTTCCTCAGGCGAAGCCTCCGCACCCGCCCCGGCACGGGCCTCGCCGGGCCTATCATTGGATCCGGTCCGCCCCGACCCGGAGCCCCGGTGGCCTGCGCTTCCCTCCGGAACCGCCTGCTCCTCGGCCTCCGGCACCGCAACCGGAGCATCCTGCGCCCTGCCGCTCGAATCGTCAGATCCCGCGCCGGACTCGCCACCTGCAGCGGGCTCCCCCGCCTGATCGCCCGCATCACTCGCTTCAGCAGCCGCCTCCACGCGGGCCGTATCCCGGGCGGACGCGGCGGCGGCCGGCATGGTTCCGGACTGCTCGGCGGGCCCGCCCCCCGGGTCCCGGCTGCGGTCCCACAGCAAGCGGTCAACCAGAAGCAGGATTACGGCCGCGAGCACGATGGGAACGGCTATGTATATGGCCTTTCGCGGAATCCTGCGGCGGCGCTTGGGCTTCATCCTGATGTTCCGGATCGCCTCGAAAGCCCTCTCTTCCTCGCTCTTCTGCTCACGCACTATCTCGCGCGGGTCGAGCTCGAGGATAACGGCGTAGGCCCTGAGGAAGGCGCTCAAATAGGCCTTGGCCGGGAAGACACTCGTTCTTCCCTCTTCGATTGCACTTATGATTTCGGGCCGGTACCTGATGGACTCGCTCACATCCTCAAGCGTCAGGCCGAGCTCCTCTCTCCTCCGGCGGAGCCTCTCCCCGATTCTCTCCATCGGCGGTCTCTCCTAATATCTTCTTCGCACAGTATAGGTCAGAATCGTCTCCCCGTCGACCCCAACCGGAAGCACGAACTCGACAAGGTCGGCCTTCTTCTTCTCATACTCGTGAGAAGACTCGCGGATGCTCCAATCGCCGTAGATGTGCTCGGAGACGACGACTTCTATGGCTTCGTCCTTGTGATTCCGGACCCTGATCTCATAGGACTCCACGACCACCCTGTCGCTCACGCGGTCGTAATTGGTCCTCTTCCGTTCCGCCACTATGTCGAACGCGTCCCCCACATACACCTTCACGTCTTCGTCCTTGGGCGTATGGTCGATACTGTCCTCGCCTATGAACTCGAGGCTGCCGTCATCGTCGGCCTTGAAGACCCTGACCTTCCCCCCGGGGAGCGGCACACCCAGGTTGTTCTCCCGGGAGTTCTCAAACTCCATGACGACTCTCACGCTGGTTCCCTTCTGGGCGTCGAAGTTATATATCTTCTCGGTCTCTATGTCGGTCTCGGGCAGGAACTGGATCTGCTTGACTTCCCTGTCCCGTATCGTGGTCGGCCGGGGCACCGTGTACATGTGGTACTCGAAGAAAGCCTTCTCTTCTATGGGCTGCGGGGCCGCCGCGTAGCGCATTTCCATAGCCGCCTCCGGCGCCTCTATGCCCTTTTTCGGCACCCGGTGCACGTCGCCCGCTATCAGCTTGAGGCGGGCCTCCTCATAAGTCGCCCCCGACCTGTTGTCTACCGATACCCAGGAGGATATCTCCATGGTGTCATCGTCCTCACCCAGCACAGCCACGTACTCGGCGTGCCAGTTCATGCCCTCGGTCATGTACGCGACTTCAGCAGTCGCCGTCGTGTTCCTCGAAGCATAGACCTGGTAGACGAGCGTCGGCTTGACGATGAGGTCCTTGCGGCCCGGCGGCAGGCTCACATCGGTGACCTGCTCCCGGGAGACAATCACAACGCCGCCGCGGTCGACCTCCACCACCATGCTCGAGTTGTCGAAGCCTAGCAGCTTGCCTTCGAACTCCTTGCCGCCTTCGGTGACCAGCATGACGCTGTCATCGAGGTACTTCTCCAGGAGTTTGCCCGGGCTCAGGAGGTCGTACTGGAAGTTCTGCTCCACGACGGTGATCTCCCCCTGGCCGTCGAGATTGATGCGCACCGACGTCGGGTCGATGCGCGCCGCGATGTCGACCATGGAGATTTCATTGTAACCGCTTTTGAGTTCGAAAACGCGCGCGTCCTTGATAACGCCCAGATTGGTGTTGTATACGGTAACGGCGAGATCCTCGGCCTGAACGGGAAGAACCCAGACGAGCAGGATGGAGAGCGCGAGAACCCCGGGGAACGACTTAGTCATAGCCGGTCACCCCCTAGTCGGCGATCATTGAAAGGCTTTTCTCTATCTTGGCCCGCGCCTCGTTGAGCTTGGCGACCTTGTCCTCTTCCTTCTCAATCACGTGGTCAGGGGCTTTCTCCCTGAATTCCGCGTTCCCGAGCTTGGCCTCGGACTTCTCCAGGATCTTCCCGATCCTCGCAAGCTCCTTCTTGAGCCGGGCCCTCTCAACATCTATGTCTATGACATCGCCCAGCGGCACAGCGATCTCGGTCTGGCCGACCACGCTCGTTGCGACCGGACGCTCCCCGTCCGTGGGGCTGCCTTCGACGATGTCACTCACTCTGGCCATCTTGCTTATATATGAACCCAGTGCGAGAACGCGCTCCATCTCATCACGGTCCGGGAACTTGAGGTAGACCTTGACCTCGTCCGACGGGTGAACACCCATCTCTCCGCGGATGTTGCGCACGGCCTCTATTATGCCGAACACTTCCTTCATGACGGCCTCGGCGGCGGCGTCCGGAGGCAGTTCGGAATCGAGGTCGGCGCCTCCGTCTATGAGGCTCTCTGCCGAAAGGCCCAGGCCCGAGTTGATCTCCTCGGTGATAAACGGCATGAAAGGATGAAGCAGCGCAAGCGAGCGCCTGAGCACCGCCCGTGCCACTCCGATCGCCGCCCCCTTCCTGGTCGCGTCCTCCGAGTAAAACCTCTCCTTGGCTATCTCGAGATACCAGTCGCAGAACTGGTGCCAGACGAACTCGTATACGGCCTTTGCGGCCTCATTGAGCTCGAAGTTCTCCACGCGCTGCCTGACCTCGGCGGTCATCCTGCCCGCGGCGCTCAATATCCACCGGTCGGCGGCCTCGAGGTCCGCCGCGTCCGGGACCGCGGCCCCGGCCCCCCCGGCTGCATCGCCGCCCGCCGCCTGGATCAGGCGCGCCGCGTTCCAAACCTTGTTGGCGAAGTTGCGGCCGGTCTCCACCAGCCTCTCCGCGAACAGCACGTCCGAGCCCTTGGGGGTCAGGGACACGGTGGTGAAGCGAAGCGCGTCCGAGCCGAATTTGTCCACCAGCTCCGAAGGGTCGGGAGAGTTTCCCAGCGACTTGGACATCTTCCTGCCGCGCTCGTCGCGTATGAGCCCGTGGAAATATACATGCTCGAAGGGGATCTCTTCCCTGAAGTAAAGGCCCGCCATTATCATGCGCGCCACCCAGAAGAAAATGATATCCGGGCCGGTCACCAGCACCGTGGTCGGGTAGAACCGCCTGAGGTCGTCGGTTTCATCCGGCCATCCCAGCGTCGAGATTGGCCAGAGCCAGGAGGAGAACCAGGTGTCCAGAACGTCCTCTTCCTGCCGGAGTTCCCCGCCGCACTTGTCACAGGCCGTGGGGTCCTCCATCTCACAGACAACGTTGCCGCAGCCGTCGCAGTACCACACGGGGATGCGATGTCCCCACCAGAGCTGGCGGGAAATGCACCAGTCCCTGATGCCCTCCATCCAGTGGTAATACACCTTCGTCCAGCGATCGGGATGGAACCTGATGCGCCCATCCCGAACCGCCTCCAGCGCCGGCGCCGCCAGCGGTTTCATCTTCACGAAATACTGGGTCGACAGATAGGGCTCAACCGCGACGCCGCATCGGTAGCACTGTCCCAGCGAGAGGTCATAGTCCTCGACCTTCTCCAGCAGCCCCTCTTTCTCCAGGCGCTCCACGAGAAGCCCGCGGCATTCGAACCTGTCGGTGCCCTTGTATTCGCCGGCGTTTTCGTTCATAACGCCGGTCTCGTCCATTACCACCACGCGCTCGAGGCCGTGCCGCCCGCCCATCGCGAAATCGTCGGCGTCATGCGCGGGCGTGACCTTGACGGCCCCGGTACCGAACCCGGGGTCCACGAAATCGTCCCTGATGAGCGGGATCTTCCTTCCTATGACCGGAAGCACCAGCGTCTTGTCCCATGCCCACTTGTAGCGCTCGTCCGCCGGGTTTACCGCGACGGCCGTGTCCCCGAGCATGGTCTCCGGCCGCGTGGTTGCTACCGTTATATGCCCGCCGCCCTCGACGGGGTAGCGTATATACCAGAGTTTGCCCTTGAGTTCCTCACGCTCCACTTCCTCATCCGCAAGCGACGTGCGGCAGCGCGGGCACCAGTTGATCACGTACTCGCCGCGGTAAATGAGTCCCTGTTTGTAGAGAGTGACGAAGGCGGTCCTGACTGCGCGGGCAAGACCTTCATCCAGCGTGAACCTCTCCCTCGACCAGTCGCAGGCCGCCCCGAGGTGCCGGAGCTGCTCGGAAATCTTGTCCGACATCAGCTCCTTCCATTCCCACACCCGGGCCGTAAACTTCTCACGGCCGAGGTCCTGCCTGGTCTTGTTCTCCTTCTTGAGGACCTTCTCGACCGCCACCTGCGTGGCTATGCCCGCGTGGTCCTTGCCCGGGAGCCACAGGCAGTCGGTATTCTGGATCATGTTATAGCGTACGAGGACGTCCTGCAGGGTCATGTTGAGCACATGCCCCATGGTGAGGGGACCCGTGATATTGGGGGGAGGCATTACTATGACAAACGGCTTTCCCCCGCCGGGCTTCGGCGTGAAAAGGCCCCTTTCGAGCCAGGTTGAATACCACTTCTCCTCGGCCTTCGCCGGATCGTAACGAGTTTCCATGCACTTACTCCAATGCGCCCGCGCTTTCTAGCGAAGTTAACACGACCCCCGGCCCCAGTCAATCCCCTTGCCCCATATACCGCAGCATGTCCAGGAAGGCCTCGATCCTCATCTTGGTCCTCAGATCGAGTTTGCCCGGCCTGTTGCCCTCAAGCGTCAGGACAGGCAGGTCGAGCCGCTTCCGGACGATTATGTCCTCGATCTGCCTGAAGCAGAAGGACTGGACGTAATGGATGACGCCGTCAACTCCACGACGGTCGATCTCGGCCACTATGTCCGCAAGGCGGTGCTTGATGTGATACGGGTAGGTGTAGGCGAGGTAGCGGTCCACTATGTCGTCGCAATCGAACGGGAGGCTGAACTGCCGCTGCAGCTCATTGAAGACGACGCGCCCGCCACCGGCCTCGATGAATTCATAGATACCGCTCATTATGGGCGGTATGCCTATATAGGCCAGGCGCAGGCCACGGTCAAGCGGCTCCCTCCCGGCGGCGCGCGACAGGAACTCATCCACCTCGGCCTCGAACGCATCGGGGTCCCCGTTCATGTCGCTGCAGCAGACCTGGAAATAGTGATTCTCGAAGCCGGTCACCGTCCCTTCGCTCCAGGTCATCCGGTCGATCTCGGCGACTTTGCGCCTGATCGCCGACAGCCTCCCGCCGGCGGCCGCGATATCCCCGGCCCGGGCGCCCAGGGCGCCGGCGAGCTTGTTTATCTCATGCGCCAGCGTCTCGCGGTCCCGGTCGTAGGGATAGAGGAATGGGATTGTCTCGACTCCCTCGGTCTCGAGAGTCTCCATGAGGGCATGCGTGTTGCTGCAGTCCCCCTGTGTTACCGCGATTACGGTTCTCACCTTCTCGAGATGCACCGCCGAGTATATGCCCTTTATCCAGGCGCAGCTTGCCTCGGGGAATCCCATTCGCTCGGCCCTCTCGACGAGCGACTCACTCCGGATATGGTTGATGAAGACGTTGTTGAGGTCGATCACCGGGCGGCGGGCGGCGTAAACCACCTCTATCGGTATGGTTGAGGTGATGCCTACCGCGCCTTCCGCGGGGCTCTCCCGGTGCATGTCGGACTTATTCTCCATATCATCTCATCTTGAGGATCTTGTGCATCTGAAGCGACACTCTCAAATCCGGCAGCCACCCCAGGCCCGCCTTGAGAAGGCGCATCACGCGCTCGCCGCTTACTAGCGGCACCGACTCGTCGAACTCGGGCTGCAGATAGACACGCGCCCGCGGATTCGTCCGGGCGATCAGAGAGAAGGCGTCCAGCACCTCATCATCGGGGCACTCGGGAGTCACCACTATCTTGACCGAAACGTCACGGGCCGCGCCCCCGCGGGCAAGCGCCGCAAGGAACGCCTCGTGCTCGGCTTCGAGGCTCCTGCCGTCCTGGGTTGACGGCAGTTTGACGTCGGCCGTGATTGTGTCGAACAGGCGCGCCACGCGCCCCACCTCATCCGGAAGCGTTCCGTTGGTCTCGAGGTGAAGGCCGAATCCCATGTCCCGGAGCAGTTCGGCTGTTTCGGCCACGAATTCCGCCTGGAGAAGAGGTTCGCCGCCCGTAATCCGCACGTCCCGGTAATCTGGAAAACTCGCCGCCACGATCCCGGCGAGCTTTTCGGCGCCCACGGGGTTCGCCAGCCGGCTCTCGCGCCTTCCGGCTATCAGCGTGGCCGAGTCGGACCTCTCGCGCGCGTATCCCGTGTCGCAGTAGGAGCAGGCAAGGTTGCAGCCCGACAGGCGCAGGAACACCGCGGGCATCCCGACACGGCCGCCTTCGCCCTCAAAAGAGGCGAATATCTCGCTCATGTATCCGCTCATGTCTAGTCCACCGGCCGGACTTTCCCGGTCGCGGCCTCCACCGACTCGAGTTCTCGCGTGAACTGCGACATCAACTCCATAGCGACGGCCCCGGGTTCGAGACCGAGGTCCTCAAGGCACGCGGCCTCGACCGGCACTCCATCCGTCCTGACATTGAGTCCGAGATGAATGAGCCCGGATACCGGCGACACCGTGGCCACCGAGACCGACAGCTTGCCGTCTCCCACGAAGAGGTCGTCGCCGCTCCTCTTGACCACGGGCCCGCCCGCCGCCGAGTTCACGACGTCCCTGGCCAGCGCGCACAGCAGTCGCTGCAGGGCGGTGATATGGGAGAGGTTGACGCCGAATATCTCCACAATGAAATGCAGCATGTCGTCGCCCCAGACGGTCTCGCCCGCGCGGAAATCCTCAAGGTCGACCAGGCGCTCGCCGCTGACGCGGCACGCGCCCCTGAAGGCGACCATCGAGTCGCCGCTCAGGCCGAAGGCGTCACGGATGAAGTGCGAACGGAGCTCGGCCCCGCTGTAGTCCATACGCTCGTCGGCAAGTGTGTATTCCATAATACGGGCCCCTGTCCCCCCGGCTCAGGCCGCGAACCGCCCCAAGTATCTGTCCAGCACGCCGTTGGCATCGAAGGAGGCCTTCAGGCGCATGCACGACTGGCAGACGCCGCACATCCGGCCTTCATGCGGCGCTTCATAGCAGGAGTAAACCACCTCGAGAGGCGCGCCGTTCTCGAGCCCCAGGGCTACTGTCTCTTTCTTATTGAGCTCAAGCGTGTAGCTCTTCACCGCCACTCCA
>JASFEA010000150.1:0-7364 GCA_050125095.1 bacterium
CAGCCTGTCCTGACGGCATCCGGTGAGGACCTCGCCGCCCATAATGAAGATATGCCTCGCCGACCGGTTGGTCATGACGACCTGGGGCACGCTTCCCGAACCCATCTCGGTGATCTCCAGCCAGCCTTTCCCGAGGGCTTCATCGAGGGTGGTGTAAGGCGACCTGTCCCTGATGCATGTCGAGTAGACCGGGATTATGGTGAGCTTGCCGTAATGGACGGGTTCGCCGACTTCGAGAGTCCTGATAAGGTCCATGACCTCCTTGCCGGCCTTGGCGTCGGCCTCGTCGCATCCCAACGTAAGTATGCCGGCGGCCGCCGCTGCGACAACCGCCAGCGCGGTGGCTAAATGCAAAGCCTTGCTCATTTGAATCACCTCCTCCAATCCGGCGTTCAGTCGCTTCATTTCCTTCCTCCTTTCACTAAGATCGTACCCCGCCCTTGAGACCGAGTTGTCACGGGGCTGTCAGAGGTTTGTAAAAGGATGTAAAATGCGGGGATTGAACGGGGGATGACTCTCTGGTAGACTTCAGCCGAAATGCAAGGAAAGGGAAGGGTCATGAAGATGCGTCACATCAATATCGTCATCGCTGCGGCCGCCGGAGCCGCATTGGTGGTCCTCGGCTGCGCCAGTACGGAGAGCACGTATACCGGGCCTGAAGACGACAACAATCCGCCCGAGATGGCTGCCGTGAGGGACACCACGATCGCGCTCGGCGACACCGTGGGCCTGTTCGTCTCCGCGACCGACCCGGACGGCGACGACGTCACCTACCGCCTGACCGTGAGTGTCACTTATGAGGAACTCATGTCGGGCTACGAGGCCGACGCTTCGCTGGGCACCCACACGGGCTATTTCTGGTTCAGGCCCAGCCGGGAAGACGTTCCCAGCCGCGACTTCAAGTTCACCGCCGACGACGGGCGCGGTGGGGAGGATGACGCGTGGATGACCGTCAGCGTCACCAATTGGGGGCCATGGTTGAAGGCCGTTCGTGAAGGGCCGGAGAGACGGGGGCCGGCGTGGCTATCAGGATCAACAGCCGGGTTGTGATTCCGGAGGAGGAGATCTCCTTCACCTACGCGCGGAGCGGGGGTCCGGGGGGCCAGAAAGTCAACAAGACGAGCACGCGCGCCACGCTGCTTTTCGACGTTGACGCGTCTCCGAGTCTCACGGATGCCGACCGGGCGCGAATAAGGGAGCGCCTTTCGACGAGAATAAGCAAGGACGGCGTCCTGCGGGTCGTCTCGCAGAAGCATCGCACGCAGACCGCCAACAGGAGGGCGGCCTTGGAGCGCTTCACCGATCTCCTGCAGGCGGCCCTCAAGCCCGGACGCAGGCGGAAACCCACTGCTGTCCCCGGGGCGGTGAAGGAGAAGAGACTCAAAGACAAGAGACACAGGAGCCGCCTTAAGCGCGAGCGGGCCGGCCCCTACGACTCGGACGGGTGATCGAAGGCGCCCGGGCCGCCGCGTTAAGCCCCGCCTCAGCGTCTTATAATCATGGCAGGTGTTGTATTTGATTGCCGGCTTATGTACCTTGAATACCGGACCTTTAAACGATGGATGTGAAACCGGAGAACCGACCGGCTGCAGTGAAAGAGACAGGGTAATGAGAAATCTCGCCGGGTACGCAATAGGGATCTGCCTGGCGGCCCTGATTGCCGGCTGCGGACCCAAGCCCGAGCCGGCCCCTGAGGCGCCGCCCGAGGAACTCCCGACAGTGGAAAAGCGGCTCGAAGCCGCCAGGGTCTATATGGACCAGGGCAGAGTGGGGGACGCGGCCCGGCTCTATGAGAGCGTTCTTGCCGAGAACGCGGAGAGCTTCGAGGCCAACCTCAATCTCGGGCTTGCCCTCATGACCATGGAGGATGCCAGGTACGAGAACCAGCGCGACTACACCGGAGTGAGGAAGCACTTCGAGAAGGCGAAGGCCCTGAAGAGCGATGACGCCCGGCCCTACCTCTATCTCGGGACTCTCGATTACAGGGAGGAGGATTACCGCGGGGCCATCGACAACCTGGAGGTGGCGGCCGGCCTCGACCCCTCGAGCGAGCCGGCCCATGAGATACTCGGACTCGCCCTTATCGAATACGGCAGCGCGGAGCGGGGCAGGCGGGAGCTCCAGAGGACGGTCGAGATCAACCCCGATAACGCCAACGCCAATCTCGAACTGGGCAGACTGTATGAGCGGGACGGCCGGTACGAAGCAGCCAGGGATCATCTGGAGCGGGCCCTGGCCGTCAATCCCAACCTGGACGGGGCCACGTACGCCCTGGAGCGCGTCTATTACAACCTCAGGCTCTACGGCATGGCGGAGGAGACATGCAAGAGGTTCCTTAAGCACTATCCCGATGACATCCAGAGCCTCGAGACCCTGGGTAATATATACAGGAGCCAGGAGCGCACCGCGGAAATGATAGATGTGTATACCAGGCTCACCGAGATAAGGCCTGATAACACGACATACTGGAGCCCCCTCGTTCAGCATTACATGGACACAGAGGACTACGGGAAGGCCGAGAAGACCCTCGAGGCGGCCCTCAAAGAGAATACCTACTACGCCTACGGTAACATCCGCTACGGCCAGCTGCTTCTCCATTACGGAGACGAAAGGTATGATTCCGGAGACAAGGCCAAGGCCCTGCAGTATTATGGCCAGGCCAAGCTCCATTTTGAGAAGGCAAAGGTGGACGACCGGTACGTGAAGACGGCCTTCCAGCTCATCGACCAGGCCAATCGGCTCATAGACAAGGCTTCCAGCCGCTGAGTGAGGTTTGACAATTATGCGATACACCCTTACCGAATCGCTCCTGCTTGTCTGCGTGCTGGCCGTCCTGATTCCCGGAGGCGACGCCGCCGCCGACGGCTTCTTTTCGGGTTTCAAGGACACGCTGGACGGCGATTTCGACATGAGCGCCTGGCTGTCCAGGGCCTACGGCTTCATGCCCGTAGTCTCCATCATTACAGAGCCGGCGATCGGTCCGGGCGCCGGTCTGGGCCTCATGTTCCTCAACCGTGACAGGTCCGAGATAGGGCAGATGATAACCGAGCCCCCCGATATCGCGGGCGTGTTCGGTATGTACACCGCCAACGGCTCGTGGGGGGTGGGCGGTGGCTATCGGGGCTACTGGAAGAACGACAGCATCCGCTACCTGGGGGGGCTGGGTTACCTGTCGCTTAATCTCAAGTACTATCCCGCATGGCCCCAGGACCTCTCGGACAAAGGAGTGGATTTCAATATCAAGGGTGCGGGAACTATACAGGACCTCTCATTCAGAATACCGAAGACACGTCTCTTTCTGGGTGCCGCATATACGTTCTTCAGGAGCATTGTCTCGTTGGAAATCCCTCTGGAGAGCATAGACAAGTGGGAGCTTGACACCAACATCGGAGGTCTGGGCGCGACTGCTGTCTACGACAACCGCGACAATACCTTCACTCCCGATAACGGTATCCGTACGGGCATCCGCTATACGTTTTACAGCCCTACGTTCGGAAGCGACAAGACCTTCGACATACTGAACACGTATGCACTCGGATATCATCTCCTGGGCGACAGGTACATGCTGGCCCTGCGCCTGGACGGCCGCTTCAGCTTCGAAAGAACTCCGTTCTATATGAGACCGTACATCGAACTCAGGGGCGTTCCCGCCATGCGCTATCAGGGCGAGTACACGCTTGTCGCCGAGACCGAGTTCCGCTGGGACTTCAAGTATCGCTGGAGCCTGATCTTATTCACAGGAGTGGGCAGTGCCGTACCCGTGAATGGCGAGTGGGATGACCGCACCGACGCCTACAATTTCGGCGGGGGGCTGAGATACTTCCTTGCGAGGCTGTATGGAATCCGGGCCGGGATCGACGTGGCCAGGGGGCCTGAAGAGTGGGCTCTCTATATTACCATCGGCCAGGCATGGGGGCGGTACTAGCGCCGGAGCTTCTCAAGCCGACGCAGCCAGAACCTCTTCCCGGAGCACGTTTCTGAGACTCCCCTGCAGGGCTACGCGGCTGCGGTGGAGCCGGGATTTGAGGGCCGGCACCGAGAGTTTCAGAGCCTCGCTGGCCTGCACGGTCGAAAGGCCGTCAACATGCCTCAGCACGAAGACGGCTCTGTCAGCGGGGGCGAGCTCGAGTATCGCGCGATCCAGTATGCCGCGGCACTCCTTCTCCATCAGCAATCCCAGCGGGTCCGGGCCCTTGTCCGGGAACTCCCGCCGGACCTCTCCGCGCTTGGTCTCCACGGGGTCATCGAGGTATTCGAAGATTGACCTACTCGATCTCTTTTTCATAAGCGCCAGATTCACAGTTATACGGTAGAGCCATGTAGAGAACTTGGCCCTGCCCTCGAAGGTCGAGATTGACTTGAAGGCCTTTATCAGCGCTTCCTGCAGAACGTCTTCGGCATCCTCGTCCGTATCCGCCAGGCGTCTGGCCAACCGGTATATGCGCGACCGGTAACGCAGCACCAGCTGCCCGAAGGCCTCCGGTCTGCCCTCTCTGGTAAGCTCCACAAGCTCGCTGTCCGTGAGCGCCTCAAGCGCTATCACGTCGCGTGTTTTCACTGTCCGCATTCCACACCTCCAGATTATGTGCGCCCTCAGGCGCGCACCTAACGCGGCTCATCGGTGAGAATGTGGTCTCTGTGGTTCTGGCTAAGCTGCCCTCAACATGAAACCGCGGATCTCTTAAACACTGGGGTTGTATGAGGAACTCGTCCTGACTATAAGAGCGTCGTTCCAGTGCCATGTTAATTCTCTCACGAAGCCGGCATCAGGCGGAATTGGCTGATTCCACTTTCATCTGACCTGATTCCACCCTGCCTGGATGGCTTGATTGGAGGTATTGGAAGGGGGCGGATGGTTTAGAGGCAGGGGGTGGGGTGCAACTCCGCCTGTAAGGTGCTTGCCGCTCCGGCTCACTTACCCGGCAGTGTTACGATTACGGTGGTGCCCTGTCCCTGCCGGCTGTCTACCCGGATGTCGCCCCCGTGGAGCCGGACGAGCTCGCGGCATATGGCAAGGCCGAGGCCCGTTCCCCTCGTTCTTGTCGTGAAGAAGGGTTCGAATACCATCTCCAGGTCGCCCCTGGCTATTCCGACGCCGTCGTCCTTCACGGCAACCGAGATCTCGCCTTCCGGCGAGCGTGACGCCCGTACTTCGATATGGCCCTTCCTCCCGCCCACCGCCTGGTAGGCGTTGTTAAGGATGTTATCGAAGATCTCCCTGACCTGTACAACATCGACCTCGGTGTACCCGTCCCCGAGGCCGTCAAGGTCCGCTGTCACATCCACCTCCTGGCCGGGGAACCTCCCGGCGGTGGAGTTCATGCACTCGGTGATAATCGTGTGCAGGTTCGCCTTTTCTTTTTCGGGAGGCCTGATATTGGAGTATCGCAGGAGATTGGAGATGATGCGGTCGCTTTCCGAGACCTTCTTCTCTATGTTATTAAGGTGCTTATATAGCGCCGGCTCCGAGGTCTTCCGCCTGATGTTGAGTATGGCCGTGCGGATCACACCGAGGGGATTACGCAGTTCATGGGCCACGGTCGCGGCGAGCGTGCCTATGCCCGAGAGCCTCTTGGACTCAGCCAGTTTTCGATAGGCGTCGATAAGCTCCTCTGTCCTCTGCTTGACTATGTGTCCCAGGGTCTCCTTGTCTCTCCTTATGATCTCCTCGGCGCGCTTGCGCTCGGTGATATCCATAGCCGACGCGACGCTCCTTCTGGTACCGGGAATCATGCTCA
Source organism: bacterium (assembly GCA_050125095.1). GTDB lineage: Bacteria > Arandabacterota > Arandabacteria > Arandabacterales > JALGWA01 > JALGWA01. The sequence goes on from JASFEA010000150.1 coordinate 5,739, forward strand.
CCGTCATGTGGACAGCGCGCTCGCCGCCCGACCTGTTTACGATTCTGAATTCATAGTCCTTGGGGATGCCCTCATCGCCCTCCCGCCGGCCGTCGTGGTAGCTCTGCATGGTCTCAAGGTCTTCCGGATTGACGAAATCGCGCCAGCTCATTTTGCCTTCAACTTCATGCTTCTTATAGCCGCTCAGCTTCTCAAACTCGGTATTGACCAGGGATATGGACGTGTCCTCTTCGATGATAAGCGTGGCTGTGCCCGTGTTTTCGAATATGGCCCTGTAAGCCTGCTCCGATTCTCTGAGCGCCTGCTCCCGCAGCTTGAGTTCCCGGAAGAGGAGGTCATATGGTTGCCGAAGGCCGGTCTCTATGATGGCTTTATAGATGAGATAGAAAGAGATGATCTTGAAGTAATGGCCGACCAGGTTCGAGAATCCGTAGGCATGGATGTAGAACGTGAAGGCGAACTCAGAGGCTATCGTAAGGAAAATGGAGGCAATTATAAGCCTCAATATGCCCGGTTCGAAGTGGTCTCTTTTCCTCAGGAGCCCCGCGACCGACGCCAGCAGGATAAGCGATATCAGGTACTCGCTTACTTTCTTGAACATGGTCAGGCCATGCCCCTCGATGAAGCAGGTCGGGAAGCTACCGCAGTAGAATACACAGAGTACAAGCGCGAGACTCGCTGCCACGTAACCCGTGAGAGCGAGTTCCACTCGCAGCCTGCGCCCGAGGAAAAAGGGGGCGATAAGCAGGGACAGACTCTCCATGTAGCGGGCCGACAGCCACAGCTGGGTCGCGAGGTTGGTAGTATGGTCCGGGAAGACTCCCATTCCTGTGTAGGCCAGCGTATGCAGCAGGTCGATGCCGCCGATGAAAAGGTAGGCTATGCCGAGAAATAGGAGGTATGAGTTCTCCATGAGCCGGCGCGTATTCCACGCCAGAATGAAGATGCAGAAGGCGATTACGATGCTGAAGGCTTCGGCGATGCTGTGAAAGAGAAGGTAGTTTCTGAGGCTGATAAGGTAGAGACCGACGAGACCGACCACGCTTATGAGCCCCGTCAGCATCTTGGCTCGTTTGCTCATGCGGTTATTCCCGTCTCGCTCATTGTCCGTGCATGTGCGTTATCTTCTGCGCCTGCGAGCTTCAGCCCGGTACTCCGTAGGGGTTGAACCTACCACCTTCGCGAACAGTCTTGCGAATGACTCGGGGTTTTCATAGCCCATCTGGTAGGAGATCTCGGCAATGCTGAAATCAGTGGTCTCCAGCATCTGGATCGCTTTCTCCGTTCGAGCCTTCAGCCTGTACTCATTGAAACCGATGCCGACCTTCTCCTTGAAGAGCCGGCTCAAGTATTTGGGACTGAGGGCGACAAGGGAGGCCGCGTCGTTAAGAGACACCCGCCGGTCGTAGTTCCTGTCCAGGAACTGCATGACTTTGTGGACCTTCTCGTCCGCTCCGCCGGGAGGTGAATCGACTGGTTGGATCCTTCCCGATAGGAGCTGCTCTATGATCTCCACCGCCTTGGGTATATCCACGGGCTTTTCTATGTAGTCATCGGCTCTGCCCTTGAGCGCGTCTATTACGGTTCTCTTGGTCCCCTGCCCTGTGAGAATGACGACTCCAAGGC
>JASFEA010000151.1:0-7337 GCA_050125095.1 bacterium
GGCGGCTCTTGAGGCGGGAGCCGACGCCGTCATGGATCTCTCGACGGGCGGAGACATCGGGGCCATAAGAGAGTCCGTTGTCAAGGCGTCCACTGTGACGGTCGGGACCGTGCCCATCTATGAGACGGCGATCAGGGTGATGAGGAAGAAGCGGGGAATGGTCGAGATGACGGGCGATGAAATCCTCGAGACCATCGAGGACCATCTCGCGTCGGGCGTCGATTTCATAACGGTGCACTGCGGCGTGACGCTCGACTCGCTTCGCAGGCTCGCCGAGTGCGGAAGGCTCACCGATGTGGTGAGCCGGGGCGGATCTTTCACGCTCGAGTGGATGCACTATAACGGCAAAGAGAACCCTCTATACGAGAGATATGACGACCTTCTGGAAATCGCGAGGAAGTACGACGCGACCTTGAGCCTGGGCGACGGCCTCAGGCCCGGCTCGCTCGCCGACGCGACGGACCTCCTCCAGATAAGTGAGCTCGTGACCATCGGTGAACTCGCTGCCCGGGCAAACAGGGCGGGGGTGCAGGCCATGGTGGAAGGGCCCGGCCACGTTCCCCTCAACGAGGTTGAGGCCAACATAACCCTTCAGAAGAAAGTGTGCAGGGGGGCGCCTTTTTACGTACTGGGGCCCATCGTCACCGACGTTAGCGCGGGCTTTGACCATATCGCGGCCGCGATAGGCGGAGCGGTGGCGGCCGCCGCGGGCGCGGATTTCCTTTGCTATGTGACTCCCAGCGAGCACCTGAGACTGCCGAGCGTTGATGACGTCCGGGAAGGGGTGGTGGCGCTGCGCGTGGCGGCGCATGCAGGCGACATCGCCAAGGGTGTGCCGGGCGCGCGCGAGTGGGACGAGGCCATGTCGAATGCCCGCCAGGCGCTCGACTGGAGCAAAATGCTCGACCTCGCCATTTACCCCCCGCGCGCCAAGGAGCTGAGGGCCAGCTCGGCGCCCGGCGACTCCGAGCTGTGCACCATGTGCGGCGAGTTCTGCGCTATGAAGAAGATGAAAAAAGTAGTGAAGAAGAAGGGCTAGGGCCCGGGTTGCCCGGGGCGATCCTGAAGGCGAGGTGCGAAGCGTGGCAGCAAGAGTGATACGAGCTCCCAGGGGTACCGACCTCAGCTGCAAGGGCTGGCAGCAGGAGGCGGCCCTCAGGATGCTGATGAACAATCTGGACCCAGAGGTCGCCGAACAGCCCGAAGACCTCATAGTTTACGGGGGTTCGGGCAAGGCCGCCCGGAACTGGGACGCGTTTGAAGCGATTGTCCGCACTCTCAAAGAGCTCGAAGCGGACGAGACCATGCTCGTGCAGTCGGGCAAACCGGTCGGCGTCTTCAAGACAACTCCCGCGGCCCCGCGAGTTCTCATAGCCAATTCCATGCTGGTTCCCGACTGGGCCAACTGGGAGCATTTCTGGGAGCTGGAGGCGAAGGGCCTCATCATGTACGGGCAGATGACGGCGGGCAGCTGGATATATATAGGGACCCAGGGGATTCTACAGGGCACGTATGAGACCCTTGCCGAACTTGCGCGCCAGCACTTCGGCGGCACGCTGAGGGGCAGGTTCGTCCTGACCGGAGGCATGGGCGGCATGGGGGGAGCGCAGCCCCTCGCCGTTACCATGAACGAGGGAGTCTGCCTGGATGTGGAAGTCGACAGGTCGCGCATAAAGAAGAGGCTGGATACGGCCTACTGCGACGTCATGACCGAGAGCATCGACGAGGCTATAGGAATGGTCAGGGAGGCAGTCGACAAGGGGATTCCCAGGTCGATAGGGCTCGTGGGAAACACGGCCGACACGCATCCGGAGCTCTTGAAGCGCGGAGTCATTCCCGATGTCGTCACCGACCAGACTTCCGCGCACGATCCCCTCGGCGGCTATGTGCCTAATGGCCTGAGCCTCAAGGAAGCCCTCGCGCTCAGGCAAGGCGACCCCGACCAATACGTCAAGCGGTCCATGACGGCGATGGCCGACCATGTGAGGGCCATACTGGGCATGAAGGACAGGGGCGCCGTGGCGTTCGACTACGGTAACAACCTGAGGGGCCAGGCAAAGGACGCAGGGGTAGAGAACGCCTTCGATTATCCGGGCTTCGTTCCGGCATACATAAGGCCGCTGCTGTGCCAGGGCAAGGGGCCCTTCCGCTGGGCGGCGCTCTCGGGCGACCCGGAGGACATCTACAGAACGGACGAGGCCGTGCTCGACGAGTTTCCCGAGGACGAGGCGCTCGCGAGATGGATCAAGCTCGCGCATGAGAAGGTCAAGTTCCAGGGGCTGCCGGCGAGGATATGCTGGCTGGGCTACGGTGAACGAGCCAGGTTCGGCAAGCGCATCAACGATCTCGTAAGGCGGGGCGAGGTAAAGGCCCCGGTAGTCATCGGAAGGGACCACCTCGACAGCGGCTCGGTGGCGTCACCCAACCGCGAGACGGAGGGGATGAGGGACGGGAGCGACGCCGTCGCGGACTGGCCGATCTTGAACGCGCTCTTAAACGCAGTGGGAGGCGCAACCTGGATCTCAGTTCATCACGGCGGGGGGGTGGGCATGGGCAAGTCCATACATGCCGGCATGGTCATCGTGGCGGACGGGACCGACGAAGCCGAAGCCAGGCTGCAAAGGGTGCTTACGACGGACCCGGGAACCGGCGTGATGAGACATGCGGACGCCGGATATGACATAGCCATCAAGGTGGCCCGGGAGAGCGGAATCAACATACCCATGTTGCCGCGGGAGTGATGAATTGCCCTCGGATGATACTCTCCTTATTGAGAATATAAGCGGGCTCATTACCTGCGAGCCGGACGTTTACGGGTCGGCTGACCCCGGTGCCCCGGCTCTCGGAATAATTGAGAACGCCTCGGTTCTGATCTCGGGCGGCGAGGTGAAGTGGGCCGGTCCCGCCGCAGCGTTCGACGCCGAGGCCGCGCCGCTCGCGCCGTCCGGCTGCCCGAAGTTGTCCGCGTCCGGGCTCGTCGCCCTGCCGGGCCTGGTCGACTGCCATACCCACGCGGTATTCTACGGCACCCGCGAGCGCGAGTACGAGATGAGGATGCAGGGCGTGCCGTACATGGAGATAGCCCGCCGGGGCGGCGGAATCGTATCCACCGTATCCAGCCTGCGTTCCGCCACGGCCGACGACCTGGTCCGGGTGAGCCTGCCCCGGCTCAAGTCGATGCTGGCCCACGGGACTACCACGGTCGAAATCAAGAGCGGCTACGGCCTCGACCTGGAGAACGAACTCAAACACCTTGAGGCAATAAAGAGGGTCGGGGAGGCCGTCCCGCTTGACGTGGTGCCGACGTTCCTCGGCGCCCACGAGTTCCCGCCGGAATTCAAGAGCGACAGGCGCGGATATGTGGACCTCGTGATAAACGAGATGCTTCCAGCTGTGGCCGAGCGCGGGCTGGCCGAATTCTGCGACGTGTTCTGCGAGGAAGGCGTCTTTACCGCCGACGAGTCGCGCGAGATCTTGACGGCGGCCAAAGACATGGGCCTTAAACCCAAAATCCACGCCGATGAGTTCGTCGACTCCGGGGGCGCGCGCGTGGCCGGAGAGGTGGGGGCCGTGAGCGCGGAGCATCTCTACGCGGCGTCGCGCGAGGGGCTTGAGGCGATGCTGGAGGCCGGGACAGTGGCTGTCGTGCTCCCGGGGGTCAGCATCGGACTGGGGAAATGCGAGTTCGCCGATGCGCGCGGCATGGTCGAGATGGGCCTGGACGTGGCCGTAGGCACTGATTTCAACCCGGGCTCTTCCATGACCGATTCCCTCATATTGATGTCCAGCCTCGCATGCTCCTTCATGAGGCTCTCGCCCGAAGAGGCAATCCTCGCGATCACGCTGAAAGCCGCCAGGGCCCTCGACCGCGAGGGGAGCATCGGGAGCATCAGGCCCGGCAAGCGCGGCGACGTCGTTCTCTTTGACGTACCCGACTTCAGGTACATCCCCTATCATTTCGGCGGGGACGTCGTCAAAAGCGTCATCAAGGACGGGGCCGTCGTCTGGGAGAGAACGGACTAGGCCGCGAAAGCCATCGCTCAAGATACACCCTCCGCCTGCCGAATTACTGGTGAGAGACCGCGGGTGGGGGCGTGTACGCCTGCCGTGTCTTGAAATGAGAGAATACACCATTCTAATCTACCGACATCACAGGTAGCGCAGGAGGTCAATCAGTGTCAGAGATCCTCGAGATAAGAAAGCTGGCACATGAGCACGTTCAGAACGGTGAGCTGGACAAGGCTCTCGCGCAGTACAATAAGCTCCTCAGGGCGGACAGCGTAGACCCCAATATTTATAACCTCATGGGTGACGTGTTCTACAAGAAGGGCGAATCCGAAGAGGCGTTCAAGCACTACAATGAAGCGGTCCAAAGGTATGGCGCTGAGAGCCTCTACAGCAACGCGATCGCGGTGTGCCGGAAGATGCTCCGCCTGGATCCCGAATTCCATGAGGCGACCAAGATGCTGGGCGAGCTCTACCTGGAACAGAGCTTCACCGGCGAGGCAATCGGCTACTTCCTGGAATACGCAGAGAAGCTGGCGGCAAAAGGCGACATGCAGAACGCCGCGGAGGCCCTGAAGAGAGTGATTGAAACCGCGCCCGGCAGGGTCAATGTCCGTGAGCAGCTCGCTAAGGTGTACGCCGAGCTGGGCATGTCCGATGAGGCCCGAAGCGAGCTCATCGCGGCCAGCGACATATACAGGGACAAGGGCGACCCTGACAAGGCCGAAGAGCTGCGCTCCATGGCGGTCGAGCTCGGTGGCGGCGATGATATCCCGGAGGCGGAAGTCACCACCGACGGGGAGGAAAACGACAGGGTGGAGGTGGTGCACAAGCGCATAGGCCTGGCCCATCACGTCCCCCTCAGCGTCGACGAGATACTCACGAGCTTCCGCGAAGAAGTCAAGCGGGCCATAGGGGAAGAGGACTACCAGAGCCACTACGACATGGGGCTTTCCTATCTTGACCTGGGTTTCTTCGATGAAGCCCTCGCCGAGTTCGGAGTCGCTCGAAGGAGCCCGGACCTCGAGCTCAAGAGCATAGAGATGGCCGGAAAGTGCTTTGTGGAGAAAGGCGACATCGAGCTCGCCATCGAGGAATTGGAATCGGGTATGAGTGACTGCGAGATCCCCGAGGAGGACTGTCTCGGGCTCAAGTACAATCTCGCCGAGGCCTACGAAAAGATTGGCCAATCGAGCCGCGCTAGAGTACTATATGGAGAGATACTTGAGACCGATGACTCGTACCGCGATGTGAATGAGCGCATCGCACTCTTGGGAGCGACGGAGTAGCCTCCTTGGAAGATCGCTACGACCTTCACGTACATACAACCTTCTCCGACGGCGATATGACCCCGACCCAGGTCGTGGAGGCGGCATGCGAGATCGGGCTCGCCGGCATCGCGATCGCCGACCATGACGAGATTGCCGGCGTGGACGAGGCGATGGAGGCCGGCGAAGCCTGCGGCCTCAGGGTGCTGCCGGCCGTGGAGTTCAGCACCTATGAGGGCAAGGCGGACATACACATCCTGGGGTACCTTCTCGACAGGCGGAGCGAGGCGCTGCTCGAGCACCTGACCAAGTTCAGGGACGCGCGCCGCAACCGCGGCATCATGATGGTCGAGCGGCTGCGCGAGATGGGAGTCAAGATCGACGTGAACTCGGTGATGGAGATCGCCGGCGAAGGGGCGGTCGGCCGCCCCCACATAGCTCAGGCGCTTCTCAGGAACGGGGCCGTGGGCAATTATGAGGAGGCCTTCCGCAAGTACATAGGGTTTAACTCCCCAGCCTATGTTCAGAAGTACCAGCTCCGGCCGCATGAGGCGTTCGACATAATCAGGGAGGCGGACGGAGTCGGAGTGCTGGCTCATCCGGGCACTTTGAAGAGGGACGACCTCATTCCCGGTTTCGTAGCAGCCGGCATGAGGGGCATAGAGGTCTATCATCCCAAGCACAATAAGTACCTGGTCGACCACTACAAGCAGATTACCGAGAAGCTCGGGCTCGTTGCAACGGGCGGTTCCGACTCTCACGGCAGAAAGGACGGGGCGTTGCTCCTCGGTTCCTGCACCGTGGACTCATCGGTAATCGAAGACCTCGAGCGGGCCAGGACCTATTGAGCGTTCTCATTCCCGGCGTTCTCATTGCTCTTGACACCCCGCAATACAGGCCTTAACATCCCCTTTGGCGTGACACTTCAGTAATGCGGCACATCACACTCGCTTTGTGGGGGTAGGTTTATGATTGTCCTCGTTCTCGATTCGGAAGCCTATGATTTTGACTACCTCCTCTGGGAATCAACTAAAGACGAGATACTGGCCCGGGGCAAGGTGACGGGAGTCGGGACGCGCACCGCAATAATGAAACACCAGGTCGGAGCCCAGTCAACGCACCAGGTGGTGCTCGACCTCCCGGACTGCAGGACGGCAATGAAGAACGTCGTGGCGAGTCTGGTCGACCCGAAGATCGGCGCGATTGAGAACGAGAGCCAGATAGGCGCCGTAGGCCATCGCGTGGTACACGGGTGCAGCAAATACGTCGAGCCGGCGTTGATTACAGATGAGGTCATGTCGGACATCGCCGATTTCGCCGACTACGCGCCAAAGCACAACCCTTACAACCTCGATGGAATAAAGGCCGCCCGGTCCCTGCTTCCGGGCGTGCCGCATGTGGCGGTCTTCGATACCTCCTACTACATGACGCTTCCTCCCAAGGCCTATCTCTACGGGCTTCCTTACAAGTACTACAAGCAGTACGGCATAAGGAAATACGGCTTCCACGGACCGTCGCACAGGTACGCCTGCGAGCGGGCATGTTTCCTGGCGGGTATTCCCTTCGACGAAGCGCGGGTGATCAGTATGCACCTGGGCAGGGGGGCGAGCGTGACCGCCACAGACCACGGCAAGTGCATAGATACGTCCATGGGATTCTCGCCGCTGGAGGGGCTGGTGATGGAGACGCGCTGCGGGGACGTCGACGCGGAGGCGCTGCTGCAGATAATGTCCAAGGAAGACCTGACCCCGAGGACGCTGGGAGATCTCCTCTCGAGGCGTTCGGGTGTGGTCGGACTGAGCGGCATGGGCACGGTCGAGGACCTGGTGGCCGCGGCGAAGGACGATGACAACAGGGCGAAGACGACGCTGGATGTCTTCGCGCACCGGGTTCGGAAATACCTGGGGGCCTACATGCTCGAGCTCGGCGGAGTGGACGTGGTGGTGTTCACGGCATTCATGGCAGAGGGCTATCCGATTGTAAGGGAGATGGTGTGCCGGGACCTCGATTTCATGGGGCTCAAGCTCGATCAGGAGGCCAACAACCGGCTGGTGTGGGCCGAAG
>JASFEA010000152.1:0-7325 GCA_050125095.1 bacterium
CCCGACGCGCGAGCCCATCGACGCGGTGCGGTTCATATCCAACCGTTCGAGCGGCAAGATGGCGGTGGCGCTCGCGGAGGCCGCGAAGAGGAGAGGCGCCGAGACGGTGCTCATAAGCGGCCCCCGTGGCGTTGCGGCGCCTGAGGGCGTCAGGGTCATCGACGTTGAGACCGCTCTGGAGATGAAGCGGGCGATTGAAAGTGAGTGGCAGGACGCGGACTGCGTGGTTATGGCGGCCGCGGTGTGCGATTTCAGGCCGAATGCGGTTCACAGGGGCAAGCTCAAGCGCGGGCAGCCGCTGGAGCTTACGCTTGACTCCACCGAAGACATTATCGGCGGCCTTGCCGGGGACAAGGCCGGCAGGGTCGTGGTAGGCTTCGCGCTGGAGACCGGCAACGAGATCGAGGCGGGAAGGGCGAAGCTCAGGAAGAAGAACCTCGACCTCGTGTTCGTAAACAACCCTGAAAGAGATGGATGTGACTTCGGCAGCGACACCAATGCGGGGTATCTCATCGACGGGAACGGCAAGGTGGAAGAGATCGGCCTGGTGAGCAAGGCCGAGCTCGCCGACCGCATACTGGAATCGGCCTGTCTGCTCTTATCATAGGTTTTACCACGGGCCTCTTGCGGGGACAGGGGTTTGATGCAGGAAAAGGAGCTTAGGGAGTTCGACGGCAACGCGGCGTGCGACGCGCTGGCGGGATGGCTGCGCATGGTCGAGCTCTCGGGCACGGAGGAAATATACTTGAGTGAAGGCTATTCGAGTCTGCCGGGGACGGGCCCCGGCAACCGGGGTGCAGCGGCCCGGTTTTATGATGAGGGGGGTGTCGGGGATGGGCTTTTATATTCGCTGATCAAGGACGTGGGGGAGTGTTCCAGGTGCGGGCTCTCGAGGACCAGGAAAAACGTGGTCTTTGGAGAAGGCGACCCGAGGAGCCGCCTCATGTTCGTGGGCGAGGCGCCGGGGGCGGACGAGGACCGGCAGGGCCGGCCGTTCGTCGGGCGCGCGGGGCAGCTTCTCACAAGGATAATCGCCGCGATGGGGCTCGAGCGCGAGCAGACCTACATAACCAACATTCTCAAGTGCCGGCCGCCGGGTAACCGCAATCCTGAGGTCGACGAGATCTGCGAGTGTCTTCCTTATCTGGAGAAGCAGATAGAGTGCATTCGGCCCGAGATCATCTGCACGCTGGGCCTGTTCGCGACCCAGACGCTTACGGGCCTGCGGGACCCCATCGGGAGGATGCGGGGCAAAACGTATGAGTACCGGGGAATACCGCTGATACCCACCTATCACCCGGCCGCGTGCCTCCGCAATCCCTCGAGCAAGAAACTCGTCTGGGAGGATATAAAGAGAGTAATGAAAGAGCTTGGGTTACCCATAAGAGGGAGGATGAAAAATGGCGCAGGTAAGAACGGGCGCTGACAGGATTCCTCCGCAGTCGATCGAGGCCGAGGCAGCCGTACTCGGCGCCATGATGCTCGACAAGGAAGCCATCGGGCGAACGATCGAGATAATCGACGAGACCTGTTTCTACAATCCGAATCACGGCAAGATATACAGCGCGATTGTAGCCCTGTACGACCGGAACGAGGCCGTTGACCTTATCACTCTCACGGAGGAGCTGCGGAGAGAGGGAGAACTGGAGAATGTAGGAGGCGCTTCGTACCTCGAGACGCTCTTGAGCAGCGTGGCGACGTCGGCCAACGTCGAGCACCACGCCAGGATAGCACTCGAGAAATCGACGCTGCGCAAACTCATCGAGGCATCGACCCAGATAGTGAACGACGCCTACCACGCCGACGGCGATGTGAGCGAGATCATGGACCGCGCCGAGCGCAGGATATTTGCGGTGTCGGGCTCGAGGCTGAGGCAGAGCTTCTATGCAATGGAGGACATCGTAAAGGACAGCCTGGAGCTCATCGAGCAGCTCTACCAGCAGAAGCGTTATGTAACAGGCGTCGAAAGCGGATTTAAGGACCTGGACTCGCTGACGGCGGGATTCCAGAACGGCGACTTCGTGGTCATAGCGGGCCGCCCGGGCATGGGCAAGACGAGTCTCGCCCTCAATGTGGCCCAGCACGTCGCAACCAAGATGAAAATCCCCGTGGCCGTGTTCAGTCTCGAGATGACCAAGGAACAGCTCATGCTGCGTATGCTCTGCTCCGAGGCCAGGGTTAAAGCCCACAACGTGCGGACTGGTTTCGTCGGCAAGAACGAGTGGGGGAAGCTCACCCTCGCCGCGGGGACGCTTCATGACGCACCTATTTTCATAGACGACTCCTCCGACCTTACGGTTCTGGAGATGAGGGCCAAGGCGAGAAGGCTCAAGGCCGAGGTCGATCTGGGACTCATCGTGGTAGATTACCTGCAGCTGGTTCGCGGCCACAGGCGCGCGGAGAGCAGGCAGCAGGAGATCACGCATATCTCGAGTTCATTGAAAGGGCTTGCGAAGGAGCTCGGCATACCGGTGATGGCGCTGTCCCAGCTGTCGCGCGCCGTTGAGCAGCGCGAGAAAAAGGACAAGCGGCCTATTCTCTCCGACCTCAGGGAATCGGGCGCCATCGAGCAGGACGCCGACGTCGTGCTCTTCATCTACCGGCCGTCGCTCTACAAGCCGCGGGGCGAAGCCGGGATGGACGAAGGGGCGGTCGAGGACAAGCGCAGGGCCGAAATCATCGTGGGCAAGCAGCGCAACGGCCCGACCGGAATAGTGGAAGTCCTTTTCTTCGAAGAGTATACGCGCTTCGAGGACAAGGCCAGGATCGAAGTGGAATAAGGGCGAAGTGAACGGATTCGAATACGTAGGGCGCACATTCACATTCACGCTGGCGGACGTCGGCCGGGTCTTCCTTCTGCTCGTCGATACCGCAAAGACGTTCCCCCGCGCGATAATGAACACGTACCGCATCGTCGAGCAGATGATGGTCATCGGCGTTGGGTCCATGTGGCTCGTGGCCGTGACCTCCATCTTCACCGGCGCCGTCGCGGCGGTGCAGGCCGCCTACCAGTTCCAGAACTACATCCCCATGAGGTACCTCGGCACCGTGATCGGGAAATCAGTGGTAATCGAGCTCGGCCCGGTGCTCACCGCCCTGGTGGTGGGGGGCAGGGTCGGCGCGGCCATCGCCGCGGAGCTGGGAACCATGAAGGTCACCGAGCAGGTTGACGCGCTCGAGACGCTGGCAATAGACCCGCTGGAGTTTCTGGTGGCTCCGCGCTTCCTGGCGGCTATCATCATGCTGCCCGTGATTACGGTGTTCGCGGATTTCCTGGCCATCATGGGCGGGTTCGTCGTGGCGCGGGCTGGACTCGGGGTGAGCTCTCATGTGTTCTTCAGCGGGATGAAGCTCTTTTTCCACGCGAGCGACGTCTACAGCGGTCTCATTAAAGCCTTTTTCTTCGGCGGGATCATAGCGACGATGGGGTGTTATCACGGGCTCAGCACGGAGGGCGGGGCCGAGGGCGTGGGCATTGCGACCATGAAAGCTGTTGTGTCGTCCTGCCTGCTTATATTAATTACAGACTATGTCCTGGCCGCCGTGCTCTTCCGCGGCGTGTTCCTGGGGTAGGAATGGATACGAATTCGGAATTCATCAAGGTCGTCGGCGTGGAGAAGAGCTTCGGCGACAACAAGGTGCTCCGTGGCACCAATCTGAGCATTAAGAAGGGCGAGACCATAGTCGTCATAGGGAGAAGCGGCTGCGGCAAGAGCGTTCTCCTCAAGCACATAATCGGTCTCCTCAAGCCGGACAGGGGAAAGGTATTCGTGGGCGGCACCGAGGTGACCGCATTGGGACAGAGGAAACTCTTCGAACTCAGGCAGATGTTCGGGATGCTCTTCCAGAGCGCCGCGCTATTCGACTCGCTTACCGTGTGGGAGAACGTGGGGCTCGGTCTCATCGAGCACACCGACATGCCCAGGGATGAAATAAGGCAGAGGGCGTCGGAGAAGCTGCGGCTCGTGGGCCTCAAGGGGATTGAGGACGAGAAGCCGGCCGAGCTCAGCGGCGGGATGAAGAAGAGGGTCGGGCTGGCCAGGGCCATAACGATGGACCCCGAGATAATCCTCTACGATGAGCCCACGACGGGGCTAGACCCCATCATGGCGGACGTCATAAATGAGCTCATCTGCAACCTGAAGAGGACGCTCAGCATAACGTCGGTCGTGGTGACGCATGACATGAAGAGCGCCTATAAGGTCGGTGACAGGATCGCGATGCTTTACGAAGGAGAAATCGTATTCGAGGGTACGCCCGAGGAAATCAAGTGCTGCGGGCACCCGGTCATCCAGCAGTTCGTCGAGGGGCGGGCAGAGGGCCCCATCCCCGCACTGTAGGAGTGAATTGATGAGGCAGAGAAGCACGGAAATCAAGGTCGGCATAACGGTGATTGCTGCGGTCGTGATTCTGATCCTCGGAGTCATGTGGGTCGAGAAGGTCAGCTTCAGCAAGAAGTTCGTTACGTACGTTGTCTACTTCCATGACGTGGGCGGGCTGGATCCCGGCGATCCCGTCACGGTTTCGGGGGTGGACGGCGGCGAAGTGGCTTCCGTCATTCTCGAGCCCGGGCGCGTCAGGACGGAATTGATGCTGGGGGAGGGCATAACCCTGTTCGACGACGCGAGAGTGGAGATACTCACAATCGGGCTCATGGGGGAGAAGTATGTCGGAATCGATCCCGGCCATTCGGGTGTTGTCCTTGAGCCCGGAAGTGTTATTGAGGGGCATTATTATGCCGGGATGGCGGAGGCGATAGCCGGCTTCGGAAACGTCATAGCCGAGATCAACGAGACGCTGCGGGCCTTCAGGGCCCTCATAGAAACAGGCGAGGGGGGCGTGTCGCTGGCCACGACCATGCAGAGTATAGACGAGGTAAGCACGGAGATCCTGGCGATTCTCAAGGAAAACAGGTCGGACATCAAGAGCACGGCCAAGAGCATGAGAGAGCTCTCGGGCGATTTCAGCGATGTCGTCGGCTCCAGGAAGGAGAAACTGACCCGGGGCATCGACGATTTCTCCTCCGCAGCGGCTAGGCTCGACTCGGTCACCGTGTCGCTCAAGGCGGTCGCCCGAAAGATCGAGAGCGGCGACGGGACGCTCGGCATGCTCATCAATGAGAAAAAGCTGCATGAGGACCTCGAGCTGGTGCTCGAGAACCTCAACGCGCTTCTGGAGGACATTAAGGCGGACCCGCGCAAGTACTTCAAGGTGGAGATATTCTAAAAACCGGCGCCGCCCGCGGGCCCGGAAGGAATGTGTAGAAAGTGCTGGTAATCAGAGTCGTCTTTGTTGGGCTTTTCGCTCTCGCGGGGCTTCTCCTGGCGCGTGGGCCTCTGGGCTGGCCTGACTGGTTCGGGCTTCTCGTGGGCTTAATGGGCGGCGGCGCGATCGTCTACGGCGAGTTCCAGCTCGAGCATAAGTCGGGACGCGAAATACTCGCCGGCGTGGTCGGTCTCATACTCGGCCTCATCGTGGCGCTTCTGATCGGGCTCATCACGAGGACAGTGGAAGCGCTGGCTCCGTACCAGTCGTATGTGACCGTTGCCGTGAGTCTGGTGCTCGGGTATTTGGGGGCCGTATTCGGCATCCGGAAGCGAGGGGATATAAGGCTCTCTTCAAGGCGGCCGGAGGGCGTGGGGGCGCCTCCGAAGATACTGGATACGAGCGTCATCATCGACGGGCGGATAGCCGAGATCTGCGAGAGCCACTTCATCGAGGGTAAGATCGTTGTCCCCAAGTTCGTTCTGGACGAGCTCCAGTCAATAGCGGACTCATCGGACGCGCTCAGGCGTAACAGGGGGCGGCGGGGTCTCGAGATCCTGAGGAGGATGCAGCTCCGCAAGGACCTCGAGATCGTGATCGATGACCGCGAGCCCGACGGCGACGACGATGTTGATTCCAAGCTCGTTCGCTTCGCGCGCCAGCGGCGGGGCAAGATACTGACGAACGACTTCAACCTGAACAAGGTGGCCGAGCTTCACGGGATCAAGGTGCTCAACGTCAACGAGCTCGCCAATGCTTTAAAGCCTGTCGTGCTCCCGGGGGAGGAGATGACCGTCCGGATAACCAGGCGCGGTAAGGAGCCGGACCAGGGCGTGGGATATCTCGACGACGGGACCATGGTGGTGGTGGAAGGAGCGAGCGGCCTCGTCAACAAGACAATCCAGGTTGTCGTGACGAGCGTGCTGCAGACAGCGGTGGGCAGGATGATTTTTTCAAAACGCAAGTAACCTATTAGTAGAATGGTGGGGTGATAGACATGGTGGTTGCAGTAATAGTAGGTGCGGGTGAGGGAAAGAGGTTCGGCCCGAACGGCCGCAAACAATTCGCGAAAGTAAACGGCAAGCCTCTCATAGCCTACACGATCGAACCTTTCGAGAAGAGCGAGGTCGTCGACGACATCGTTCTCGTGGTCCCGCGTGAGTCCACCGAGTGGGTCAGGGAAGAAATCGTCGAGCCGCTTGGCTTCAAAAAGGTCCGTTCCATAGTTCCCGGAGGTGGGTCGCGGCAGGAGTCGGTGCTCAACGGGCTCAAGTCGATGAGCTCGGAGACCGAGAGGGTCATTATTCACGACGCGGTCAGGCCGCTCGTAGGCGAACCCATCATCAAGCGCGTCCTTGATGCAGCCAAAAAGACCGGGGCCGCGATAACGGCGGTGCCGGCGAAGGACACTGTCAAGGAAGTCGAGAGCGGAGACGTGATAGGCACGCTGGATCGAAGGCTGATATGGCTTGCCCAGACGCCGCAGTGCTTCGCCTATAACGTCATCATGGAGGCCCACAGGCAGGCGCTCTCCGAGAACTTCGAAGCGACCGACGACGCCGCGCTTGTCGAGAAGTACGGCGCCAAGGTCATGGTCGCGGTCGGAAGCTACGCCAATCTCAAGGTCACGTCGCCGGAAGACATCCCGCTGCTGGAGTACTTCCTCAGGCAGAACAACAGGATGAGGCTTGACTCTGCCACCGGCAAGAAAGAACGCGGCCGTGGCGGCCCGCGCGGCCGCGGGCGTCCGCGGGGCCGTGGTGGCCAGCGCGGCAGGGACCAGGGCCAGGCCAGGGGCGCTCAGGAAGACGGTGATGAGGCGCGGGCACGGGCCGGGTCGGGCGAGAGGGGGCGGAGCCGGGGCCAGGGTCAGGGCCGGGGCCAGGGCGAGGGCCAGGGCGAGGGCCAGGGCAAGGACAAGCCCCGGGGACGCGGCAGGCCGCGCAGGAGAAGACCGAGGGGCAAGAGGCCGCGGGCGAAGAGGAGCTGAGATGCTTAGGGTCGGCATGGGCTATGATGTGCACCGGCTCGTCGGGGACAGGAAGCTCCGCCTCGGCGGC
>JASFEA010000153.1:0-7300 GCA_050125095.1 bacterium
TGCCTTCCTGGGTGGCGAGCACGAAACTCGCATAGAAGAGCGCCGCAACGAGGCCCATGGCCATACCGCGTCCGAGGCCGGCTCCGCCTCCGAGATTGTGCCCGAAGACGAGGCCCACCCCGGCCATCGCCACGGCAAGGCCGACCCAGAACCCGGCCGACTGCCTCTCTTTGAAGATCAGCATGGAGCCGACTCCCACCCAGAGGGGGGCCGTGTTGGCCATGAGAGTGGGCATGGTGGGGCCGCTGAAACCCACAGCCGTCATCCATATGGCCATGTCCGCGCCGAAAAGCGACCCGCCCAGCAGCGCCATTATCACCCCGCGCCGCGGAAACGGCCGCGGCGACGACCGCCGCCTCGCGAGGAACAGGGGCGCGATGGCCACCGCTCCTATGGCCATTCTGTAGAGCGCCGTAACCGGCCCGGGCGCGTCCGACCAGGTCACGAATATGGCCGCGAAACCCAGGATCACGACGCCGCCGAAAAGCGACACCAGCGCCATCGCCCTTGTCCTTCCCGATTTCGTCATAAACGCTTCTCCCGCCTTGCTGGCCGCTAATCTACTCAAGCCGGGACAAGGCGTCAAGGCGCCGGTTCAATATGCTGATTTCACTTATTGTACAGCATTCCTACACCTTTCCTTCAGGTCTTATTCCGGCTTTGTTCCTACACTTTACAGCAGAGACGGTGAAGCGCCGTTGCCCTTGAGGTGCCACTGGTCCTGATCAGCAAAGAGAGCGGCACCGGCTATATGAACCCGGGGCGGGTGGGCCGGAAGACGCTGAACACGGGAAAGGAAGGTGGAGAATGCTGGCAAAAGTGCTTATATCGATGGTAATTCTGCTTTCACTGGCAGCGGCGGCCTGGACCGACGAGGCCGTGCAGACCGACTGGTCGGGCGGGGACGGCCTACCGGGGCCGGTGACCGACTGGGGAGACGAATTCGATTCTTCGGCCGGGGTCTCATGGCTCGCGCTGCCCGGCCGGATCTCGCTGTCCTCGTCTGCGCTATTAACCCCCGTGGAACATCTCATAGACTCCTCCTACGTGGGCGCCACCGGGGTCGCGGTGGGCGACATAGATGACGACGGCGACATCGATATCGTCGGCAGCGCCACCGACTCGGGCGTACTGGTCTGGTGGCAGAACGACGGGGGCGACCCTCCCACGTTCACCGAGTACACCATAGGCACTCCCCCGGGCGCGGCGGGCGTGGACGTTGCCGACATCGACGGCGACGGCAGGCTTGACGTCGTCTGTGCGCTCGACGATCCCCGCAACAAGATAGTCTGGAAGCAGAACCTGGGCGGCGACCCCATCGTCTGGGGAAGCTATACTATAGAGGGAACATGGCGCGACGCCTGGGAGATTGAAGCGTGTGACGTCAACGGCGACGGTCGCATGGACGTGGCGGCTCCATCATGGGCCGGCTCCAATGTCTCCTGGTGGGAAAACGACGGGAGCGACCCCATCGTCTGGACAAGGCACCTTATCGGCAACATCGCCGGGGCGCATTCCATAAGGGGCGCCGACATCGACGAGGACGGCGACATGGACATGGCCGTGGCGGGCGGCGGCGCAAACAAGATTGTCGTCTACTGGAGCGACGGCGGCGATCCCATCGTGTGGACCGTGCAGGAAGTCCAGCTCAACTTCACCGGCGCACGCTCGGTGAGAGTCGCCGACATAGACCGTGACGGCGACCTCGACCTCGCCGGCATCTCGTGGGACAGCGACGTAATGTGGTGGAGCAATGACGGCGGCGACCCGGTGGTCTGGACGCCGCAGACGATATCAACCTATGCCCACGGCGGTCACTGCGTGTACGTGGCGGACATGAACGGCGACAACCGGCCGGACGTCCTCGGAGCATGCGTCAACAACAACCGCATTGCATGGTGGGAAAACGGCGGCGGCGCCCCTATCACGTGGACCATGCATTCCCTCAATGACTCCTACCTGGGGGCCATCACCGTGCGCGCCGCCGACCTCAACCGGGACGGCGTCCTGGACGCCGTGGGCGCAGCCTGGAACGCGGGCCGGTTCGACTGGTGGGAGACGAGCAGCTTCAATTCGACGGGCGAGCTCACGAGCTCGATACTCGATGCGGGCGCAGGAGCCGACCTGGGCGAGATAGACTGGACGGCATCGGAGCCCGCCGGAACTGACCTCAAATTCCAGGTCAGAAGCTCCAACGACCCCGGCGACCTCGGCGCCTGGTCAGGCGACATAACGGCTCCCGGAAGCCTCGGGGGCGCTCTCGACAGATACATTCAGTACCGGGTTTTCATGGAAACGACCGACCCGGACCATTCCCCCGTGCTCGAGGAAGTGACTTTCCTCGAAGACCAGGCGGGTGTGGATACCGACGCCACCGGCCTCTCGGCTTCGCGTCTCAGCGCGCATCCGAATCCCTTCAACCCACATGTATCTATATCTTTCGGGCTGAAGACGGCGGATAGGGTTCGGCTGCAGGTTTTCGACGTGATGGGCCGTATGGTCCGCCGGATAGCCGACGGGCGTCTTGAAGCCGGCGACCACAATCTGAGGTGGGACGGCACCGATGACGGCGGCCGGCCGCTCTCATCGGGTATCTACTGGCTCTGCCTGGAGAGAACGGGCAGAAGGGAAACAAGGGAAGTTGTGCTCCTCCGTTAGGAAAGCGCGGCCTCATCGGAGGGGCGCAACTCCACTTCCCGCGCGTCCCGGCAGGGGAGGGCGGCGTCCGCAGGGATGCCGTCCTCTTCTCTTGCATTTCTCCCTTGATATCCGGGGTCCGAGGGCCTACCTGAAATCCTCCACGAGCCAGAGGTCGGACCCTTCGTGCTCGACGCGGTCGAAGATTACGGCTTCGCCGTCGGGGGCCACGTCTATGTTGAAGGCGTGGAAGTCGGCCTCGGATGACAGCAGGACGGACTCGCCCGTGCGCTCGTCCATGTAGCGCATACAGATGTCTCCCTCATACAGGTTGAAGTAATAGACGCCACCGGCGCCCTCCCTCCAACCGCAGGGAACGACTATGCCGGGTTCGTTGACCAGGCATGTTTCATTGGTGCCGTCCGTTGACGTGCACCAGACACCGGATGTGTCCGTGCGGGAATACATGAGGCGTTTGCCGTCCGCGGATTCGGCCAGCCGGAAGACGCTCTTCTCCATGATGTCCGTGACTTCGCTTCCGTCGGCCCTGATTTTCCACACCCGCCACTCGTCATCCACTTCGGATTTGCAGTATAGCCACTCGCCGTCCCGCGACCACCCCAGGCACATCTCGTGGCGGTCGGAAGTGGACAGGCGTTTGACTTCTCCGGTTTCGACGTCGGCGACATAGATCGCGGTGTAACTGCCCGGCGCCGCAGTGAAGGCGACGCGCCGCTCGTCATATGCCCAGCACGGGTTTTCGATATACGCGTTCTCGAACCGGGTGAGCTGCCTGCACCTGCCGCCGTCACCATCGCACACCCAGATCTGCGGACTGCCCGAGCGGTTGGAGATGAAGGATATGTAATTGCCCCCGGGCGAGTACTGGGGGCCGTAGTCATGCTTGGTCGAGGCCACGATCGTAAGAGGCTCTCCTTCCTCTCCGACGATGACCTTCTCGATGTCCGAGCCGTAGTCCTGCTCCTCGTAGACCAGCCTCGCGCCCCTCAGTGATACGGACGGCCGGGAAGCCCGGTGACCCGGGGTGGGGAGCCATGTAACCGACCCGTTTTTGAGCGACAGCCGCCAGAGCCTTAGGTCCCCAGCCCGCGACGGCCCTGCGGAGAAGACGATGGATTCGCCGTCGGGCATGAAGTCGAGACCCCCGATGTGGTGCTGGCAACTCGTAAGACGCTCGGGTTCGCCGCCGTCGGCCGGCATGATAAAGATGTCCTGAAGCGCTGTCCTGTCCCCGCGGACAAAAGCGATGCTCTTGCCGTCCGGCGAGAACGTGGGCCGGAAATCACCCTGGCACGCCCATTGAGCCGAGGTCATTTCCCGGCTCTCTCCCGTGTCGAAGGAGTAAAGGAATATCCTGTAGGGCACGTAGCGAGCCGGCCGCGCCGAATAGGCAAGATGGCGCCCGTCGGGAGACCAGTCGATACCGGCAACGCCGAAGGGGAGGTCGACGATCTTGCGCGGCGAGCCTCCTATGGCGGGCACGATGAATATGCCGGAGCCCTCGGTGGCGATCAGCGCGTATGCGATGTCGGCCCCGTCGGGAGACCACGCCGCGTAGAACTCGTGGCCCTCGGTCTCGGTGAGGCGCAGGGGGGCCTCGGTGTTGCGCTGTTTGACGTAGAGGTCGTAATTCTCACCTCCATCGCCCTGCCAGGAAAAAGCAATGCGGGCGCCGTCAGGCGACAGAGCCGGGCACTCTTCATGCCCCCCGAAGGTCGTGAGCGGGACGGCGTCAAGCGGTATCGGCGGAGGCGACAGCGATGAAGTCGTACGCGACAGTATGGCGAGGATCAGGATCATCGCCCCCGGGATGGCGGCCGCCACGATCACGGCCAGGCGCGTTCTCTGACGTTGCCGCTTCGTCCTCTCCGAGGCCCCCGCCGGGGCGCCGGAGTCCGCCCGGGCGCCGGCGCCTGTTACTCCTCCGGCCGCCGCCACACCTTCGGCCGTTACACCTCCGGCCGCTACACCTCCGGCCCCTGAAGCAGTGTCCACCCCTCCCAACTCCCGGGGCTTCCCGGGGACCCTGTCCCCGGTGACGGGCGCAATAAGCCGGTAACCGGTTTTGTGAATGGTCTGGATGAAACTCGGGGTTCTGGCATCGTCGCCGAATACCCTGCGGAGCTGGGAGATGGCATGCGTCAACGCTTCCTCGTTGACCACCACTTCGCCCCAGACGGCCTCCATGAGGTCCGGCCTCGATACGACCTCGCCCGGCCGGCCCGCCAGGCAGACGAGGACGTGCATAATGCGCGGCTCCACCTGCATGGACTCGCCGCCCCGGGACAGGCGCTTCAGTGCCGGCTCGACATACCAGTCACCGACGGAGAAAGGGCTTGTGTCGTAACCGTTCCTGGGGAATGGAGTATCTCGGTCGCTCGCCATCCGGTTCTTCTCTCCAACAACTCATCATGTGCGCGACAGGTTAAACACGATATCTCACCTGCACCATACGAAAGCGCAGCCGGGGTGTCAACCCGGCCTTGAATACACCTGGCCTCATGTCTTAAAGTAGTAATCGGCCATGAAGATACTGATTGTAGAACCATTCCTCACCGGGTCGCATGCGGCCTGGGCGACGGAATACGCCGAACACAGCAGCCATGATGTCGCCATACTGGGACTAGAGGGGCGGCACTGGAAGTGGCGGATGCACGGGGGCGCGATCACGCTGGCACGCCTCTTCGCGGAAGGCGGTTATGAGCCCGACTGCATCATCGCCACCGACATGCTCGACCTCACGGTCTTCCTCGCACTGACCAAGGAGATGACCGCCGACATCCCCACGGCCATGTATTTCCACGAAAATCAGCTGACCTATCCCTGGTCGGAGAAGGACCGCGACCTCGCCAAAGAGCGCGACATGCATTACTGCTTCATCAACTACGCGTCTGCTCTCGCGGCTGACGCGGTGCTGTTTAATTCCCAATACCACCGCAACGCATTTCTGGACAGCCTCGAGCCCTTCCTGGACACTTTCCCGGATCACATAGAAACCGCGACCGCAGAGGCCATCAAGGCGAGGAGCAGCGTGCTGCCGCTGGGCCTTGACCTTAAGCATCTCGAGGAGCACCGCGTCGAGCGGGACCGCGGCCAGCGCCCGCTGCTCTTGTGGAACCACCGCTGGGAATACGACAAGAACCCGGATGAGTTCTTCCGGGCCGTGACGGCCCTCGAGAGACAGGGCCTGGACTTCGACCTGGCCGTACTCGGCGAGAGCTTCGACGTGGAACCGGCGGTCTTCAGGGAAGCGGCGTCGAGGCTCGGAGACCGCGTCCTCCAGCTGGGATACGTGGAGTCGTTCGACGAGTATGCGTCCTGGCTTTATAAGGCCGACCTCATGCCCGTGACCTCCATCCACGACTTTTTCGGCGCGAGCGTGGTGCAGGCCATATACTGCGACTGCTACCCCCTCCTCCCGAGACGCCTGGCCTATCCCGAGCATATCCCCGCCGACCGCCATACCGACCATCTGTATGACAACTTCGGCGATCTCGTCACGATGCTCGGAGACAGGATAGAGCATATTCGCGACACCCGGTTGACCTCCACACGTTCGTTCGTGGAGCGCTACGACTGGGGGAAGATGGCGCCCGAATACGACCGGACATTCGAGTCCATAGCCGAGACTGCTTGACTCACCACAGCCCGCGCGCCTATGCTCATTGCGGGCCATTGGAGACCGGTTAACATGCGGAATATCCCCGCTTTCATATCGACCGCGCTCAGCGTCATCGGCGTCATTGCCATTGTGGCGGGCCTCCTCCTCGCTTACACCTCCCGGACGCTATTCGATGCAGACGTTTTCGGCGACAGAATGGCTGCCAGCCTTAAGAACGAAGACGTCGCCGCCCTGGTTGCCGATCGCGTGACAGACGGCGTGATCTCGCTGAAGCGCGACCTCACTTCCTACAGGCCGCTTATCCTCAGCGCCGTGCGTGCCTTCGTCACCTCAGACACATTCAGCGGCATCGTGAGGAGGGCCGCGCGCACAGCCAACCACGCCATAATGTCAGGCGAATCGGGCAAAGTGATACTCACCGTCTCGGACGTCGGACTGATACTGAAGAGCGCCCTTGCGACCCAGCCGGAACTGGCCGGGAAGATCCCGGAAGACCTGGAGGTCGCGGTTGGAAGAATGGAGGAAATGCCCAACGCCGATTTCACCCTCCGACTCCTCGCCCTGGCTCGCAGGCTGAGCAATTGGACTGCTGTCCTTCTGCTCTCGGGAATCGGCCTGATGTTGCTCGGCCTGCTGCTCTCCGCCGACAGATTGAGGACGCTTCTCCAGCAGGGACTGGGTCTTATTCTCATATCGGCTGCGCTGTTCATCGTGGTCCGCTTCGGCGGCGACACGGCTGCGGTCGCGGTCAAGGACCCATTGCTGGCCGCTGCGCTGGCGGGGGTATGGAGCACATTCACGGCCGATTTCCTGAGGTGGGTGTTCGTTTTATGCGGGTTCGGGCTGGTGCTGGCAGCGGGCGCGACATCCCTGCTCGGGAAATTCCGCCCGGTCGACCTCGCCCGGCTCGCCTGGCGCGCGCTGGCCCTGAGGCCGCACAACGCCGCATTGAATATGCTCAGGGGGCTGGCGCTGGTAGGCGTCGGGCTTCTCCTGGTCTTATACCCGCTCGGCGTACTC
>JASFEA010000154.1:0-7291 GCA_050125095.1 bacterium
ACCCGCGACCTCTGGCTTGACAGGCCAGTGTGCTAACCAAGCTGCACCACGACCCCGCGCATTATAGTGATTACACCACTTCTGCGGGAAAATACCAGACCCGCGCCGCTGTGTCAATAGGGAAAAGAGCCGGGCAGCGGCGGCTACTTGAGCCGGGCTATGGGGGCCGTGAATTCCCTCTCGCGCGAGCCCGACTTCACGACCAGCCTGTATATATAGGTGCCGTTGGCTATCTCGTCCCCGGCCGAGTCGCGGCCGTCCCACCGGTAGATATTGTAGCCGGCGTAGGGGGTGAGCGTCCTGTCCTCGTATATCTTCCTGCCGGCCACCGTAAAGACCTCGAAGCGCACCTCCGTGGCCTCCGAAGTGAGCGTGTAGTAGATGTAGGTGAAGTCGCCGAAGGGCACGGGATAAGCCGAGACCTCCGTTACCGAAAACTCGTCGCTCACCCTGAAGTTCCGCGTGATGCCGATTTCGTCCACGGTGACCTCGAGGGTGTGGTCGCCCGCATCGAGCTCCTGGGTGAGGCCCACGGTGATGGAAGATGACGAAGTGTCGGGCGCGTACCAGATGGAGTCGGGCTCCTCGCCGTCAAGCGTGACGCCGACTTCCTCCGGGTCGGTAGTGCCCTTGACCAGCGCCTCCAGCACCGGCTCGGCAGAGACGAAGTCGTTCTCATAGAGCGGCCGGCCGTCCACGAAGAAGTCGATGTCGCCGGGAATGTATACGAAGCCGCGCCTGGACTCGAACCCATGCACCGAAGCCAGTATGGTGTGCTCTCCGGCGTCGAGCGCCGGCAGGAAGGACACCTCATATTCCCTGCCCCCCACGTCCGTCATCTCTATCCGGTACTCGTCGAACTCATCCGCATCTGTCGTATCCACCTTCACCACTATGTCTTCCTCGTCGAAAGCGACAGGGCGCGAGAGCACCACGCGCAGCGTCTGGTCGATCACGACCGTGCCGCCCTCTTCGAGCACGGCGCTGTCCTTGTAGTACTCGGCCCCGCCGGTTGCCACCTCGAACTCGGAGGTCGCATCGTGGCCGGCATAGTCGGTACCGGTGATCCGCACGGCGTAATTGCCGAGCCCGGGCACGTGAGTATATTCCACTTCATAGGCTCTGGCTCGCACGAATCCGGTATCGAGAAGAGCCGTCTCAGTGTATTCATCGCCCGGTACCGGAGTCACGTTCTCACCTTCTATTAGGTCTATTCCTATGAGGTTGATGGCCTCTTCGTCCATTATCTCCGAGATGATATGCAGCGTGTCTGGCTCATCGCCGGCAAACACGTAACTCTCATCTATCAACGAGTCGTTGACTGTAGTGGCGATATGCGGCGGCCCCATATCTATAATCATTGCCGGGTCCCCGAACAGGATCTGTCTCTGCAGGTACCTCAGGCTGTTGTAGCGCAGAAGCGCCGTAAGCACCGCCTCCCCCAGCAGGACCCTCGCCTCGAGAGGATTCCCCTGGCGGTCATAGGGCGTGAGGTAATCGAAGAGGGCATGAGCCACGTAGGCGTTGAAATCCTCGTTTGTACTGATGTATTCCGAACAGGCACTCGCAAGGCTGGCACAGGCGCCCCCACCGGGATTCTTGACGAACTTCTCCCCTATGGCCTCCCCAATGAAGAACATGGCCTCGAGGCGCCGGTCGAAATTCGAAATCCAGCAGCCGTATCCGAATAACACAAAGGGTTTATCAGCATTGGAGAGGGAGAGAACGTCCTCTCTCCTGCTGCTGGATTCCAGGAGAAACTCGTGGCAGAACTGCCCTTCGTTTGCGTGGCCCTGGAAGTTCATCATGAGCGCTCCGGAGTTCATGAGCGCCCTGAGCTCGGGCGTGCAGTTCGCCTCTGTGAACCCCCAGGTTTCATCTTTCTCGGTCCCGCATCCCGAATGCCCGCATCTTTTCTCGGGCTGATCGTCCTTCGTGCACCTCTCCAGATAATACTTCACGGTGTCTGGCGCTACGACCGAGGAGTCCGCGGCAATGATGGCCAGGCTGTCGCACGCTGCCATGAACTGAGTCTGCCCGGTGTACCAGATCGTATCGGTGGCGTACATATTACTGTCGCCGTATCGGTCATCGGCAACCAGCAGAACTCTCTTTTTCCACGGGTCGCCGCCCTCGTAACTCTCATATGCGAGTATCTTGTCTACCGCGCCATCAGCCTCCTGATAGGTGTCGACCGGAAGTCTGCCGATATATACATCGGGATACTTATCCTCGGGGCCGTCGGCACAGGCGAACCAGCCCTCATCGGCTCTGAGCTCCCAGTTGTATCCTGCCCGCCCCTCCTTTATACGGAATGAATGCGACGGCAGGTAATCCACATCACTGGGAGAGGGAGGTATGTCCACGAGAATCCCGCGCCGGTCGACGTTGGCGTCGCCCACAAGCAGGACGAAGTCGGCATCACGCGTGAAATAGGCGTTTTCGATATAGCGTTTTATGGCCTCATCCGACTTCATTCCGTTATTGAAGTCATCATACACCTGTTCCGTTGTCGCGAGTATAACCGCATGTCCCTGTGCTTCCCTCAGGTCGACCAGCGGTTGCAACGCGCCCTCGAAGTCCGGATGCGATATCACCAGGTAATTCCCGGGCTCGTTGCGGAGCAGGGGCGCGGTTGTTTTCTCTATATCCCCGCTGCCGAGAACATGCATGGCCGCAGGGGTAACGGCGATGTAGGAAGTAGTGTCACTTATGCTGTCCCGGAATGTCAGACTGAAAACGCCGCCTTCTTCGACTATTCTCTCGCCGGGCACGGTTATCAGCTTGACGCCTACCGGATCTGTGACATCAAACAGGCTTATATCCGGACTCGAGAAATCACTGACTTCGATCTCGATCTCACCCAGAGAGTCTCCATTCGTAAACTCCAGCAGATCCTGGTACGCCTCGTATCTGCGATGATAGGTCACCTCATACCAGTCGAGACAGGAGCCCGGAGAATAGACATATGAAAGACTTGTCCGAAATGCGAAGGTATTCGTGCCCTCGCAGATGTCGCCGGGATCCAGCTGCCACGTGAAGTTCCGCATGCCCGGAAAGGAGTAGCTGCCCGTCCCTACAGTAACCGGATTTCCGCCTGCACATGAGGTGATGAAGGCCAGGACGTCATCGGTGACTATCCTGCCGTCATTGGTATAGCCGATGAAGTTGGCCCTCAGCTCCGCGGACTGGGTCTCGTCAATACCGGGAACTTCGAAATCAGTCTCATAGGGAGCAGTATCGAAACTCCTGGCCCACCAGTAGTAGTCCGCCACCTCGTGAGGGGGATAGGTGCAGAAATCCAGATCCTCTTCGAAGTGCAGAAGATGCGCATATGTCCCGGGGCGTTCCGGGTCGGCCATGTCCGGCCACCCGTCCACGCTGGACATGCGAGCATGTTCGCCGTCCGCCCATGACACCCAGTAGACATTCTTGTCGAAGAACCTGTCCTGCGACCAACGCGCTCCGAACTGGCCGTAGAAATCAAGAGCGTAGAACAGGATATAGTCAGCCCCATCGAAGACGCCATTCTCGTTTTCATCATTCAGCAGGATGTGGGACTCCCGTGACTCTATCGTGTCAGGATCGCCTTCCTTGAATTCATCCCTGTAGATGAAGATGTCGTCTACGGCCACACCGGACGGGAAACCGGCACTGTTCAATGCGGCGTAGTCGACGGTGTATATGCCTGTTTCGGAGACGAGTATCTTGAACCGGTCATTGCCGGCCGGCTGCCGCAGGATATCGGGCAGCTTCCGCTCAGAGACTCTCCAGCGCCTGCCCTGCTCGTAGTTGACCAGCACCTTCTCATACGTGCGCTCCCAACTGCCCTCATCGGCGGCTCGGAGGCCCGAACCCCCGGAGCCCTCGAAGCGGATTCGCACGGTAAGCTCTCGCGCAGCAAATACGTTGCCCGTCGCAGGCTCATAGTGGAAAGGCGATACCACGGCTCTTACTATATCCTGCCGCCGGAATCTGCCAGGGGCCTCCAACCAGGCGTTCTCGTCCGGAAACCTGCCCGGCGCGTCATAGATCTCAGCGTCTTCCACGTACTCAAAAGCTGCAAGACCCGTTTCCGTGGTCCTGACCGGATCGATCGACTCGACAGGCACGATGCGCACTCCGCGCGCCACGATCTCGTAGGAACCCTCCACAGAAACCACGCTCGCGTGCCCGCCCTCCGGAACCGCAATAGTATAAGAGTACCCGGGAATGTTAGGCCGGCCAGCCTCCCAGAGCGTGACAAGGTCGGAACCCCTTATGGTCGTATATACGACGCCGTCCCGGCTCTCGATCTCGCGAAGCTCGAAGTCCTTGAGGCGCACGCGGAGCACTATCTCCTCGTCGGTCTCTTGCACAATCTCCACGGCCCACGCCGTCCCCGCGACAGCAACCGCCGCCGTGACAACAAGCGCGGCCACGACAACGAGTGCCGCCAGAGCAAAAGACCCCCTCGCGGCAGCGCGCGCACCCACAGCAACAGGCGCCGCCGGAGACAACCCAGACCCGGGCCGCAACCTTCTCCCAATGCGATTGTCAGAGCTCATTAAGCTTCTCCTGTGCCAGTCCCTTGAAATAACCGCTTTGATCGGTGCGTATGACGTCATCGAAGAGCCTCTTCGCAGTCCCCACATCACCCTTCCCGAGGTAAACGAAAGCGAGATGATAGGTCGACTCCACCCAGGCGGGGTCTATATCGAGCGCCTTCTCGAGGGCCTCCCGGGCCCTGTCGAAGTCCCCCATCCGGTAGTAAACCCATCCTAGGGTATCATAAGTAAATGCGGCCGGATCCGCCATAGTCGCTTGTAGGGCGAGGTCCCTGGCCCTCTCCAGGTTCTCCCCGCGCACGGCGTACACCCAGGCCAGGTCATTGGCGGCGTCGGCCCTGTCGGGGTCGATCTCGAGGGTGCGCTCGTAGTACTGGATGGCGCTCAGCGTGTCTCCCTGCTCGAGGTATATGCCCGCCGCGGAGAGCGCTCCCTGGGCGTATTCGGGATATATCTCGAGCACCCTGCCGAAGTATCGAAGGGCGGCGTCGGGATCGCCCGTACTGTAACTCGCCACCGCCAGGCCGTCATAGCGCATCCAGGCCTTGTGCGAGACGGTGTCGGCGAGGGCCATTTCATAATGGGGCACGGCCGCGAGGTAATCGCCGGCCCTCACCATGGCGTCCCCGACCTCGGTGTGCACGTTGGTATAGAGCGTCAGGACATAGACGTCGTCGGGCGCGATCCCGTAGGCCTGGTCGTAGAGCTCCACGGCTTTCACGGGGTCCCCCGATGCGCGCGTGAGCGTCGCCCTCATGGTGACCGCCCGCGCCCTCATGCGCCTGGCGACACTGGCGTTGAGGTCGTCGGAAAGGCCCGGGAAGCGGCGGGGCTTTACGGCCTGGGCGAGCCGCTCGAGATGCATGAAATTGGTGGACTCGAGTATCCTCTTTCCCGCCGAATACTCGATGAGCATGTTGTCGTCGGTATGGAAGCCCTCTATGCCCTCCACGTAATGCGCGAGTTCGGTCTCATCCATGAGGAACATGGAGAGGATATCCTCGGGCTCGTCCACGAGCACCCTGGCGAGGTCCTCGTATATGCGCGGCTCCGACATGCGCTCCACCAGGAGGTCGTAGCGCGGCTCGTCCAGCGAGCCGATGAGTATGATGTCGGATTCGTTGGCGAACCACAGCGTCGTGTTGGGGAAGACCTCTATATAGGACTTGAGTACGGCCCTCAGCTCGTCGACGCCCATGTGGTAGACCTGCACCCAGCAGCACATGGTGCCGCCGGGCTTGAGCCGCTCCAGGCAGGCCCTGAAGTACTCGATGGTAAAGAGGTCGCCCACGCCCTCTATCCAGGGGTTGGTGGGCTGTGAGATAAGTACGTCGTACTTGCGGCTGCTCAGGAACACGTGGTTCCTGCCGTCCCCCACGAATATCTCCGTGCGGGCATCGTCCTGGCAGTCGTGGCAATAGGGGTCGAAGAAATGCGCGGCCTCAATGACGCTCTCTATGAGCTCCACGCAGTCTATGTGGTCCACATTATGCGTCTGGGCCGAGCCCAGCGTGACGCCGCTACCCAGCCCCACCACCAGCACGGTGTCGGGCTCATCATGAATGAGAAGCGGGAGATGGGCGATGAGCTCCTGGGTGATCATGTCGTCGCCGCTCGAGGCGTCTATCTTGCCGTCTATGCGCATGGCTATGACGCCCTGGTTACCCTCGATGGATACCGTAGCCGCGGGGCCCTCGTCGTACCATTTCATTATGCGCTGCCTGACGTCCTCCAGCATGTGCGCGGTCGTGCCGTAGATCTCGGCGTAGGCGTATACCGCCGTTGTCATGAGCTTCTGGTCCCACTTGGGGGCGAGCACGGCCGTGAGCGCCAGCACCGCGACGAATACGCAGGCGATGGCCGCCCTCACCGCGCGCTTGAGGCCCTCCGCCACCGTGAGGAAGAGGGCAATGCCGACCACGACGTAGATGATGGCAACGACGAACATGCCCCTCTCCACGCCGAAGACGCTTAAGAAGACGAAAGTGCCCAGCAGCGACCCGCAGATGGAGCCCACGGTGTTAAAAGCGTAGGCCGTTCCTATGCGCGCCCCCACGCGCCTGAGGTCGGTAGCGTATATGCGGGCCACGAGAGGGAAGGTGGCGCCCATGAAGAATGTCGGTATGATGAGCACGAGGAAGGAGAGCATGAACTGGACGGCGATGAGATTGCCCCAGGTTCTGGTCATGCCCTCGTATATGTTCATGAACGCAACCGGCAGGCGGCCGAAGGCCACGGTGCTCGCGAAGACGAGAACGCCGATTACGGCGACTATGACTGAGAACATGAGCCTGGGCCTTGCGGTCCTCTGGGCGATGCGCGAGAATACGGCGCTCCCCAGGGCCAGCCCCAGCAGGAAGGCCGTCAGCATGGTGGAGAAGGCATAGACCGTGGTCCCCACCACGAGCTTCAAGACGCGCGTATATATGACCTCGGCCGAGAGCGCCGCGAGACCCGTGAAGAAGAAGGCGATGAGCACCGCGAGCTCGTCGTAGGTGATCCTGCGGCCTCCCGCTCCCGCCTCCTCATCCGCCTCAGGCAGCACGCGGTCCCACCTCGTCCCGCGCGCGAGGAGCATCGCGATAACAAAGATGACAGAGTTCACGGCCACCGCGACGAGCGTCGTCGTTCTGATGCCCACCGCCGGCATGATGACGAAGCCGGTAAGGAATGTGCCCGTCACCGCCCCGAAGGTGTTTATGGAATAGAGCCAGCCGACCCTGAAGGCGAGACCCGAGACGGCC
>JASFEA010000155.1:0-7133 GCA_050125095.1 bacterium
TATCGTGGCCTCGCGGGTCTTGGCCCGGAAAGCCCTGTAGGAAGCGGACGCCACAAAAAACGCCAGCAGAGAGAACATGGTCGCCTGCAGGGGCTGGAAAGCCGAGTCGTAAAGGTACTTGAAGAGACTTCCCGTTGCCTGGTAATCGCCGCTCAGGCCCTCGGGGACGCCTATCTTCATGAGCCCGGCGCCCAGCATGAGGAAGAAACCGATTATGGTGACGAGGCTGTACTTCCAGTCGCCGCCCTTCCTCTGGACCTTGCGCATGTGGACCTTAAGGAGGTTCCCGCCTCCCAGTATGAATGCGAATACTGCGATGATATCGTAGAAAATCGAGAATCTCTCGTTGAGAACATTGAATGGCCAATGTGGGATGAACATGGCCAGGATCAGGGCGACCCCCACCAAGAAGGTGATAAGTAGAGGTATCGATCTCTTCAAGTACTCCTCCCCTAATTAACCCTGAACATGTATCTCATCCACTCGCTCAAAGTGGTAAGCGCCTCGCTGCCGGAGATCGCGGCCAGCGTAGCCAGACCCACTCCGACGAGAATGAACAGCATGGCGATGGCCTTGCCGGAGTCCTGTCCCTTCAGGCTCCCCAGCATCATCCTGTCCCCGGACAGGTATGCGCTTGCCGCGAAGAGCTCCTCTCCGATCAGCGTATAATCGCAGGCAGCTACGAAGAACGGTAGCTGGGTGGGCATAGCGGTGCCGGCAACCTGTATGGCGCCGATGGAGTTGCCGGTCTCGGCCAGGATCAGGGACTCGGCGAAAAAGGCGCCGAGATAGAAACATGCGGCCGGCTTCTGCCTGACCATTATGCCATCGACCGCGGCCACGTAGCCGAACTGCTCGTCTGTGATATAATGGACTATGTCATCGTTGTAGAGGTCCGGCCTGCCGGACTCGAGATACGCCTGCTTTACGGTCTCCCTGCCGGTGCTCATGACTATCGAGCGCGAGACCGGAACATCCAGCGCGGTTTCATACGTGGCGGTGCGCTTCGCGATATTGGCGAGTATGGTGATGCCCGCCACGGTCTGCACGTTGTCCATGTCCTGGATACCGGGCACGAAAAGCACGGGCCGTCCCATCTCCGTGGCCCTCCCGACGGCTTCGTCGACGGCCTCGAGGCCCGATATCTTCCTGATATAGAGGTCCTTGCCTCTCGCGCTCTGCACTATGTAGTAGACGATGGCGAATACCAGTATGCAGGCGATCACCATCAGGTTTACCCGCGCCCTGTTGAACCACTGCTGGCTCGCCATCGCCGGTCCGGCCAGCGCGCCGGCGCTGGGCGCATCGGCCGAGAAGGCCCTCACGCGGTAGTAGTATTGGACTCTGTTCAGGGCCGAGTTGTCTATGCAGGTTATGGTTCCGCCGGGTACGCACATGAGGGACTCGAAACCGGAGTCGCGGCTCTCCGAGCGGAAGATCTCATAGCCGGTGACCCGGCCCTCCGTCCCGGTGTCGTCGGCTGAGGGTTCCCACTCCACCGTGATGCTGCCCCCGGCGTCATCGGGCGTGTCATAGGCCCGGACTTCGGCAGGCGGGGACAGCGGCGGCATGTAGCTGGATGAATCCGCGGCGCTATAGTCCTGGCTTTGCTGGGCTTGAAGAGGAGCAGTCAGGAAGAGAACCGC
Source organism: bacterium (assembly GCA_050125095.1). Lineage (GTDB taxonomy): Bacteria > Arandabacterota > Arandabacteria > Arandabacterales > JALGWA01 > JALGWA01. The sequence goes on from JASFEA010000155.1 coordinate 1,647, forward strand.
AAGAAGCAAAAGAATCGCTGTTAAGGTTGAGCGCATATTTGTCTTTCGACTTAGGTCGCGTGTGCGGCCCGAAACCGCAATACCAGCGTGCTGATTTTAATCACAGCCCGGCGCGCCCTGTCAAGCAGATTCGATTATGATGCGGCGCTCACATTGTGCATTTCAAGACCTGACCCCACCGTCTGCCGCCCGCGTCCAGAATCCTTTTGCCGAATGCATCATCTCAATTCAGGTAAGTGAGAAGGAGACCGAAAGGAGCATAAAAATGAAATACCGGTGCAAGATCTGCGGTTACGTCTACGACCCCGGGAGGGGTGATCCCGATAACGGCGTCAAACCCGGAACCAGTTTCGAGGACATTCCGGACAGCTGGGTCTGCCCGGCATGCGGCGCACCCAAGGAGAGTTTCGAGCCCATGAAGGCATAGGCCCGCCGGGCTATTTCGTCTTCAGCTCGACCAGACCCGCGTCCTTAAGAATACCGAAATAGAACTCCAGGAAGCGGGGATCGGTATCCCCCAGCTCCACAGCCACAAGGCGCGTTATTTCGGCGATGCTGCGCCTGCCATCGGCCCAGTAGAGCCCCAGGGTTCCGATCATCAGGGCGCCCTTCTGACCGGTGATCCGCTTAAGGAAGCGCCTGCGCCTATAAGGTGACAGCTGTCTCATGAGCCCCCTCGGGTCCACGGGGCCGCGCCCCAGCCGCCTGACGATTATTCTATCGAGGCGCCTGAGCGTCTTCTCGCGCGAAGATGCAGCCGCCCGAGCCCGCTTCGGCCGGGCGGAGCCGCCGCCGGCCGACGCCCCCGCAGCAGTCTTTCGGGCCATGGCTGCCTCTCGCCTGAGGCAGTCGCGCAGCGCCGCCTCCTCCCGCGTCACGGCCTTCTTAAGCTTGTTCGATTCCGGTGCGAGTCTGGATATGGACCACAGGGCCTTTCTGCCCGCCACTCCCAGAACACGCGCTTTATATCGGGGCGTGATCCAACCGGCGGCCGGCGAACCATTGAGGGCCGCCAGGCCGTCGATTGCTTCCTTGCGGAGTCCCCTCCCGGTGAGGGCGGCGATTCTGATAAGAGCGGACTCGTCGGCGAGTGCGCATAAGCAGGCATAAGTGGCAGTTATGCCTGCGATCTTTCCGAGTAGTTCCGGCGAGATGTTCTCGGCCCGGTCCCCGCTCGTATGATAGTACCGGTCCGGCCATTGTATGAGCATCGGCGTGGGAACCCCGACGGTCGGATCCGAAAGGACGGCATGGTCGCTGCCACCGGAGAACGGCATTCCGGTCCACCTTATAAGCGGAAGCCATGCCGTGTTGCCCGGATTCGGCGCCATTCCGAACTGCATGCGGGCAAGCTCCGAAAGTAAATACGGCGCGAATGACGCCCCCGGCATCGGGGGCTTTTCGATGCAGAGCGTTGAGCCCGTAACGTCCTGCTTCTGTCCCACCATGTCGAGATTGATTCCCATCATGAGATTCGTGGCCGACCTGCCCTCCCGCGAAAGATATGCGAAAGTCCCGGTTATCTCGGGCACCAGCAGGAACCTTATGCCGTATCTGGGCTTCGGGATGCTGCCATCGGCTATAAGCTTGTTTATGACACGGTGGACTTCGAGGGCGGCGGCGACTCCCGAGGCATTGTCGCCTGCGGAGGGCTGGGGGTGGCAGAGATGCGCCACCACGACGATCTCCTTGTTATCGCGGCCGGGGACCAGGGAAGTCACGACTTCCAGTGTCCCGGGGTATCGCTCGCCTTCGACCAGGGCCCATGCCCTGACGCGGCGCCTCCGGGCGGCCGGCGATCGAAGATATGCAACCAGGCGCTCGCCGTCTTCGGGCTTAAGGACGAACCCGAAGAGCTCCTTCTCGTCCCACCAGAATGAGCAGTAGGGCCGTATGCCCCTGATGCCTGTACCGGACCTCACCGGTTCAGCTGGTTTCTGCCTGTAGATGATTATCCCCTTAACGCCCGCCTTCACGGCTGCGTCGTATACGGCATGCGGGGCGTAGGCGTCGACTACGGCGATCTTGCCGCGAGCCCGTTTGTAGTCGGAAGGACTCTCGCCGCTTCCGGCATAGATGATATCGGCCGCAAGCCCTCTTCGCGGCGTCGGGGCGCTCCTCTGGATCAGCGAGATGGGGCAAGACTCGAAGTCCGCCAGCCTGCCGGCGAGCTCATCGGGCGCCTTGATCTTGAGAATGCCGCGCCTGCCGCTCCATTCCTCAAAGGACGGGAAGTGCCAGAAACTTACACCGTCCTCGGCAGGATAGTGTATGATTCCGGCATCCTCCGAGGACTGGCGCATGACCTCCGCGCAGTAGCCGGCGGCTCGACGGAACCCCGGGCTGGCCTGGATGCGGTGAAAACGTGCTATAGACGCCACGCATTCAAATGCACGGTCGCCTGAGACTTCCTCGGAAACCGCCCTGGTCACTTCTTCGTACATGCCAAACATGCTAACACAGCCAAATACGGGGGTCAACACGGCCAGGAATGATTCTGGCAGGAATAAGCTCAAGTCGGGGCTCCCAGATTACGTTATATCATATGAGTTCCTTGACAATACAGGGGCCTCTGTGGTATGCTATATACTGAAGCATAAGGAAAGCAATTGTGGGATATTCGCCGTCTCAGGGAAGGAGGTGCAGTAGGGTAGTGCCTTTGTGTTTGAACCGCGTAAGCAGGAGGTTTAGGGAGATGAAGATTTTGGTAGCGACGATGGCCATCGTCTTATCGTTCGCTGTGTATGCTTCGGCCAGCGTGCCGTCCGCAAGCACTTCCACAGTTGAGTGTGTAGTACGTGGGATTTCCGATTGTGTGCCCACTTCGGCAGTTATATGCCCGGCCAGTGACATAGACACCATTGGCGTTACGGTGACTGTCAGAAACGTCTACGGCGACCCGCTGCCCGGCAAGACCGTTGACTGCTATGCGATCGAAGTCAGCGGCACCTTCTGCTGGTGTCCGGGGGAATCGCTTCAGACGGACGTGACCGATGCCAACGGCCAGGCCTTCTTTGACTTCACCGATTTCGGCGGTTGCGGCAACGTCCAGTTCGGCGCGACTTGTGAGAGCGTTGTGTTCAGTCCTTGCGCGGCGATCTTCGTTGCGAGCCCGGACATGGACGGCGACTGTGACGTAGATCTTACCGACTTCGCGATGTTTGCGGCGATCTACAACACCACCGACCCCTGTGGTGATTTCAACTGCAACGGCACGGTCGATCTGGGTGACTTTGCCTTATTCGCAGCGCACTATACGCACGCTTGCCCTTAGTGCGCCGCATAGAATAGAGTTCTTTTGAAAGCCGGGGGCTTCAAGGCCCCCGGTCTGTCTTTTTGCCGCGCGCCCGGGCCACCGCGCCCCTACCAAACATAGCATCTGTTTCAAACTCCAATCTCTGGGTATAGTCCCACTAGCAGACGGTAGTGCCAGCTTTACTTCCCGTCTGCGCCGAGAGAAGCGCGGCCGGGGCAGGCGTCACAGCGGCAACCTTAATCGTAAGGCTCAAGGCACACCGGGATGCGAGTCCCGGCCCTGCTGTGGCGTGCCCCGGTCATGTATTGGCCCGCCGGACGTTGGCAGTCCCGTCCCCCGGGCCATAGAGAAGTGTCACGAAGCCGCGAAGTCGCGGGGCCATGGAGAGCGCTTGGGGCGTGGGTAGCACAGGGGCGCCTCCAGCGCCGGGGAATCCGGAAGCCCCGGCTACAGGGCCATGTTCAGAAGCTCCTGCATGAGTCTGGCGTTCCGGGCGGCCTGGCCGGCATGGCAGTTATTGAAGAAGACGAAGGTCCGGCCCGCCGTCTTGGACATGGCCTGTATTTTGGCCACCCATTCCCTGAGTTCGTCCTCGCTGTAAAGGTAGTCATACCTGTCACCGGCGGCCCGCCCCTTGGCCCACCAGGTCTTGGCGTTCCTCCCGTGCAGCCTCACGTAGCCCGTATCCGTCGTTGCGCGCGCAACGGGCGGCACGAGTCCCTTGAGCTGCGGCTCGTCCACCGAGCAGTAGCCGATACCGTTTGCCTCCAGGCCCTCGAAGACGCTCTCCCTTGTCCATTCCGAGTTCCGGAACTCCACAAAAAGCGGGCAGCCCCGGAACTGGTCACCCAGGAACTTGAGGTGTTGGCGATTTTCCGGCGTGTACTTGAAGCCCCAGGGGAACTGCGCTATGACACCCGAGAACTTTCCCGCTTCCCTCAGGGGCCCGAGCACCTCAAGGAAGGTCCGGTACAGGGCGGGGTCTCTCGACCCCCTGTGGGTCATCTCCTGGTTGGCCTTTATGATGAACTCGAAACCGGGCGGCGTCTTGGCCTCCATTCCCCTGAAGGTCGCCTCGCCCGGAATGCGGTAGTAGGTCGCGTTGACTTCAACGCAGGGGAAGTGCTTGCAGTACTCCCTGAGCATGTCCCCTTTCTTGATGCCCTCGGGATAGAAGTTGCCTACCCAGTCATCGAATGAGTACCCCGAGGTGCCGACGACTACGGTTTTTCCGCCACCCAGTTTATTACCTCCCTCCCTATGGAAAGCCCCAGCCCGACAGCCAGCCCGAGGCAGAGCCCCCAGATGAGCCCTACCACGCCGGTCCTGGCAATGTCATCAAGCGTGCCGCTCAAGTCGCCCGCGACGAGATGGTACACCACGCCGGCCAGGCCGCAATAGAACATGGGAAGGAGAACACGAAAAGCGAAGCGCCTGCCGGCCGACGAGTTCCGGCCGAACTTCACCGCCCGGTCGAAGCCTATGGCGGCACCAGCCGCGAAAAGCAGGAAGCGCACCATGCCGTACGGCCCCGGTCGCTCGACCAGCACTCCCCAGATGACGCTGGCCACGAGTATGAGAATGGCCGCGTCCTTTGCCCTGAGATACCTCGAGGCCGCCACCAGAAGTGAGAAAGCCAGGCCGTATGTCACGAAGAGGGCAAAGTCCCTCTCGCCTGCCAGGACAAACTCCCGAAACGATACGGAGCGGCTCAGGACCAGAGCGATCACAAGCGTGGAGGCCGCACCGAAGACGGTGAGTATACAGACCTTCAATTCGTCGGGGATGCGTCTAGCCAAGACTTTCACCTTATAGACCACCGGAAAGATGTTCCCATTAAAGGAGTTGAGAGTCAAGCGGGTTTATAATGCGGGCCGGGGCCGCGGCGAGTGCCGCGACCCCGGTTATCACATTCCTACTGCTGCGCCAGCTCTTTCCAGCCGATCTCGACGTACTTGAGGTGCTGCCTGATATAGTAGTCTATTGCTTCGCTGCTGAAGAGAATCGCGGGATCACCGCCCGTAAAGGCGTAGTCACTCGTGCCCTTCACGACAATGGCTCCGAGCACCCACGGCGTCCCCGTGATCTTGAAATCGCCTTCTACATAAATGAGGCCCTTCCAGCCGAAGTTGCCGGCACAGTCCAGGTCGCCCGTGACATAGAGCAGGCCCGATCCCATCACGTTGTTAAAGGTCTCCCCACCGGTCGCGTCCCCTATGAAATAGGTGATG
>JASFEA010000156.1:0-7051 GCA_050125095.1 bacterium
GTCGCGTTTTCTTTCCAGAGTTGCGAGGTTGTAGAAGGCGAGATAGGAATACGGACTCACTTCTACGGCGCGCCTGGCGACGTTTATGGCTTCATCGAAGCGCCCGGCCGCGTCCAGATTGCGCGACACATAGATGTAAAGGTACGAGAGGCGCTCCTGGATCAGCCCGTTGGCCCGGCAAAGACTCGCGGCGTATTCGAGGCGCCTCGAGGCTTCCTTCTCGTCGCCGGCCGCCAGGGCGGTATACGAGCCCACGTAGTAATTGCGGGCCTCCCGGCATCTGTCATACCGGTCGCGGGCGAGCTTGAAGTCGATGGAGCCTCTCTCGAAATCACCTATGAGCTCCACGGGATTAATACTGAACTTGTTGATATCGCTGAGCGTGGCAATCACATCCACCGGCGACTGGGCTGGGGCGGCGTCGCACGCACGGCAGGGCCTGGAGTCGGTGTTGCTGCCGGAGAACGCGCCGAGGTAGGCGCGCAGACCTTCACGGTTCATCATGAGGTTTGCGAACACGCCCGCGGCGCCCTCTATCTGGAGGCGCTTGAGGTCATTCGATACCCACGGCCGCTCGAACTTCCCGGCGGCCAGTGTCTCGCTCAAAACAAAGGGCTGCATGGACCCGGCGAGTATGAGGCGTCCCGCGCCTGCGTACCAGGCCGTTACGTAGGGAAAGGCCGACATATAAGCCGCGACCGTGGTCATGAGGCAATCGCGGGATATTGCGGTGACATCGATCATGTAGCAGAAGACGCCGTCGTACTCGAGCACGGAGCGCGCAAGGAGCATGAAGTCGAGAGTGAGAGCCGAGGCGTGCACCGGGTCGGAATGAGCCCGTACATGATGTATGACTACGTCGTATTTCTCGCCGGTGAACATCATGAACTCGCGCGGATTCATTCTCACGACCTTATTGCGCCTGTCCTCAAGAGCGTTGCTGCTATAAGGAGAAAACATGCGCGCCGCCTCTGCAACCGCCTCGACCGGCTCTGCGACCGTGACACTGCTTATCTCGTATCTCTGCACCGACCCCATGGTGACGCCGGTTTCAAGACCCAGGAGGAGCACCTTCTGCGGGTCTTTGTGAATCAGCATCGGAATATGGGCCGCCATGATGTCCGGGGCGATACGCTCGGATGCCGAGCCCACCGTGTTCCCGTTGAGCCTTAAGAATGTCCCGTCGCCGGTCCTCGCGACCGCAACGATGCCCTCGATATCTTCCTCATAGTACATTATGTCGCCCGCGCCTATGGCGCCCGAGACGTCCTCCACATTGGCGTATGTGTGGGGATTCTCGAAGACGCCGCTTGCCATGGCCGACCTGTTCCAGGGCGAATGGGTGGCGGTCAGTATTACGGCTATGATGAGCCCGGGGACCGCCGCCGCGATCTTCATCTTCCGGTCGGCTGCGGACGCGGCCAGGAGCGCAATGCCGCCTGCGAGGCCCAGCCAGGCGACGAACACGAGCCCGGTCTCCAGGCCCAGCCCTACGGCGACGGCGGGGAGCGCCAGCACATAGGCGATCGCCGCCCCTTCGACTGCCGGGAGCAGCACCCGCCTGAAGGCCTCCCGGGTCCCGCCCGCTCTGCCAGCCCCGGCAAGGGCGGCGCCCAGCAGTACGGCGGGCACGAGCAGGACCGCGGCCGCCAGGTAGAAGTAGGCCAGGATGAAACCGCCTGATGTGGCATTGCCGCTGTCTATGTAGCCGAGGAATCGGACAGGGAATGCGTCCACCATGCCCAGTACCGTAAGAGAATAGAACGTGGCCACTATTGCGAAAAGGCCCGTGTAGTGTTGTCCGTTCCTGGCGGAGTATATGAGTCGCCCCACGAGGGCGCATCCTATGAATATCCCCAGCGTCACGACCATTGCGTTTGCCAGGAATGTATACGCGTTGATACCCGTGACCTGCCGGAGAACCCTCATGAAGAGCACGGTCTGGGAGATCACCGAGAAGGAAATGAGGAATACCCCCGACCCCGCCAGCCCGTAGTCGTAGCCTCCGGGAGTCGGCTCACTCCCGGCGCCGCTTGTTTCGCCTGCGGCCCGGCGGTCGAGCAGGCCGGTGGCGCTCATGACCGCCAGTATAATGGCCCCCACCGCCAGGGAAACGGGAACGCCCCAGCGGGGGAGGCCCAAGAGGGCCATGAATGGAACCGCTACCGCAAGTCCCAGGAGGGAGCATGCGATGATGCGGCCCGCCTTAGGGCCAGGGGCCGACGGGCCCATGAGCGCAGCGAAAACCAGTGCCCCGCCCAGCAGGAAACCGGGGACTATGAGGACGACCACCGTCAGCACCAGTCTTACTATGAGCAGGGCTCCGGCTGAGGTCGGACCGAGGCTGTGTATGAAGCCATAGGCGCGATGCATTGCAGGCAGAATGGTTATGAGGAGGAGGAGGCAGATCGCCGCGGCCAGATGAATAAGGCCCAGGGCCCTCCGCCCACCGGCTGCCCGGCTGTATCTGTTGGAGAAATAGGCTATGCCCAGCGCCAGACCCGCCAGCAAGGCGAAACCCACGGCCATGGAATTGGTGGCCGAGTCACCGAATGCGGATGCCAGAGTTCTCATGGCCACGGCGCCCAGCATGAAGATGACGAAGCCGGTGAAGAAGGCATAAATCCTTGATTTCAACGCACACCTCCGTTTATCCAGGTCCCATGCGGAGATTATAATTGGGCGCAGGCGGGGTGTCAATCGGGCACCTGAAAAGAAGGGGGGCGCGAAGCCCCCCTCCGATGTTACTCAACCTCTATGCGGCCTTGGTGATGGCCTCCTCGGACATGTCCTCTTCCCTGATGCAGGTTTCCATCCTGTCATGATAGGCATCCAGAGATGGTGACAGGGTGGTTACCAGGGATTCCGCTCCCGGGTGGGTGGGACGGGCGCCCGTCTCGCGGACGACGTCCCTGAGGACATTGTTGTGGTCAATCAGCATGCAGGGCATCCGGTGGTCTTCAGCATAAGGCTGTTTCGACTGGATGTTCCTGAACAGCGGGGAGTCGATAACGTCTCTGAGACTCTTCTCCTTGATGTTGTCGATTGCGAAATGGCAGAACACGCAAGGCTCCACGTCGCCGTGGCAGTTGATATGGAAATACCTCCTGCCGCCGGCGATGCAGCCGCCCACATAGTCGCCGTCATTCCAAAAATCGGCAACAAAGATGGGTCTCGTCGCGCGGATCTCTCTCACGCGCTTGCCCACGTTCCGTCTCTGCTGTGGAGAGGGCATAAGGCTGATATCAGGGTTCTTACCGACAGGCACATACGTGAATACCCAACCGAGGAAACACCCTCTCTCGACGAGGTCGTCTATGAACTCGTCCGAAGTCACGCGGTCGGCGTTCTGGCTCGTCACCGTGAGCGAGAAACCGAAGACGCCGTTCCTCTTGTTGAGGCTCTCCATGGCCTGAGTGATCTTGGCGTAAGTCCCCTTGCCCCTCCTGCCGTCGGTTTCCTCCTCGCCGCCTTCCACGCTGATGCATGGAATGACGTTGCCGAGGTCGACTATCTTGGCGCAGAGGTCGTCATCGAGCATGGTTCCATTCGTGTAAACCTGATATACACAGTCGTTGTGCTTCTCAAAGATGTCAATGAGGCCGTCGTAGACGAAGGGCTCTCCTCCCGATATTACATATAGGTAGATTCCGAGTTCTTTACCTTCCTCAATGATGCGATCGAACACATCCAGCGGAAGGTCCTGGTTTCTGGTATAATTGCCTGCATAACAGCCATAACATTTCAGGTTGCATCTCATAGTAGGGCTAATTACTGCGATGGATGGAGGATAGAAACCCATTTCGTCTTTGATTCTGTGCCTCCTGTTAGGCGCTATCAAGCCCTCCTTGACTATCAGGTTGCGGAGAAGCTTGTTACGCACCTTGGGGTTAATGTCGCGCAGGAAGCGGTTCGAGAGCTTGCCACCCGGATGGCCCGCCTCAAACTTCCTCTGTGCGCTCTTGATGACATCCGACCAGTATGGGTTGGTGGTGACCTTGTCGACGATGCCGACGACCTTTAGCAGGGAGTCGTTCCCGCCGAGGGAGATCACCTTTAACATCGAATCGAACGCTTTCTCGATGGTCTTCTCCTCAATCTGATCGATCAGACCCAAGTTCTCACCTCCTTTCTTGTATATATTTGCTGCTTTTCACAGATAAGATAGGTCTTCACATCTAGAGCTTATCTCAGGTTGAATGCATGAGTCAACGATAAACCTAGCCCTGCATTCTGGTCCGCTTGACAAGATATGCCACAGCCAATACTATGGGTCAAGCTCTAATTTGATATTTGCTGCGGGCTTTCAGGCGGCCGCAACCGGCGAGCCCGCAGCGGGGGAAGGCGCATGGAGGGCATCAGGGTTCTCATTCTCGATTTCGACGGCACCGTGGCGGATACGATGTCTTATCTCACCGACCTTGCCGCCGGCCTGCTTGTCGGGCGTTACGGTATGGCCCCTGAGGGGGCCAGGAGGGCATATGTGGAGACCACGGGCCTGCCGTTTGTCCAGCAGATGGAGATCCTCTACCCGGGAGATGCCCGGAATGCCGAGACGGTCAGGCTATTCGAGACCGAAAAGCGGGAGAGCATGCACAGGTTCGACCTCTTTCCGGACGTCATGCCCGTCATCGCGGCGATCAGGGAAGGCGGCGCGAAGGTGTGCGTATCGAGCGGCAATTACGAAGACCTGATACTCGACTTCATGGAGAAGAGGGGCCTCGAAGTGGACCTCGTAATGGGCTTCAGGCCCGGATTTGAGAAGGGCCGCGACCATTTCGAACACGCCATGCGCCGGTTCGGGTCAGGGCCGGAAGCCACCGTCTTTGTGGGCGACAGCATAAAGGACGGTGAGAGGGCCCGTGATTGCGGCATAGCCTTCATAGGGAGGACGGGTCTTGTGGCTGAGGAGGCGTTCAGAGAAGCGTTCGGGCAAATACCGGTGGTATCTGCCCTTGAAGATCTACTGCACATCCTTAAATTGGCCGGGCCGGCACCGCCGGCCCCCGGAGAAGACGCTACGAACCCGGAAGAAGGTCAACGACCTTCTGGATGATATTCCCCTCAAACACGAAAGCCACACGCTCATCGAAGTAGTACCACGTGTGCACTTTCCCGCTGCGGAGGGTTTCGTCGGGTCTTCCGTAAATCCTGGCCACCGAATACTGGAGGCTGGCCTCACCGTGTTCGGTAGCGATCTGCCGTGAGAAATCACGGTCAGTTGAGATGTGCACCATGTCTTGTCTCACCTCTCCAGGTGGCGATCAGTAGAGCCAAGGCATGGGGCTTTACCTTCAGACTAAGACCAGCTTATCACAGCCCCGATTCAAAGTCAAGCATAACCGGTCCTGATGGCCCATCCCGCCAAACCTCACCACCATGTGCGAAATCTAGTAAACTTGATATAATAATACAATACCTTATGGCGGCGGATGTGCGTTTTGGGGGTCAGGTCTTGAAATGCACAGTGGTTGGCCTTCTGTGGATACCCGCATTTTGGGGGTCAGGTCTTGAAATGCATAGTGGTTGGCCTTCTGTGGATACCCGGCGTTCCACCGGTGGCTTCTCTAAAACACGAAGCCCGGGCGGGACGCCTTCCTATCCGCGCTGAGGGTATTGTGCATTTGGAGACCTGACCCCTGAGGATGTGCATTTGGAGACCTGACCCCAGGGTGTTTTAAGGACTGACGCCGCGCTGCCGATAGATGGGAGTGAACTTGACACCGTCCGGGGCGTGATATACGTTTGAGTCTGCTGAGGACGGTAACAAAAGGAGGGGGCTTGGGAGACAGGATACTGGTCACAGGCGGGGCCGGCTACGTGGGCTCGTTCTCCGTGGATTTGCTTGCAAAGCGGGGCTTTGAGGTCGTGGTTTACGACAATCTCTCGGAGGGCCACAGGGAGGCTGTGCCCGACGGTGTGCCGCTGGAGGTGGGGGATCTGGCCGACGGGGCGCGGCTCACGGCCGTGCTGGAGAAGTTCGAGCCCGAATTCGTCATGCACTTCGCCGCGAGCGCCCTCGTGGGCGAGTCAATCGAGAACCCCCTCAAGTATTTCGAGAACAATATCGCAAATGGAGTAAACCTCGTACGGGCGATGCTCGCGGCCGGCGTGAAGTCGATTGTGTTTTCATCATCGGCCGCCACTTACGGCGAGCCGAGCGAGGTCCCCATACCCGAGGATCACCCCAGGGCCCCGCTTAACCCGTATGGATACACCAAGCTCGCCTTCGAGCAGTTTCTGGAATACTGCGGGGCGGCATACGGGCTCAGTAGCGTTGCCTTAAGGTACTTCAACGCCTCCGGCGCCGCAGGGGATCTGGGCGAAGACCACACCCCGGAGACCCATCTCATACCCAATGTGCTCATGGCGGCGCTCGGGAAGATCCCCAGGTTCAGCGTCATGGGAAAGGACTACAAGACCCACGACGGCACCTGCGTGAGGGACTTCATACATGTCAGCGACCTCGCCGACGCGCATGTGCGCGCGCTCGACCTGCTGAGAGAGGGCCGGTCCGACCGCATCAATCTCGGAAACGGCAAGGGCTTCTCCGTGCTGGACGTGATAAAGGTCGCGGAGAAGGTGACCGGCAGGGACATACCTTACGAGGTCGCGCCAAGACGCCCAGGCGACCCCGCGGTGCTTGTGGCCAGCTCGAAAAGAGCCGCGGAGGTCCTGGGCTGGACCCCCGAATACGCGTCTCTTGAAGACATAGTCAGGTCGGCCTGGGAATGGCACTCGGAGCACCCCCAGGGTTACGGCTCCGGATAGGCGGCCAGATGAGCGGCGCGGATGAGAGACGGCCCTGCATAATCACTTCCTGTGAGGCCCCGGCATGTGAGGACAATCCGGGGCTCGATCCCGCCAAGTGCGCGGCATGCGAGCAGGGCGGGGGACTGCTCTCCGGGGAATCCACATGCCCCCATCTCATGGCTCTCGTCAGGGACCTCTATCTCAGGAATGAGGAGCTTAAAGAGCGGAACCGCGAGATAAATCTTCTCCTGAGGATTCTCAACCTCGTCCAGGGCGCAGGCGACCTTGACGCCACAAT
>JASFEA010000157.1:0-7045 GCA_050125095.1 bacterium
GCCCGCTTGGTGAACCTCCGGCTCAAGTACGGCCAGGCCTATACCGCCATGGGCCAACTCCAGTCCCGCTACGGGGTTAGCACCCTTAAGGTGGACTCACTTATGTCGCTTCCTGAAAGTGATTTCTGATATCATCTTTTGCTTGACCTGATTCCCGCATTCTGGTAGTTTTGCGTCAGTTAGCGAAACGCGCTGTATTGCAATAAGTTACATCTGTGGTGCGGGCATAACTCAGTGGTAGAGTATCAGCTTCCCAAGCTGAGGGTCGCGGGTTCGAGTCCCGTTGCCCGCTCCACTTTTTTCATCAAGGAGGCCCAGGTGACTGCACTACCTAACCCTACCGGAACCCCAGCAAAGACCAGGAAAAACAGGAAACCGGCCGGCGTTGTCCTCAAGGCCGTGCACAAGGGTTCACCCGCAGCCGAAGCGGGCCTTAAGGTCGGGGATAAGATCCTCGAGATAAACGGCATGCCCATAGACGATTTCCTGGACCTCTATGTTGCGTCCTTCGACCAGACGTATGTCATGAAGTACGAGCGGGGCGGCGCCGCACAGACAGCCGACTTCGAGCGCGAGCCCGGGGTGCCGCTCGGGGTGGAGGTCGACATGGACGACATCCACGAATGCCACAACAACTGCGTCTTCTGCTTCTTCGACCAGATGCCCAAGGGCCTCCGGAAGGAGCTGTATTTTAAGGACGAGGACTACCGGCTCTCCTTCCTCCACGGCAATTACCTCGCGCTTACCAACCTCACGCCCGAGGACGAGGAGCGGATAGTGGAGCAGCGCCTCTCGCCTCTTTACGTATCCGTGCACTCCACGCAGCCGGAGGTAAGGGAGAGGATGCTGGGGAACAAGACTCCCGAGCACGTCATCGACACCATGAAACGGCTGGGCGAGAAGGGCATTCAGTTCCATACCCAGATCGTCGTGGTCCCGGGGTATAACTCGGGCGATGTCTTAAGAGAGACCATCGAGGACCTGGTGGAGATGGGAGAGATGATTGTCTCTGTGGGCGTAGTCCCGGTGGGGCTTACGGCCTACAGGGAGGGGCTTCCCGAGCTCGAGCCCGTGGATGAGGAGCTCGCCGGAGACGTCGTCCGCCTGGTGCGCGGCTTCAACCACCGCATGCGCCAGAGGACGGGTAACGGCGTCGTTTACGCCGCCGATGAGTTCTTCATCAAGGCCGGCATGGCGCTTCCCGACTCGCCCTATTATGACGACTACCCGCAGGTCGAAAACGGCATCGGCATGCTGCGCATACTCATAGACAGCGCCGCCGAGGCCATAGTACCTGAAGTCTTAAGAGACAAGTGGATAACGTTTGTGACTGGCACGCTGGCAAAGCCCTATCTTGTCGAGGTCGCAGGGATTCTTCGCAATGAAGGCATTATTGCCAACGTGCTCGCTCCTCATAACTCGCTGTTCGGCGACATCGTGACCGTGAGCGGGCTTCTCCCGGGCAAGGACGTCCTGGCCCTGAAGCCACGCCTCAAGGGCTTCGACGCCGTCATCCTCCCGCCCGATATGGTGAACGCCGACGGGCTTACATTAGACGGCATGAAGGTCGAGGACCTGGAGAAGGAGTTCGGCATCCCGGTCATCCCGGGGAGCATTGATATCCGGGATACCCTGGATGAGCTCGAGGAGAGGTTCGCTTAGCGGTACTTGGGCAATGAACCCGGCACTTGTAATGGAAGATAAAGGCACGGAAGTCGGTAACGAGGCCGCCGGCCGGGAACTACCGGTCGTCGCCATCGTGGGTCGGCCCAATGTGGGAAAGTCCACGCTGTTTAACCGCATCGTCGGAGGCCGCGTCGCCATCGTTGACGACGAGCCGGGGGTGACGCGCGACCGGAACTACCGCGAGACCCACTGGTCGGGCAAGCACTTCATCATCGTGGATACGGGCGGGCTGCTTCCCTCATCCAAGGACAAGATGGAGACCCTCGTCCGGGGCGCGGTCAGGACGGCCGTAGATGAGGCCGAGGTCGTGCTCTTCATCGCCGACGCCAAGACGGGAGTGAGCCCCATGGACGCCGAGATCGCCCAGCTCATAAGAGAGAGCAAGAAGGACTTCGTCTTCGCCGTTAACAAGACGGACGCCCGCGGTGCGGAGGAGGCGACGGGGGAGTTCTACGAGCTGGGGCTCGGTGACTTTCTGGAGATCTCGGCCGAGCAGGGCACAAATGTTGGAGATCTCCTGGATGCCGTAGTAGACAAACTCCCGGAAGCCGCGCGGGAGGCCAGGACGGCGGCAGCCATCGCGGTCGTGGGGAAGCCCAATGTGGGCAAGTCGTCGCTCGTAAACCGCCTCACCGGCGGCGAGACCGTGATAGTGGACTCGGAGCCGGGGACGACGCGCGACTCCATCGACACCTTCGTCGAGACCAAGTTCGGGCCCTTAAAGCTCGTTGACACGGCGGGCCTCCGCCGCAAGTCGCGCACGGCCTCCGACCTCGAGAAGTACGCCAACATCCGCTCCATCGCCGCGATCGATCGCTGCGACGTGGCGCTACTTGTCGTAGACCCCACGCAGGGCCTTGCCAAGCAGGATCTCACCATAGCCCAGTACATCGAGAAGACGGGGAAGGGCATGGTGCTGGCGTGGAACAAGTGGGACCTCTTCGGGGAGAAGGATGTCACCGAGCACCGCCGCATGGTGGCTGAGAAGATGAGGCGCGGAAGGCATATCCCCGTAGTCTTCATATCATGCGAGTCGGGACATGGTATTAATAAGCTTCTCGAGACCTGCTTCCAGGTGAGGCAGAACCTCGATATCCGCATCCCGACGGGCGCCCTGAATGCAGAGATCGAAGCCGCGCTGGAGAGGAGGCCGCCTTCGGGACGCGGCAAGCGTCACCCCAAGGTCTATTACGCGGCGCAGGTCGAGGGCAGGCCCCCGAGGTTCACGCTCTTCGTGAACGACCCCAGGATGTTCAATGAAGCTTACAGGAGATATATACAGAAAGTGATTCGCCGGATATATCCGTTCGAGGGCGTGCCCGTGCGCGTCAGCATAAGGAAGAGTAAGTAAGGAGACACGAGTAAGGAAGTGCCGATAAGAAATGGCAAGTAAGCAAGGAGAAGTAAGCAGGGGCAAGTGATGATGGGGACGGTTCTCGCCATAGTGTTCTCTTATCTGTTGGGCTCGGTGCCCATCGGCTACATATACGGCCGGGCGCGCGGCGTCGACCTGAGGACTATCGGCAGCGGCAACATCGGCGCCACCAATGTCTACCGCGCTTTCGGCAGGGCCCCGGCCTTCATCGTCTTCTGGCTGGACGTGGCCAAGGGCCTCGTCGCGGTTGTCTTAATTGCAAGACTGGGCGCGGGATGGGAATACACGGCTATTCTATGCGGCCTAGGCGCCATCGCAGGACACGTCACCAGTCCTGTAGTCAAGTTCAGGGGTGGAAAGGGAGTCGCCACGGCGGTAGGCGTGTTCCTGGGACTCGCGCCCCTTCCGACCGCGATTTGTCTGGGGATATGGGCGATTCTCTTCGCCGCGTTCCGATACGTGTCCCTGGGCTCAATAACGGGCGCAGTCGCGCTTCCCGTATTGATATGGATTCTGGATAGAGACGGATACCGGGCGAGTCCGGTTTTCTATTTCGCGCTTCTCGTTGCCGTGCTGGTCGTCGTGACCCACAGGTCGAATATCCGGCGTCTCATAAAGGGCACCGAAAACAGGATCGGCAAGCGCGCCGAGGAGTCCCGCTGATGGAAGGGGGAAGGGGAAACACAGAGGGCAACATAAAGAGGGACACAAGCGGGAGCAGAAGGGAGAACAGAACGGAGAACGGCGAGGTGAAGATAGCGGTTCTTGGCGGCGGGAGCTGGGGAACGGCTCTATCCGTGCTCCTGGACGGCCGCGGCCAGCAAGTCTCCATGTGGGAGTTCTTCGACGAGCGCGCCCGGGCCATGAAAGAGACGCGCGAGAACAAGGCCATGCTCCCCGGGATAGAGATCCCCGAGTCCGTCACAGTGACATCCGACATGGCCGAGGCGATTCCGGGAGCAGACATCGTCCTGCTGGTTGTGCCGTCCCATGTGCTGCGCGATACGGTCAGGGCGGCTGCGCTTCTTATGAAGGGAAACGAGACGGTGGTAGTGGCCACCAAGGGGGTCGAGCAGAAGACCTTAATGCGCATGAGCGAGATAGTGGAGGAAGTGGGGGGAGTCCCTCAGGATAGAATCGCCGTCCTGGTGGGGCCGAGTCATGCCGAGGAAGTGGCGCGCGAGCTCCCGACAGCCATTGTATCGTCGTCGCTTAATGAGGAGACGGCCCGCTACGTCCAGCAGAACTTCGCAACCCCCATGTTCCGCGTCTATACAAATACGGATATCGTGGGCGTCGAGATAGGCGTTGCGGTGAAGAACGTGATCGCAATCGCCGCGGGCATCACTGACGGGCTGGGCTTCGGGGATAATACCAAGGGCGCGCTTTTGACAAGGGGGCTTGCCGAGATTACGCGGCTCGGGGTCAAGATGGGGGCGCGGCAGCAGACCTTCGCCGGGCTTGCGGGGATAGGCGATCTTATCACGACCTGCACGTCGCAACACAGCCGGAACCGCTTCGTGGGCCAGGAGCTCGGGAAGGGACGGAAGCTCAAGGAAATCCTGGACGGCATGGTAATGATCGCAGAGGGGGTCAAGACCACAAGAAGCGCCGTGGGGCTTGCCGGGAAATATGATGTCGAGATGCCGATATCGGAGGAAGTCAACAAGATCCTTTTTGAAGATAAGTCACCAAAGGAAGCGATCAAGGACCTCATGCTTAGAAGCCCTAAGCCTGAGGTATGGTGGTAGAGCAGGAGTTAGGATATGAGGAAAAAGACACCGGATAAGCTCTACTATTCGATTACGGAAGTGTCCGAGCTTACCAGTGTGAAGCCGCATGTGCTGCGGTACTGGGAGACCGAGTTTAAGGCCCTTAAGCCCAAGAAGAACCGGGCCGGGAACCGGACTTACCGCTCGAGCGACATCAAGCTCATACTCTTGATCAAGAAGCTTCTCTATGAAGACGGCTTCACCATAGCCGGCGCCAAGAAGAAGCTGCTCGAGACCAAGAGCGCGGCGGACAGGATCAAGGTCCCGGCGCCCAAAGGCAAACGCGCCCGGCTCATTCAGGGGATTAAGAAGGACCTTCTCGAGATGCAGAAGATCTTAGACTCCGTCAAGTAGGGGTCAGGTCTTAAGATGCACAATCCCGGGCACGCCGCATGAGCATCTAGATGAGCGCTTAAGAAACCTGCGCGGCAAGCTGCCCGGGGGCCGGACGATTCGGGACTCCATTGAGTCCAGGGATGGATGAGAGCGCGCGATGGATGGCAAGAGCCGCAGGCAGAACGAAGGGAACGACAGGCGGGAAAGGCGGAGCGGGCGAATTGACTTGATAGCCGCCCTTCCATATTATAGCATTAGTCTGAAGATAAGGGTCGGGGCGTGGCGCAGCCTGGTAGCGCACTGGCATGGGGGGCCAGTGGTCGCTGGTTCAAATCCAGTCGCCCCGACCATTTCTATTCCCGCCGGGCCTTGACCAAGGAATGGAGGACGGATTCATGCAACGAACGCGCGCGATAGCATGGCTCACGCTCATACTGCTTGTGCTTCTTATTCCAGCCTTGCCCCCCGGTGCCCGTGCCCAAGACGTAGAGGCTCGCCTCTACGCCAACGTGCCCAAGGGAACCAACTTCATCGCGGTAGTCTACAAGTACTCGCGCGGCGAGATAATGCTGAACGGCACCGTAATTGAGGACCTCAAGGGCAACCTCCACACCCCGGTCATCGGCTATGCCCGCGCTTTCAGCCTGGGAGGGATGACCGCCAAGTTCGACGTTCAGGTACCATACACGTGGATGGACGCCAGCGCCAAGGTCAATCTCCGGGACTCTTCCCGGACATGGAACGGCTTGAGCGATCCCAGGGTCCGGTTCACCTTGAACTTCGCGGGCTCACCGGCCCTGGCGCCGGCCGAGTTCGTCAAATGGAAACAGAAGACCCTGGTCGGCGCAAGCATCCAGGTCCTGCCGCCGCTGGGCAAATACGACACCACGCGGCTTATCAACCTGGGCTCCAACCGCTGGACCTTCAGGGGAGAGGTCGCCGTCTCCCACAGGGTGCGTGACTGGATCTTCGAGGGCTACGCCAGTCTCTTCTTTTTCACCGATAACAGCGACTACTACGGCGGCCAGACCCTCTCGCAGGAACCCGTGGGCATCTTCCAGGCCCATGTCATATACCACTTCGAGCCCAGGATGTGGCTGGGCGTCGACGGACTATACGCCAGGGGCGGTACGACCACGCTGGAGGGGGTCGGGAGGCACGACTTCCAGGACAATACCCGGATCGGGGCCACCTTCGCCCTCCCGCTTGCGAGGGCTCAGAACTTAAAGCTCACATGGTCGAGCGGTGTGAGCACCCGCATCGGCGCCGACTTCGACAACTTCGCTCTGACCTACCTTTACAACTGGTAGTCCCGGCCTTCTCTCCACCAAGGTTTGGGATTGAACATCTCCGCGCCTTCGTATAAAGTGGTATCGTGCAGCTTTTTGCCGAGAACGCAGAGCACTATTGCGAAGGAAGGAGATCATTATGAAGTCCCCACTCATACCGGTCATCCTGCTCGTCCTGGCCCTGCCCGCTGCCGCCGGAGCAAGGACATGGCTAATTGAAGATGACGGCTCGGGAGACGCCCCGACGATTCAGGCCGGCATCGACTCGGCCGCGGCCGCCGACACGGTTCTTCTTGCGGACGGCACATACACGGGCGCGGGCAATCGCGACATTGACTTTAAGGGCAAGGCCATAGTGGTGAGATCCCAGAGCGGCGACTGCAACCTATGCGTGATCGACTGCGAGGCCTCGGGCGGCGACCAGCATACGGGCTTCATATTCGACAGCAATGAGGATACCACCTCGGTACTGGAGGGCGTTACCGTGATGGGCGGCTACCGTGAGGACGGCGGGGGAGTGGCATGCTACTACTCCTCACCCAAATTCAACGCTTGCTGCTTCACGGGCAACGCTGCCACCCAGATCG
>JASFEA010000158.1:0-7005 GCA_050125095.1 bacterium
GAATCCTCCAGGAGGCTCGACGAGCGAACCGCCAGGGGCTCCCGCACATGGGAGAGGAAGACCTGCAGCGAGTCCCCGATATCCTCCGGGAACTCTGCGCTCAAGAAATGCCGGGCCACCTCACCGTTCGAAAGGTCTTCGCCCATGCGCTCATAGAGGTTGTGCTGGGTCATGAACCTGTCGAAAACGTCGGTTCCGATAACGAGCGTGTCGGGCAGCCGCACCCTGCAGTCCGTAAACTTGTTCCTCACATCGCTATGGTGAAGAAGCAGCGAGAGGAAAGCGAGCCCTCTTCCCTTGCCGCCCATCGAGCCGCCGCCGAGCCGCGTGAACGTACCCTCGAACTCGAAGTCCTCTTCCGAGAACTCGGTGATTGCGCCTGCGCGTTTTTCCTGCCTGGACTTCCTTATGGCCCCGACCAGGTATTCCCGCACTTCGGCGTTGTCCTTGAAGTCGGATACCCTCTTGGGTTTGAGCTCCCTCGCCAGTGTTATCTCTCCGCGGGCCATCAGCCACCTGGAGAAGTCGTTTCTCATGCCGTGATGCCGTATGGACTCGAGCGGCACCTTCTGGATAACGTCGAGAAACTCCCTTATGTCGGACACGCGTTTGACCTGGCTTCCGTCCGGCAACCTGAAGACGAAGTCCCCGAAACCAAGATGCTTCTTGAGGAAATCGCGAATGCCCTGCGGCAGTGTGTCAGGATGCTTGTGACGGAATGGTATGCCCAGTTCACCGGCTCTCTTCCCGTGCTCCGGATTGCTCGACTGGACGAGCACGGGGATATCGTCGCGCGCCACTTCTTTGATGAATCGGAAGCCGGCTTCCTCTTCAAGCCGGCCCCCTCTGGGGTACGCGACGTCGGTGATGATACCCAAGAGGTGCTCCCCGTATGTCCGATAGATCTCCTCAGCCTCCTCGAAGGTCTCGGCCAGCAGGATCTTGGGCCTGGCTTTCTTCCGGAACCACTTCTCCTGCTCGTTGAGCCCTTCGGCGATAAGGGCCTGTGTCTGCTTCATGATCTCTGTATAGAGTGTGGGCAAGAAGCTCGAGTAGTCCACCGGTGAGTCTTCGATGACGAGGATGGCCTTGACCACCCCGTGCTGGGTGTCTGCGGTGATGTTTCTCATATCCTCCACGCATTTGATGATGGCCAGGAGGAGGGTTGCGTCGCCGGTCCAGTAAAATGCCCTGTCGAAGCGCCCGCGTTCTTCTCCTGCGAGAAACATCGAAACCTCATCGGGTGCGGTGGCAAGCAGCATGACGGGAACATCATGCTGTATGCGTCTCGCCTGACCGCAGAACTCGCAGGGGTCCAGATCGACGACCTGGCTCATGGTAATGACAAGATCGTATCTGCTGTTGCTCAGCTCCCTCAGGGCCTGCTCGCCGGATGGAACGCGCACGACCTGGGGAGGGGAGGACAGCGCAAGCTCCTGGTACTCGCCCGATATCTGCTCCGTAAGGAGCCCCTCTTCTTCAAGCGTGAAGGCATCATACAGGCTTGAAACCAGTAGGATCTTCGTGACCTTCCACTTCATAAGGTAGTAGAAGTCGCGGAACGTGGGTCTGTAATCTGCGTCGATGCCGGCCATGCTGATGTCTTCATTGGAGGTCATGTTTGCACCACGACGATGATAGCGCAGCATTGAGAGGGGGGTCAAGGTAAGTGATGTCAGAGACTAGCGCGCGAGCACCATTTTCTGAACGCGGTCCTCGCCTCCGAAGACGAGCCTCGCGAAGTAGATCCCCGATGAGACAGGCCTTGAGTCCTTGTCCCTGCCGTCCCATTCGCGGCCATGAGGGCCGGGCTCGAGGCTCGAGTCCACGAGCACACGCACCTCACGCCCTCTGATGTCGTAGATGGCGAGCCTGGCGTATCCGGCGGATGGGAGCGTGAAACTCAGCTGGGTGCTCGGGCTGAAGGGATTGGGCCGGTTGGGGGACAGTCTGAGAGCCGTGGCGTCTGAGCCCTGGGAGCACGAGTCGACTCTGACTGTGACCTCCATGGAGGAGGGGAGGATGTCCACACCGACATAGTACATGTCGGCGTCCTCCAGGCTCTCCACGCCGATGAGCGTCCCGCCCGTGACCGCCACGCTGTCGCAATTCGGGGGCATGAGGAACTTGAGCATGGCGTGCTCGAAACGCTGCCCGATGTCGTTGGTGACGTGGGCTGTCACCGAGTCGCGAGTGCCATCGTTCGCCGGCAGGTAGTAAACGTTGAGGTTGCGCCCGTCGCGACCGGCCGAGATGGTGGCGGAAGGCGTTAGAACCCCGCCCGAAACGCGCACCACCCGGTATGAGCGCTCGCCGTCGCACACATTGTCGGTCGCCAGGTTATAAGTGGGGCCGGTGATGCTGCCCGCGTCGCTGTGTATGTGCCCCCAAAGCGCCATCTCTACGCCCAGTGAGTTCAGGTTGATCTGGCGCGAGAAGTCATAGTGATAGAAGAGAACCTGGGCGGCGCTCCCGGAGGCGGCGGCGAGGTCCTGGGCGAGCCACTGCATCTGGCGGGACGTGAAGCTGTCGGAGCCGTATATGCTGTAGCGCCACCTGTCGTAGTTGTCATAGGCCTCCAGCCCCACGAAATGCACCGGCCCGTAGTCGAAGCTGTAGTTCTGGGTGAACCAAGGCGCTCCGGGGGGCGGCGAGTCGAGGCGCTTCCAGCCGAAGAACCTCCACCAGTCGCGCCGGGCCGTGCCGTCGGGAGGCGGCGTGTCTCTCCAGCCGCCGACGTCGTGATTGCCGGCAGTCAGGAACACGGGCACTTCGAACTCCGTGAGCATGCGCTGCGCCTTGCTGTAATAGCGCCGGTCGAGGAAGTCCTCGAGCTCTCCTTCATTCACCAGGTCGCCGGTCAAGAGCACGAACTCGGGGTTGATGATATTGACATCGGCGATAACCTCGCGCAGGTCCGTCATTTCGGATGAATCTGTGTCCGCCCCGGTCTGGTAGTAAAAGCGGTGAGTCGGGAGGTGGGTGTCGGTAAGGTGAATGAAGTAGTAGTCGTGCTTGAAGTCGGGAATAACTTCCACCGCGTGGCGCGTCGTATCCCAGATTCCGCCGTCCGCAGATACCGTGAGGTCGTAGAGGCCGTAGAGCGGGACGTCGGGTACGACGGCCGAAATCGTCCACCAGAGTGTGTTTGGATCGTAGGCGCTCGATACGACCTCGAGCGGCAGTGAATTTGCGTTTCTTGAAATAGCGGCGGCCCAGCCGGTAACAGAGGGGTCGGCGTCGCATTCAATTGTCAGAGTCTCTCCGGGCTTCACAAACGACGGGATATTGAGAAGCGGCACCTGTATGACCGTCAGCGTGTCACCGAGCCCCGCGATTCCAGACATCTCTTCAAGGGCGAAGTCATGGGAGAGATCGTCGCCTTCATTCATGGTGATGACTGCCGTGCCCGTAAGGTAGCCGTCCCTCACCGCCTCGAGATGCCAGGTCCCGGGGGGCAGGGTGGTGGAGGCGAGGCCCTCGCCGTCGGTGATCATCTGCAGATATGGAGCCGCGGAAGGGTCATAGACATTGACCGCCGCGCCCTGGAACCTGATTCCGGTCAGCTCGTCGTATACAGAGCATGAGATTGTGCCGGTGGGTTTTCCCGTGGCCTCGTGCAGTGCCGCGGCGACCGAGGCTATGTCGCCTCCGCCGATTGCCAGGTAGCGCTCATAGGTCACAGTATCGCCAGGTTCAATCGACGTCACGTCGACGCTCAGATGAGACCAGAAGTCGTCATGGTCTCCATGGACATTGGCCATGTCCGCGCCCGCGTAGCCGTAACTCACCAGCTCGTTCGTTCCCGCGACCCAGGCCGAGGTGGCGTCGCCCCATAGTGCGAAGCCCCGTCCCGGAGCGTACTTCTCGCAGTCGCCCCATGCGAAAGCGTCGCCCAGCTCGAATGACTCGAAGGTCGAACCTCCGTTGTTTATTAAGGTGGTTGAGATCGTGACGTAGTCGGCCGAGGGCTCGAGCGAGTACTCTGTGGCGACCGTGAGATAGGGGTCTTTGGAGTCGAGCCCCGTGACCCTGATGACGGCCGGGCCTCCGCCGGTGCCGTCTTCTATGATCTCCAGTGAGGAGTACACCGCCTGGCGCGGCCAGGCATCGTCGAAGTGGGAGTAGAACTCCATGATGCCGTCGATCCGCTCGGCCCGGAGGCCCGCGTCGACTATATTGGCGCCGCTCAGGGAATACGGCGACTCATAGCCGGTCTCTGATATCACGACGGCGATCCGGTCGTTCTCCAGCATGAAGTCCGACACCCCGCCCCCGACGTAAGTGCCCGAGAACAATGTGTCGGATGCGGTTATCTCACGGGCTGACGTCCAACCGTCCATGGCCCCATCGCCCGCCCGGGCCGTATCGCCGTCTCCGGCTGCAGCCGGCCCGGCCGGGGCCGGAAGCAGGGCCGCCAGAAGCAGCGCCGCAGTCAGGTTCTTTAATCTCGTGTCTCTCCCTCCGGTGAGGGTCACGGGGTCGCGGTAGGCAACCTTACGCACTCCTTGTGCATAGTATACTAGATTGGATGCAGGAAACCAAACGATGTTGCCCCGGCTGATGAGCGCCTACTTGCGGCGGATGAGGGTTACGGGGCGGTTGGCGCTTTCCTCTTTCTCCATGGGCCGCTCGAGGTCCCAGTTGTTCCACCAGCCCAGGAATTCGAACTCACCGCACTTCTCGAGATGGAGGAGGAACTCCTGCGGCAATATCACCCGTACGGTGTTCCGGCTCTCGAAGTGATGCTCGCGGCCCCGGTCATTGAGGTCGCCGATCAGCCTGTGGCGGGCGATCTGGGAGGCGGGGTCGATCACCTCTTCAATGAAGCGCAGCTTCATCTCGACGCCCCTGCGCTTCATCTTCCATCTCTGCTCGCCCTTGGGCTGATTCCACTCGAAATTGATGCACCAGTCGAGGAAATAGAGCCCGCCGGGCCTCAGCGCCCGGGCGACCGACCGGAGGTGGGACATGAACCCCGCCGTCGATCTCGTGTAGAGCGAGCCGCACATGGTGACGACGAAGTCGACGGGCTCGGACAGGTTGAAGTCGGCCATGTCGGCCTCGATGAAGGTGGCGTCGATGCCGAGGTCCCGGGCCTTTGCTTCCGACCACTTTACCATGGCCTTGCTGATGTCGAGCCCGGTATAGCGGTAGCCGCGCCTCGAGAGCTCCTCGATATGGGGACTCGTGCCTGAGGCGAGCTCGAGTACATGTCTGACGGGTATTCTGGAGTAGCGGGCGAAGCACTCCTCGAGGAAGTCGACCTCCCCGGCGATATCGCGCCAGGAGAAGGCGAGGTCATAGTATTCCGGGTTGTCGTAGAAGTTGTCCACGAATCCCAACATAACAGATGCCGGCGGCCGCTCAAGACCTAATTGGCCGATTATGGTTGACACCGGGACTCGCCCGATTCTATATTCTTCATCACCGGGGCGAGACAGCAATGGAAAGACTGCGTTCAGACGACATAGTCAAGCTTGCCTTCAGCGTGATCATCTGCATGATCCCCGCTTTTGTAGGGGCAATGATAAACGCCAAGGCGATTCCGACGTGGTACGCTTTCGCAAACAAGCCGCCCTTCTCACCGCCCGACTGGATTTTCGCTCCAGTCTGGACGGGGCTCTATATTCTGATGGCAGTAGCCCTGTTCCTCATCTGGCGGAAGGGAATCGACTTCCCCGGCGTCGCAGTCGCCATCTGGGCCTTCGCGGTTCAGCTCCTGCTCAACGGCCTCTGGACCCCGGTCTTCTTCGGGCTGCGGGCGCCTCTTGCCGGGCTGGTCGTGATAGGTCTCCTGTGGGTGGCCATTCTGATAACCATTGTCAAGTTCTTTGCCTTGTCCCGCGCGGCCGCCGTAATGCTCATCCCTTATCTTGCCTGGGTGAGTTTCGCTACGGCAGTCAACGCCGCATTCTACTTGCTGAACAGATAGCCCCGATGTGGAGGACCTGAGCTTGGGAGAGCATGTCAGACCGTCGATCGTTGTGAGCAAATGCATCGAGTTCGACTCGTGCAGGTACAACGGGGCGATGATACCCAGCGAGGTGGTAGGGTCGCTCAAGGATTTTGTCGATTTCATTCCGGTGTGCCCGGAGGTTGAGATCGGGCTGGGAGTGCCCCGGGATCCGATAAGGATCATATCCGAGGGGGGCGAGGAGAGACTGTGGCAGCCGGCGACTCAGAGGGACGTCACCGACGACATGAAGGGATTCACGCGCGGGTTCCTTGAAGGGCTCGGCCCGGTGGACGGGTTCATCCTCAAGTTTCGTTCGCCTTCCTGCGGCATGAAAGAAGTGAAGATCTACGGCGGCAAAGGAAAAGCGCCGGCATCGGGCAAGGGCGCGGGCTTTTTCGGCAGGGAGGTGATGGCCGCTTTCGGGGACCTGGCCGTTGAAGACGAGGGGCGCCTCAGGAACTTCAAGATAAGAGAGCATTTCCTGACCAAGGTGTTCGCGCTTGCGCGCTTCCGCCTTGTGCGTGAAGCCCGCTCCATGAAGTCCCTGGTTGAGTACCAGGCCGGAAACAAACTCCTCTTAATGGCCTACAATCAGAATGCCATGAGAGAGATGGGGCGCGTGGTTGCGAACCCGGCGAAAAAGAGGATCGATGAGGTGCTCCGCGACTATGAGGCGCTGCTCCTGAGGGCCCTTGCGAAGGCGCCGCGGCGCGCGTCGGCCATCAATGTTCTCATGCACGCCCTGGGGTATTTCTCCGACGAGCTGACGGGCCGCGAGAAGAGTTTCTTCCTCGGCTCGCTTGAGAAGTACCGCGAGATGAAGATACCCTTAAGCGTACCCGTGGGAATAGTCAACTCCTGGCTCGCGCGCTACGACCGCCCCTACCTGGCCGAGCAGACTTTTTTCGAGCCCTACCCCGGGGATCTCGTCGAGGTCACGGATTCGGGCAAAGGCCGTGACGTGTAGATAGGATGCGGGATTCCGGGGCAGCGATGCCGGAAGGCAGGGTGCCATGCGAGTTTTCATAACCGGCGGGACGGGTTTC
>JASFEA010000159.1:0-6951 GCA_050125095.1 bacterium
CCGTCCTCCGGCTCTCCTCGAAGGTGGGCGACGGGATTTCGGCGATCTCCCGAAGCCGGGCTATCAGCGCGTCCCGTGACGCTTCTATCGCCGCCATGACCTCTTCGAGTTGCGCTTCGTTCTCGTTCATGAATGCGTCTATTCCGGGCATTGTCTCAGCCTCCTTGCGGCCGGGTATGACCCCCGGAATGATAGCACTTGTGCGGGGCCTCATAAAGCGCGTTCGGCCGGGAAGGTTTAAGAGAAGCCGGGTCGACGGTCCCACACTTTCACGTTTGCTGTTGGCTCTTGAGTGATGTGTCCGGAGCCGACCCGGCTCCAGTTCTATTTCAAGAGGATCATTCGCATCGTATCTTCGCCTCCGCCTGCCGTGAGCTTCGCGAAGTATACGCCGGCCCCCACGGTTCTTCCGGCTTCGTCCCGCCCGTCCCAGGCGACGCCGTGTCTACCTTCGGCCGGGCCCTCAAAGAGGGTGCGGACCCGCCGTCCCAAGGCGTCGTAAACGGTGAGGCGCGCATATGAACCTCTTCTCACCTCGAACTCAATTGCGGTCAGCGGCGCGAAGGGATTCGGACGGTTCTGGTACAGCCGAGCGGCCCTGTTCTCGGGCAGGTCGTCGTCCGCCCGCTTCGCCACGCCGGCCGCGCAGTTATTGCGCCACCACTTGATCGTATCCGCTGTGAATCCGCCGACAACGATATCGGTGCACCCGTCGCCGTCGACATCGTCAGCATGAGCGGGCCACGCTCCGGCAAAGTCCAAATCGATATCGTGTCTCCTCCACGCTGCCGGAGCGCCGCCCAGATTTTCCCACCATATGACGTCATTGGATATCTGGCCTGTCCCGAGAACGTCGGTATCCCCGTCATTGTCGATATCCGCCGGGCAGCCGGTTACCGCGCCGTCGAGCGCGGACGTGACTGTGCGCTTGACCCATACCACCGGGTCGCCTCCCTGGTTTTCCCAGTAGGCTATCTCGTCTGCGGCGTATGCCGTGCCGAGGATATCGAGGTCGTCGTCCCCGTCCATGTCGGCGATCCTCACCATGTGTGAAGCGCCAAAACTGCCCGTTATCACGATCTCGGTCCACACGATGGGATCCCCGCCGTCATTCCGGTACCAGGAGACCTCGTTATTCATAAGCCCGGCGCTTACCACGTCCATATCGCCGTCGCCGTCAAGGTCTCCCGCGCGAGCCGATCTTGCGCCAGCGCAGCCGGAGTCGATCTTCTGGGCCGTCCACGCTATGGGATCGCCGCCGTCGTTTCGCCACCATGTGATTTCGCCCAGGCCGGCGCTGGCTCCGAGGACGTCCTTGTCCCCGTCTTTGTCGATATCGACGGCGCATACCTCATGGGCATCGTTGAACCCGTTCTGTATGATCTGCTTTGTCCACACGATTGAGTCCTGTCCGCCGTTGCTCCACCATGCGATCTGGTTGCGGAAGGACCCCGCGCCCACGATATCCATGTCCAGGTCGCCGTCGATGTCGTCGGCATAGACGAAGATGGCCCCTCCGAAGCTCGGCGCGACTGTCTGCCTGGTCCAGCCGATTGGGTCGCCGCCGTCGTTTTTCCACCAGGCGATATCCGCGTCCTCGGTCGAGGCGCCGATTATGTCATTGCGGCCGTCGCCGTCTATATCTTTTATGTAAACCCCTCCGGGACCGCCGAAGGCGGAGTCCACGCTAAAGCAAATGAATGAAACCTCGGCTGCTGGCGCATGAGCCGGGACGGCCCAGGCCACGGCGGCCGCCAGCAGAGCGCAAAATCCTATTCGGAGCCAGATCATCTTGTATCCTCCATACAGGGGAAGCTTCTCGGCAGATACTACAGGGGGAGTCTCTGCTGGTGTTATTCGCTCTCTTTTCCGGTGTCCGGTCTTATCGCACGCAAGAACAGCTTCAGATAGTCGAAATAAAGGCCCTCGTCCGTGTCGTCCACCTGGCTGATGTCGGGATTCTTGATCAGCAGGACCTGATTGGCCGCCAGCCTCAGCGTCATGAAGAAGAGATCCACGGTTCTGTCCACGTCCACATCTCCCCGGAGGCTTCCATCCGCTATTCCATCCTGGTATACATCGCACAGCCGTTTGAACGAATCGTGCCAGTCGCGATAGGATCTGCTCACCGCGTCGCTGAACTTGTCGAAATCGTATCCCTGGTAATCCCAGTGGGACTGAATTCGGAGATACTCCGGGTTCTCAAGATAGAACTCGAAATAGGCGTAACCCATCGCGCGAAACCGCTCGTATCCATTGCGTCCTTTTGCGATGGCCTGGTTGAGCATGTCCATCTTGATGGCGTGGCCTCTCATGTGCACGTGGAAGAGTATCTCTTCCTTGCTCTTGAAATAGGCATACAGGGTTGGCTTGCCGAATTCAGCCCTCTCCGCTATTTCGTCCATGGTGGTGTTCTCGAAGCCCTTAGAGAAGAAGAGCTCCTGGGCGGCATCGATAATCTCCTTTCTGCGCGTCGCTCTCTCTCTTTGCCGGCGTCCGGCGGCCGTCTTGCGTGCGGACCCATCAATCATATCTGTATGCCCCCAGGCATGTTATTTAACTGACAGTAAGAAATTTAACCAAGAGTTAACTTACATGGATATCATCGTCACGAAAGCCCGCGGTGTCAAGGTGTTAAATCAGGCCTTTCAGTGCGCAAAACAATGCGCTTGACTGTCTAAAACGCACATGATAGAATAAAACAGGAATGTTGGGAGCTGCGAGTTGCGCCGGGACGCGCGGTTCAAGGCCGGGTGTCCCGGCTTCTATATTATCCCCGGCCAGGCCTGCCTCTCTCATGCATAACCGTGTCCAACGGGTCCGCCCATTTGGTTTCGCAATTCTGCTCTTAATGTGATATAATAAACCGGAGGTAGGCCGGATGAGGAAGAGTATATCTATTTTATTCTTGCTGATATCCTCGGGTTTTTGCGTTTTCGGGCCTCGGCCCGCCGGCGCGGATGGACAGGCCGCCTCGGACAGCGTGGGCCCGGGCTTTGAGGTGGGTGGGGACGTGGTTCTCGGCCCGGCCAACGAGTACCAGGTGCAGTCCTCGGTGGCCTTCGACGGCACCAACTACCTGGTGGTCTGGGCGGACTATCGCAGCAGATCATCATATGACGTCTTTGGAGCGAGAGTCGCTCTGGACGGCACTGTCCTGGACCCGGGCGGCTTCATAATATCCGCCGCTGAAGACTATCAGGACAGCCCGGCCGTTGCCTTTGACGGCACCAACTATCTCGTGGTGTGGACAGACCGGAGGTCGGGTTCGAGTGACATCTATGGATCGCGCGTGTCCCCTGGCGGCACCGTACTCGACCCGGACGGCATACCGGTATGCACCGGAACGGGCAGCCAGGCCGAAGTGGGCATCGCCTTCTGCGACAGCAATTACCTGGTGGTCTGGACCGACACCAGGGATCTCAATGAGAACATATACGGCGGGCGCGTAGCTCCCGACGGCACCGTGCTCGACGGCGCGGGAACTCCCATATGCACGGACACCGCCACCCAGAGATATCCCGCGGCAAGCTCGAACGGCGCGGGATGGCTGGTGGTGTGGCAGGACAGGCGCGCCGGGCAGCCGGATATATACGGCGCCAGGGTCACGCCGGGCGGCATGGCTCTCGACGCGGGCGGCATTCCCATGGCCACGGACACGGCCGACGAGACCTACCCCGCGGTTACCTATAACGGCATCGACTGCATGGTGGTATGGGGCGTCGACGCAGGGACCAATTATTACGACGTTTACGGCACCCGGGTTGACACTTCGGGTACGGTACTGGACCCCGGGGGCATCACCATATGCGATCACGTTGAATACCAGGGGTATCCCGCCGCGAGTTCATATGGCTCCACCTATTTCGTGGTCTGGGATGACTACCGCAACGGCGCAACCTGGGACATTTACGGTGCGCGTATCGACTCGGCGGGCGCCGTAATAGACACAACGTCTCTGGCCATCTGTCTTGAGCCCAGCCAGCTGTTCGGGCTCGCGCTGGCGTTGGGAGACTCTACCTGGCTCATATCCTGGCATGACAGCCGGAACGACCACAAGGACATCTTCGGAATTCGCGTCTCTACGGACGGCCTGGTTCTCGATGCCTCATCCTTCCTCATAGGCATTTCGTCCGTTGACCAGGCCAGGCCCGCAGTTGCCTTTGACGGCGCGAACCATCTGGTGGTCTGGCACGAATGGCGGGAGGGATCCCTGTACGACATACGCGGCGCGCGTGTCACTCCCGACGGTACCGTACTTGACCCGGCCGGAATCCCTATATGTACGCTTCCGAGCGACGCCCTGTATCCGGCATTGGCTTTCGACGGCACCAATTATCTGGTGGCATGGGAAGACTATCGCAACGGCGAGGCGGACATCTATGCCACGCGGGTTTCTACCGGCGGTACCGTGCTCGATACGGCCGGAATCGCGGTCTCGATAATCGTGGAGCGCCAGGAGCGGCCCACGGTCACGTTTAATGGCTTCAGATTCCTGGTCGCATGGCAGGACGGGCGACGAGGCGATTTCGACATACGGGGCTCGCGTGTCTCCACCGACGGCGTGGTGCACGAGCCCTTCGGTATCCTTATTTCGGATGCCAGCACGGACCAGAAGCGTCCGGCGGCGTCGTCGGACGGCTACTATTTCTTCGTCGTCTGGGAAGACGCGCGCAATGTCTACAATGACATCTTCGGCACCAGGATCGGCCCGGGCGGAGCCCCAATTGACTCGGGCGGCATACCCATATCAACGGCCTCGCTCGCGCAGGAGCGCCCGGATGTGGTTTTCGACGGCGACAGGTACGCCGTGGTCTGGCAGGACAAGCGCGCGAGTGTCAATTACGACATTCGCCTGGCCAGGGTCACCACAGATGGAACGGTTCTCGACCCGTCCGGGAACCTGGTGAGCAACGCCGCAGGCGACCAGGAGGAGCCGGCTATTACGTTTAACGGCAGGGAATACGTGATGGTCTGGCAGGACGGCCGCACTTCGGGTGGATCGGACATCTACGGGGCGCACGTCGACACCTCGGGCGCGGTAACCGATCCCGACGGGTTCGAGGTCTCCGTAGCGCAACACAACCAGGTAACCCCCGACCTCTGCTCCACGCCGGTGGGCGTGGTTCTCATGACCTACTCTTCATACATATCAGACCCCGGGTACGGGTCCTACCGCATCTGGGGGAACCTCTTCGACGTAGTGTCAGGTGTGCCCGGCGGCGGGCCGGTTGCCGGCCCGGCATATCTGTATCCGGGCTTCCCCAATCCGTTCAGGGAGCGGACCACGTTGCGCTTTGTGCTCGCCGAGCGGGCCGAAGTCGCTGTCAGGGTCTACGATGTCGGAGGGCGGCTGGTCGCGACGCTCGTGGACGGGACGCGGGATGCGGGCATTCATGATGTGACCCTCGAGCCCGGCTCGGGCCGCATAAGGGCCATGGCGCCCGGAGTCTATTTCGTGGATTTCAAGGCCGGGTCCTGCAGGCAGTCGAGAAAGATACTGCTTCTCAGATAGAAGAAATAAGAAGGAATAAAAGGCGAATAAGGTAAAAGGGGTCAGGTCGCCTGTTGGCTTAGTTGGTGGGTGCGCCGCCGTACGGAACCGTCGACTGACGACCCGACCCCTCTAGCGCATCTACTTGCCCCTGTTCAAGTAGATGTCACCGTTTATGGTCTTGATGCGAATTCTGTGCTTGCCGCCCTTGACGCTCCCCTTCCCGTAGATGTACTTGCGGGGCGAGCCGTTGTCCCTGTCCCATTCCTTGGTCTCTTCGCGTTCGAAATCGAAGTCACTGTGTATGTCGAAATCGCCCTCATTGCCCTTCGTATAGGCCAGCTCGATATCGAGCTCCATCGAGAGGCCGGCGGGCACGGTCAGCTCTATATCGCCCGACATGGACGTCAGAGTTACGCTCCGGTCGCCCTTGTCGGGGTCGCCCACCATTGTTATCTCAATGTTCCCTGCCATGGTGGTGGCCTTCACCCAGCCGTCCACCTCCCCGATCTCTATGTCTCCGCCCATGGTCTTGGCTTTGACGAACTCACCGGCCGACCTGATCTCTATATCGCCGCCCATGGTGCTGACCTTGGCGCCCTTGGGCGCCACGTTGACGTTGATGTCTCCGCCCATCGTGGTGATATTCACAACATCGCCCGTAGTCTTCCCGTCGCGCGACGTCACGTTCTCATATATGACGTGGCCGCCCATCGACGAGCCCTTCACGTTGCCCACCAGGTTCCGCATGAGGACCTTTCCTCCCATGGTGCTGACGGAGCCGTCGAGATCCGAGTCCCGGCAGGTGATGTCGCCACCCATGGTCTTGAGCGCGATATCCCCCTTCAAGTACTTGAGGTCGAGGTCTCCGCCCATCGTCATGCCGCTGATCTCGCCTTCGACATTGTCGATCTCTATTTCACCGCCCATGGTGTGAAGGTCGAGATTGAACTTGAGCGGTACCATAATCTCCAAGTCGGGGGCATACCTGTACGTGTCGCCCCAACCGATTTCTATATCGGAAGAGATATCGACTCCTGAGCCGACCCTTCGCATGTCCACCTCGATGCGCTCTTTGTCCTTCTCATGGTAGATGACCTTGACGTCGACGACCTGCTTGTCCCATCCCGTGATGCTTATGTCTCCCCCGGTGTCGAGCTCCACCGTCAGTGTCTGCCCGCTCTCGACATCGAATGACCTTTCAAGGTCCGTGTCGGAGCGGACTGGCACTGCGAGCATGAGCACAGCGACGATTAGCGTCAGCATTCTCATTTCGACCTCCTTCTTGTGCCGTTTATTCCGCCTGCCTTCATTTCCTCTCCCTCACTTTCAACCCACGCTGACTTTAACAATTCTTATTATGGATTGTCGTCCTGCATTGATATGGAGAACCGGAAATGGGTTCGGGATTGTAATTCAGAACGTTCCGGCCCGGACGGCGCCCCCCGAATTGGGCT
>JASFEA010000160.1:0-6943 GCA_050125095.1 bacterium
TAACTCGGTCGTGCCCGTCGGCCCCCCGAAGTAGTCGATGATGATGTAGTCGGCTCTCCATTCGTCGAAGTAGTCCATCATCTCCTGGTGGTCCCGGGTGAAAGGGTAGGAAATCGTCTTGCGGTCAGAGAACAGGTTGAAGAAGAACGGCTTCCTGCAGACGAAGAGATCATCCGGGGCGGTATTATGGGAGCACCATATGGCGCATTGGATGTAGTTGGCCCAGAGCTGCGTATAGCCCCTCGGGCGCACCGCGTAAAGCGGCAGCGCATAGGCGTTGGTCAGAAGTACGGCTATGCATATCCCCGCGGCCGCCTTATGCGGGAGCCGGAACAGGGTAGAGAGCCGGTATATCCCCGCGACCGCGTATATCGCCACTAGCGGGGCGATAGGTATCATGAAGCGTTCGCTCATCCAGATGTCCGGCCAGATGAGATAGGCGAAAATATAAAGCAGGAGGTAGATGTTTATGAGCCCGGCCTTGCGCCGTAGGCTGTAACCGCCGAAGGCCGCCAGGAGCACCACCGCCAGGGAGATCAGGTCGCGTGCGATGGACACCTCCGTCCCCGCCACCAGCACGTGATAGGACGGCAGGACGGTAAACCCGATGAGCTCGCCTGAGTACCCCAGCAGGTTCTCCTTCATCCGCACCAGGAGATCGACCAGGCCGATGTTGCCCTCATGAGGATGGTAGGGGTCTATCTTCAGGAGCACGCTCATGTACCGGCTGCCCTCCCCCGCGACCGCGTAGTTCCTGAGCGTCCAGGCAAGCGACGCCGCGACGAGGGCCGAGAGCACTATAATCGCGTATTTCTTTCTCGAGGTCGTGAAGTAGTATATTGCCACCGCGAGAACCAGGGTCCCCCCCACCGTCCTGAGATAATAGGCCCATATGCAGGCGACTACGACCAGTATGAGGTTGCGCCGCCCTTTCGGACCGTACATGACAAGATAGAGCACAATCAGGCCGGCCAGGGCGTAGGGCATCTCCGAGAGAACCGTATGGGAGTATCTGAGGAATGTCGTGGAAGAGGCGACCATGAGCGCCGCCACAATAGCCAGCGTATCACCCGAGAGGCGCCTTCCCAGGATGAAGGTGAACGCGACCGCGCCCATATACATGATCACGAGCAGCACCTTCAGGGACACAAAGCCGCCCCCGAACGCGCCGCTCCATATCGCGAGCATGAGCGGGAACCCGGGAGGGTACTTGGTTGCCGGGCGCACCTGCGGGTGGTTGATGTAGGAGAAGCCCTGTCCCGCCATAACGGCTCTCGAGATGATCACAAACTCGGCATTGTCACCGATCGTAGAGGGGTATTTGTCGAAGCCCAGAGAGGCGAAAGTCCCGGCCACGACGCAGAGAAGCACGACGGTCAGGATCAGCCGTAGGTGCGCGGGTTTCTTCCGTGCGGCGCCCTTAGGAGGTTCCGGCATTTCCCACCTCCCCCGTGTCTCCGTGGGAAAGCCTTGCCTTTACGCTGTATTCCTTGCGGCCCTCATGACCCATGCGGGCGATGAGCTCGGCCAGAAGACCTGTGGAGACAAGCTGGAAGCCGAGCAGCATGAGCAGGACACCGAGCATCAGGAGAGGGGTGCGGCCGCGTATGTTTCCGAAGCTTATCTTGAGGTACAGGAGGTAGCAGTTTATGACGAATCCCGCCAGCGCGAAACTCAGGCCTATGGAGCCGAAGAAGTGAAGCGGGCTCCCGGTGTAACCCGTAATGAGTATCACGGTCAGGAGATCCAGCGACCCCTGTATGAAGCGCCCGATGCCGTACTTGGTCTTGCCATGCACCCTCGGGTGATGGGTTACGGCCTGCTCGCCGACCTTGAAACCCGCCTTGTGGGCGAAGACGGGCAGGAATCGATGGAGCTGGCCGTACACCTTTATATGGTCGGTGACCTCGCGCCGGTAAACCTTCAGGCCGCAGTTTATATCGTGCAGCTTGAGACCGGTCGCAGCGGCCACCATGCGGTTGAAGACCTTCGACGGAATGGTCTTGCCGATGGGATCGTTCCGCTTCTTCTTCCAGCCCGAAACCAGGTCATAGCCCTCCTCGAGCCTGGCGACGAGACCCGGGATTTCCCCGGGGTCGTCCTGGAGGTCGGCGTCCATGGTCACGATTATGTCGCCCGACGCCTCGTCAAAACCGACGCAGAGGGCGGCGCTCTTTCCATAGCGCCGCCGGAAGCTGATCGCCTTCACCCGGCCGTCGGCCTCGACGAACCCCCGGACAATATCAAGCGAAGCGTCATCGCTTCCGTCGTCGACGTATACGATCTCGTAGGGCCTTCCCATGCCGTCCAGCACGCTCGTCAGTTTGCTCTGGAGCTCCGGAAGCGAACCCTCTTCATTATATACGGGTACGACTATCGAGATCTCAGCCATGTCTTCTTCCTCTCTCCGCCGGCAGTTCGCCGCAAGAGCCGGCCGGGCCTCAATCATGTCAGTGCCCGGCACTTCCCTCGGTCAGGAGGGCCTCGAGTATGTCCTTGTAGACATGATAGGACAAAGCGCCCTCAGGGGCAATTTCAATTCCCCTGTGGAGCATATCCCGCGCCGCCTCTATCTCGCCCGACACCGAAATGCATATGGCCAGGCCGAACATGGCCTCGTATGAATCGGGGTGCTCCCCCAGGAAAGACTCGAACAATGGCTTCGCGCTCGCGATATCCCCCTTGCTCAGGAGACTCATGGCCCTCTCGAATTCGCTCGGGGCGTAAGAATCCGGGTAGCCCGGCCACGCCTCGTATCTTATGACCGTGGCCTCACGGCCGCACAATCCGTAACGGTCCACCGGCGCGTAGCCGGCCCTGAAGTCGGGATAGTTCGCCTCAAGGTACTCATACAACGTCGGGAATCGTATGAGGAAATGCGTTATGGGATATTGCTCGAAGTGTTTCCGGTCGTCCCGGCGTATGATTTCGCCGTAGGACGGCAGCGTTCTGAAATCCGTCTCCAGTGACAGCGTCGTCGCGCAGTCGCCCACAATGAAGGCGCCGGGGGACGTGACCCTCTCCAGGCTCTCGGCCATGTTGACTATGGAGTACGTCCGGCTGGCGCAGTAGCCGGCGAACTTGACCAGATTGAGCACTACAAGCGCCGCTATCGCCAATACGGCCAGATTCTTGCGCGTCCCGCGCCGGAATCTTAGGGAGGCCCGGCGCAGATTGCGTCCGGCGAGCAGCAGTATCCCCGCCGCCACCCCGCCCGTAAGCAGAAGCTGCTTTGCTATGGAGAGGTCGTACTGGGCGAGAGACTGCTGTGCTGCAGTCAGCGTTCCGCCGAGATTCGGCTGCAGTATCTTGAAGATGACGTCGTGCTGCACGTGAATCAGAACCCAGACTAAATATATGAAGAAGACCGGAACAAACCACCTGGGCTTGTTTTGATGCAGAAGCGGGTCGCCGTTTATGAGCCTCACAACCAGTGAAGTCACCAGGAATCCCATGCTGGGAATCAGCGGTATGAAGTACCTCAAGGGACGGTAACTCAAGAAACTGAGAGCCGTGACGAACACCAGGAACCAAACGGCCGACAGCATCTCCCAATCCCTGAGCGACCGGTTGCCCCTCGCGAATCCCGATATTACCGGCATCAGGCCCAGCGCGGCCAGTATCGCCATCACCGGCACCCGGCGGAAGAACATGTCGATGCCGCTCCCTACGTGGAAGAACTGCCTTATCCTGGTTCCGACGACCGCTGCGGCCGACGCGCCCGTGTATTCGGCGGTTTGAGTGTTGAGTATATTCGACCTGAAGTACTTCGAGACCGCCGCGGGGTCCACCGAATAGACGCCCGCCAACCAGACTGCGAACGCCACCCCGAGCCCGAGCAGGAACAGAGCCCCGAGCCGGTAAGGTTTCAGGTCGGCATCGTCTCTGGTTCTTGCCGCGAAGAAAAGGTAGACGAGGACAACGGCCGCGAAATGGAGGGCGTGAAGCTTCACCATAAACGCGGCTGCCCCCACCAGTACGCCCGCCGCGACGAACCCGGGTGCTTTGCGCCTCAACAGGGCTACAAAGGCCGCCACGAGGAGGAATATCTGGAGCGATTCAAGCAGGGGCGTCCTGGAATAGATGACATATGCATACGGCACGGCGAATACCGCGAGGGCTACCAGAGCAGCGACCTTCCCGGCCGACTTCCGCATGAAATACCAGACAAGAGCCAGCGTGCCGAGCGCCGGGAGGACCCCGGTCAGGTTCGCCTGGGCCAGGCCTATTCCTCCCACGCGGTATATGATGTAGGCCAGGACATTCGATATCGGATAGAACAGCAGCACCGGCGAGACTCTGTCGGCCATCCACTCGCCGTACATAATTCTGTTGCGCGCACCGTCAATGGCGCGGGCGCCGTCGGTGAACAGCGCCTGGCTCCACGAGAGGTCGAGAGGCGGGTCCGCGGCGAGATAAATGGCCCTGACAAGGACAGCGACAAGAGCGATCAGAACGAGCGCGATTTCCAGATGCCTCGAGTCTTCCGCAATAAGCGGCCTGGGCCTTCTCTCCACCTCTTCGCCGGGGCTGACCCCTCCACCCGGCCCTTTCCCGTCCGGCCCGTGGTCGTCCCTGGGATGTTTCTTGTGATGCTTATGACGTTTGCGTTTCAATCTCCCTCCGCTTTTCCCGAAAGCAGGGCCACCTGTTGCGCGAGCTCTTTAACCTCTTCGGTCAGCCCCGAAATCCGCGTGGTCATCCACAGCGATATGAACGTGAGAAATATGAGTCCGCTGAAGAACAGGGTCGAGACCGGGAACTTGGCCCCGATGAGTTCGGTGATCCAGATCAGCGGTCTAACCCATATCCCGAGGACGAAAATCGCGAGGCCCGCGAGGATCCAGACCACCGAGTCGGTTTCCCTGAGCTTCCGGTTTCTCACGAGGAAAACGACATAGGCGACGAAGAGCACACTGACGATCAACGAGAGTATCCTTACCTGCAGGTTCATTCTGCGTCCTCCTCCCTGTGAGGGCCCGGGATTCTGAGCAGTGTCACAAGTATCGCAAGAGGCATTTTTACTGCGTACCTGAGCGAAGAGTTCAGGCCCGATATCATCGAACGGCCCGCGACACGCTGGTGCATCTCAACGGGCACCTCGCCCACCTTGAAGCCGTGCCGCGAAATCCAGATTATGGTGTCGGCGTCGGGGTGATCCACAGGGTAATTCGTGGTGGCGAAAAGCGAGAAGACCCCCCTCCTGAGGGCCTGGAAGCCCGAGCTCGTATCGGTTATGTGCTGCCCTGTAATGATTGAAGTTATGGCGCTGAACACCTTCATGCCCGCGTACCTTACGGGCGGGATGTCGTAGTGAATTTCACCCCTGAATCGCGAGCCAATCACGAAATCGAATTCTCTCGTGGCTTCCACGAGGTCGGCGATATATCGGGGGTCGTGCTGTCCGTCCGCATCGAGCAGAACAACAACGTCGTAATCCCTGCCGTAGGCGTATTTGAATCCGGCGTGCACCGCACCCCCGTAACCCAGCGGAATGGGAGCCCTCAGCACCCTGGCGCCCGCGCCTCTGGCGATCTCACCCGTCGCGTCCTCCGAGGCGTCGTCTATGACGACTATGTCGTAGCCCGGATAGAGCCGCGACGTCTCTTCAAGAACCGGGCCGATGCATGCCTCCTCGTTCCTCGCCGGCATCACTATCACCACCTTGGGCGAAAAACCTTCTCGAGCCACTCGCGGTCACTCCCTCTCCCGGCCGGGTTTCCGGTATAAGAGCCTCGAAATGAGAGCCAGGGCGATTATCGAAAGCGCTATTACGAGCCTCAGCGAAATAAGATAAGGCACTATCTGTTCCTTTCCAACCCCAATCTCGTATAGCAGGCCCGACCATGACCAGTCCGCTATTCCCAGCCCTCCGGGTGTCAGGGCGAACAGCGCGGCGAACTGGGCGCTGGGCACGAAGGCGGCGATGTCTTCGAAGCTCAGCGCGATGCCTATCGCGACCGCCATGGAATAGTACCTCAGGGCCATGAACATGAGCTTGGCACCGCTTATCAGAAAGAGACCGGGCGCGATATGGGCAAGGTCGGCCGAATCCATCCAGTCCACGTTCGACTCGCCTCCCACCCTCTTCCCCACCCATGGAATCCTGCAGACCAGCCTGAAAAGAAGATTGAAGAAGCCCTGCAGCGCCCGCATGCTCTGGCGGCCCAGGAGAAGGAAACACAGGAAGCCCGCAGCGAAAGCGGCCGCATACAGCATCATGCAGAGCCGCGCGGATATGCTCCCGGCGATAAAGAGCACCGACGGCGCCAGGAAAATGGTGGTTACCATGATGTCGAAAGCCCGATCAAGATAGACCGAGTAAGAGGCCTTCTTGACCGGGACCGAGTGGTCCATCTTGAGCGACATCGTCCTGACACCCAGATCACTCACGTCCATCGGGATTACGAGACCGATCGCCCTGCCGATCATGAAGTAATGAAGAAGCGAGCCGAAATGCGCCGCCCCCGTCTCGCCCATCGCCTTCAGCGAAAACCACCATTTCAGCGCCGCGCAGACGGCGACGCCCAGGGTTCCCGCCGCGCAGACGGCCACCCAGTACAGGTCGAGTTCGAGGATGCGGTGCAGGTCATGCCTTCCCCAGTATATCAGGGCTGCCATCAGCACCGCGGCGATCGCCCACAGCACCCGCCTGCCTGCGAAATCTCTCATCAGGAGATATATCCCAGGCCTTTAAGCCTGTCCCTTATACTCTCGTCCTCGGTGGCGTCCCTGTCGCGGTCGCCTTCGTCATAGAGGTCTCTCATCCTGGCGAACTCGGGCGGCCTGGACTTGAGGGCGCTCTCTTCGAGAACGTCTTTCCTTAAGCGGCCGTCGATGCCTTCGGGCACGGGCAGACCCATAAGATAGAGCATCAACGGAGCGAGGTCGAGTACGGTCA
The DNA here is from genome assembly GCA_050125095.1 of bacterium. Taxonomy (GTDB): domain Bacteria; phylum Arandabacterota; class Arandabacteria; order Arandabacterales; family JALGWA01; genus JALGWA01. The sequence continues at coordinate 6,902 of JASFEA010000160.1, forward strand.
AGCCGGTGACCTCAAATCCCTTTCTTACCGCCGGGCCGCTTG
>JASFEA010000161.1:0-6833 GCA_050125095.1 bacterium
TCCTTCTCGAAAAGCGAGTAAGCCTTCAGGAGCTGCGAGATATTGTGGAGCCTCTCGCTCCGCTCGGCGTAATCGGTCTCGAACCGGCGCCGCAGCATCACCTGGAGCGCGGGGACCACGCGCCTCTCGTGCTCGGTCCACCGGGCGAGAAACTCATCGATCTTCTGCGGGGTAAGGCCCGCCGACATTTCCGGCCTGAGCTCCTTGAAGAGTATCTCCTTGAGGATCTTCCCGACTTCCGAGTCGATCCGCTGAAACCCGAGCGCCGAGTCGTGGAGCAGGAAGAGCGATCCGTCCTCATCCCCGGTCTCTGTGATGTGCGGGTATATTCTGTCGCTCAGGTAATTGAGTACCCCCTCGGTGAGAAAAGACTCCTCGGTCTTGGTCGAGAAGCCGACCCCCTCACCCCTTCTCTCGATGCGCAAATCGGGCTTCACGGAAGCGCCCGCAGGCCTCTCCGCCTCGGAACGCGGCCCCCTGTAGTTCTTCTCCAGGAATCGCCGGCCCATCTCCGAGAGCTCGGCCGTGTTGGATTTTTCGTCTATGGCGAAGTACAGCTCCTCGTCTATCTCGTGCAGGCGCTTCTCCCTCATGAGGTCGGTCTCCACGCTCTCGACGAGTTTGCGGAGATTGCCGTCCTCCATCATGCGGAAGAGCTTGCGGTTCTTGGGAGCGCCGCGGCGCGCGCACAGCATCTTGGCGCCGGCATCAAAATCATCTCCGGCCTCAAGCGACCTCTCGGCGTCCGCCAGCATGCCGTTGACGAGCTTGATCTGCTCGCGGTAAAGCCTCGCGACAATGGGCTTGAAGACCTCGAACTTATGTGTGGAGACGGCGGCGGGACCCGAGATTATCAGCGGCGTCCTCGCTTCGTCGATCAGAATGCTGTCCACCTCGTCGACTATCGCGTAGTGATGGCCTCTCTGCACGCGCTCCTCGAGCCGGGTGGCCATGTTGTCGCGCAGGTAGTCGAAGCCGAACTCGTTGTTGGTGCCGTAGGTGATGTCGGCCCTGTATGCCTCGATGCGCTCCGGGCTCATCATGTCATGCTGTATGCAACCCACCGTGAGCCCCATGAGCTCGTAGACCTTGCCCATCCACTGGGAGTCGCGCCTGGCAAGGTAGTCGTTCACGGTGACAAGGTGCGAGCCCTTGCCCGTCAGGGCATTGAAATAGAGGGGCATTGTCGCGACCAGCGTCTTCCCCTCGCCCGTCGCCATCTCCGCTATCCTGCCCTCGTTGAGGACTATCGCGCCCAGCACCTGCACGTCGAACGGCACCATGTTCCAGGCGGTTTCTATTTCGCAGACTTCCCATGTCCTCCCCAGCATGCGGCGGGTCATCTCCTTGACCGCTGCGAAGGCCTCAGGGAGAACATCTTCGGGGTGCCTGCCCTCCGCCAGGTCCTGTTTGAACTCCTCCGTCTTACGGCGAAGCTCGGCGTCGGACAGGGTGAAGTTCTTTAAGTAGAGGTCGTTGACGTCCTCGAGCACCGGGTCGATCTTCTTAAGGTCGCGCCCGGACTTGGTGCCGAATATCTTGGTGAGAAAACCAGCCATAATATTATTCCCGCACTCGAATCTACCAAAACTGGCGCGGGCCTGCAAGGGGTTGTATGCCGCCCGCATAGTAAACCCCGGCCGGCAATTAACCGACCGGGGTTAACCGTTCCAGAGAAATCGTCTATGTCAACGAATAACTCTTAGACCTTGACTACCTTTGTGGCCTGAGGGCCTTTTTCTCCCTCTCTTACTTCGAATTCCACTTCTTCACCCGCCGCCAGGGTTTTAAACCCGTCGCCTTCGATAGCAGAATAGTGGACAAAAACCTCAGGTCCTTCGTCCTGTACAATAAAGCCGTAGCCCTTAGCTTCATTGAACCACTTGACCTTGCCACGCGGCATTCCTTTACTACCCTCCTTCTTGCCTAAAGCAAACTACCACTTCAGATACTATACCAGAGTATTCCAACAGGCCCGTTTTGTCAAGCAAATAGTCTCATTATGATAACCTTTAGCCGCTGAGCGCCCTTACGAGTACCATGGCGACCCCGGAGAGGATAGGGATCGAGAAGTTGTCGTCCACCGGGAGCGGCAGGGCCTCCGCGACGGCGGCCACTGCGGCCCCTATGAGAGCCGTGTAAGTGTCCAGGCCGGGAATCACCGACCCCGCTGCGAAAGCCACCACGAAGAAAGCCAGGCTCCCCGCGAGCGTCTTCCTGCCGAAGAGGCGGATTCTGCCGAACCGCCTCCCCACGAGGGCGGCCACCGTGTCCCCTATAATGAGAAAGCACAGCGCCGCCACCGCCACTTGCTTGGGAAACAGAAAGACGGTTATGGTGGAAGCTATGAGAAGGCAGGTCGAGCCCAGGAGATTCTCTTTCTCCCCGGGCCTTATGAGCTCCCCGCTCAGACTGTGGAGCAGCCTGCGGTACCTGGGTTCCCCCAGCCTGAAGGTGTCCACTCCCACGGCGATTATCATGCCTCCGAGGAGCAGGGCCTTGGCCTGCGCGGCGCTCGGCCAGAGGTAGTAGAGAACGGGGATCAACAGCGCGACAAGATGCACAAGTTTGCGCCGCACTTCAGAGGTGTATGTTATATCGGTTCCGTCCATCTCTCTCCTTGGCGCATTGTAACCAAGCCCGCCGCGCCTGTCAACGCGGCGTTTGGGGTGCCGTTTCGGGCGCCCTTTGAGGGTCAGGCCCGGGCTCGAGATATTTGAAAAAGTGCTTGACAGACTTGCGCTACGTCGTACAAAATAAGATTTAGCGAAGAGAGTTCCCTGCGTAGGGCGTGAATTCGACACGCATTGGACCGATCCTCGAAGGAAAGACGCATAAGCGCCCCTGGGTTCAAAAGTGATGAACACGCTCTACTGGGCGGGGAACTCTAACGAGCGTCCCGGGCAGCTCCAGGGGAGCTGCCCTTTCTTCTCATAGGCCCCTGAGCTGAATCGCCGCCGGGGAGTATGGTCAGGCCAGGGCTACTCCCACTCTATGGTGCCGGGCGGCTTCGAAGTGATATCATAGACCACGCGGTTTACGCCGCGCACATTATTCACTATATCGGCCGAGATCTTCTCGAGGACGTCTTCTGGTATGCGCGCCCAGTCTGCGGTCATCCCGTCTGTGCTGGTCACGGCCCTGAGAACCACCACCGACTCATAGGTTCTGCGGTCGCCCATGACCCCCACGCTGCGCACGGGCAGGAGCACCGAAAAGGCCTGCCATATGTCGCCGTATATGCCGGCGCGCCTGATGCCCTCTGTGAAGATATAGTCGACCTCGCGGAGTTTCCGGAGCCCGGGCCGGGTTATTTCCCCCAGTATGCGGACGGCCAGCCCCGGACCGGGGAATGGATGCCGCTCGAGCGTGTAAGAGGGAACGCCGAGTATGCGGCCCACCTCCCGCACCTCATCCTTAAAGAGCTCCTTGAGGGGCTCGATTAGTTTGAGATGCATGCGCCTGGGCAGGCCCCCGACATTGTGATGGCTCTTGATGGTCGACGAAGGGCCCTTGACCGAAACGCTCTCGATTACGTCCGGGTACAGCGTCCCCTGCGCCAGGAACTCGACGCCGCCGATGCCGCGCGCGACCTCCTCGAACACCCTTATGAACTCGACGCCTATGATCTTTCGCTTTCGCTCGGGCGAGACGACGCCTGCCAGCTTGTCGAGGAAGCGCTTCCCGGCCCTTATGTATCTCAGTTTTATGCCGCAGTCGCTGCAGAACCGCCTCACCTCATCGCCCTCGTTTTTTCTCAGTAGGCCGTTGTCGACGAAGATGGCCGTCAGATTCCGGCCCGCCGCCTTCTGCATGAGACTCGCCGTGACGGAGGAGTCCACTCCCCCGCTCACCGCCACCACGACCCTCCCGTCACCCACCTTATCTCTCGCCTCGGCGACCGCCGCCTCGACAAACGAGGTCATGTTCCAATCCCTGCGGGCTCCGCACACCTTGAGCGCGAAGTTCTTGAGGACCCGCATGCCATCGTCGGTATGGGCCACTTCGGGATGGAACTGCACCCCCATGAGCCGGCCGGTCCGATCGCTTATGAAGGCATAGGGACATGTGGCGGTCACGGCCAGGGTCCTCCACCCCCGCGGCGGGCGCGTCACGCGATCCGCGTGGCTCATCCACACGCGCAGGCGCTTCCTGAGGCCGTCGACAAGCGGGTGGCTGCCGGTAATCTCGGCCGTGCTGGGGCCGTATTCCTCCTCGGGTTCGCCCTCAACCCTGCCGCCGAATATCCTGGTCATGGCCTGAAGCCCGTAGCAAATGCCCAGCACGGGAAGGCCCAGTTGGAAGAGGCGCCTGTCGGGGAGCGGGGCACCCTTCTCGTAAACGCTCGAGGGCCCGCCCGAGAGGATGATGCCGGCCGGGTCCATATTTTCAAGCTCCCGCGCCTTGGTCCAGTAGGGCACTATTTCGCAATAGACCCCTATCTGCCTTATGCGGCGCGCAATGAGCTGCGTGTACTGCGAGCCGAAGTCGAGAACAACGATATGCCTGCCGTGATACATGCCGCCCCGCTATCTAATGTTTGAAATGCCTCATGGACGTGAGGGCCATTGCGACGCCCAGCTCCCGCGCGCGGGCTATCACCTCTCCGTCCCTTATGGAACCGCCCGGCTGGACGACAGCCGTGACGCCTTCCTCATGCGCCAACTCGATGCAGTCGGGAAACGGGAAGAAACCGTCGCTGGCCATTACGCTTCCCCTTATGTCGTGGCCGTGGTCATGAGCCTTTCTGACCGCGACCACGGCGGCGTCGATGCGCGAGTGCTGGCCCGCCCCGATCCCGATTGTGCGCGCGTCCCGCGCCAGCACGATGGAGTTCGACTTTACATGCTTCACCACGGCCCAGGCGAACTCGAGGCTCTCGACCACGGCTTCGTCCGGCCTGCCGCCGGTAACGAACTCCAACTCGCCCGGCAGGAGAGCGTCGTCAGGCGACTGCGCCAGGAAACCGCCCAGGGCTGTCCGGACCACCGGCCCGGGTCGCGCCGCCGGTCTCATGACGACGAGCCTGGTCTTTTTCTTCTTGCGGAGCCTGTCGAGCGCCGCCTCGCTGAAGGATGGGGCGACTATGCATTCGACGAACTTCTTGGCCAGATACGCGGCGCAGGCCTCATCGAATTCGAAATTGACGCCTATCACGCCCCCGAATGCCGAGCGGGGGTCGCATTCGAACGCCCACTTCAGGACCTCCTCGCGACCGCCGCCCGCCGCCACGCCGCAGGGACATACATGCTTCGCGACTATGGCCGCGTCCTCACTGAACTCGGCCAGCTGCGCAACGCAGCCATCGAGGTCCAGGATGTTGTTGTAAGAGAGCTCGCCCTTTATGACCTCGAACTCGCCGGCCAGGGCGGAGTAGTATCCGGCTTCCTGATGCGGGTTCTCGCCATAGCGGAGCTTGAGGGAGCGGCTGCCTCCCACCGTAAGGTGGCGTGGAAACGCTTCCATACGGCCGCTCTTTCTGACGGCGCCGGCGATACGGCTGTCGTAGAAAGAGGTGAGCGCCACGGTCTCGCCGGCAAGTTCCCACCTAAGGTCATCGCTTACGGTGCCGCTCGCCCGGATCTCTTCCAGCACACGATCATAATAGCAGGGGTCGCTTACGGGCAGGCATGAGAGAAGGTTCTTGGACGCCGCGCGGGCCATCGTGGGCCCGCCAATGTCCATGAAGCCCAGATCGTCGACGGGGGCGCCGTCCTCCAGAGGGTAGAAGTTGACAACCACCATGTCTATTTTCTCCCATCCCTGCTCAGCGAGCTCCTCCATATGCGCCGGATTGGACCTGTCGGCGAGTATGCCCGAGTGTATCGCCGGATGAAGCGTCTTCACCAGGCCCCCGAGGAACTCAACCCTGCCCGTTATCTCGGATATCTCGCGCACCGCGATACCGCCCTCTGCCAGGAATGCCGCCGTCCCCCCGGTTGCGATGATATCAACGCCGGCTTCGCTGAGGCCGTTCGCGAACTCCAGCAGTCCTTCCCGGTTTGACACGCTCACCAGCGCGGTTTCGATCCTATTCAAACCTGCCGTCCCCCGTCAGAGTGGTGTAGAGCAATATGTAGCGCCTGCGCGCCTCCTCGATGACGTCCCCGGGCAGCGACGGAGGCGGCGAATTCTTATCCCAGCCGGAGTCTTCCAGATAGTCCCTGACGTACTGCTTGTCCAGGGGATAGGGACCGGTCTCGTCGGGGACGCCCAGCCAGAACCGTGACGAGTCCGGCGTGAGCGCCTCGTCGATCAAGACAATCTCGCCGCCTATTCTGCCGAATTCGAACTTGGTGTCAACCAGCACAATGCCCCTTTCGCCGGCGTAGTCCTTTGCCGTCTCGAAGACAGCGAGGCTCTTCTCCATTATCTCATCGGTCGTATCTCCGCCCGCTATCTCCCTCATCCGGGAGACAGTGATATTGACGTCGTGGCCGTCATCCGCCTTGGTCGACGGCGTGAAAATCGGCCTGTCCAGTTTGTCCCCCTTGGCGAGTCCGGCGGGGAGTCTCTCACCCGCCACCGTCCCCGATTTCTCATATTCCCTGTACGCCGAGCCGGTGATGAAGCCCCTGACTATGCACTCTATGTCGATACGCTCCGCCTTGCGCACGAGCATGGCCCTGTCGCGAAGAACTTCTTCATAAGGCTTCGTAGCCTCGGGGAAGTCGGCGACGTCATCACTCAGCATGTGATGTTTCATAACCGGGTCGAGCTTCCTGAACCAGAAACTCGAGAGCGAGCTCAGCACTCTGCCCTTATCGGGAATCCCCGTGGGCAGGACATAGTCGAATGCCGAAATCCTGTCCGACGCGACGATGAGGAGCCGG
>JASFEA010000162.1:0-6808 GCA_050125095.1 bacterium
GCTCGAGCTCGCCCATCAGCTGGAGGATTCGCCCCGGCTCGTAGAACATTTCGAATTCAATCTCGATCTTCCCCAGCCGGTTCTCGACGACAGCCTTGCCGTTTCCCTCCACAAGCGCCACACTGCCGGTCCCGTCGGCGATGCGCGCGAGCCCTCCCGCACCGCCGGTTTCGCCCCGGCCGGGGCCGCGGCCGGCGCAGCCGCAAAGGACAGCCGCCGTCAATGCCAGGGAGAAAACATTTAGTATCATATGTCTTTTCAATACGGCTTCCTTTCTCTCCCGGTTGTTTGCACCCATTCTAGAGGATTATCACCAGGAGGCAATGCTAAATTCGGATGGCACGCTGGCGGGCCGTCAAGGCTCCACGGATATGTCAGGCCGCCCGTCGCTTTTGGGTTGACATATGTCCAGCAAAATGGTTCTATTTTCAATTGGTAAGCCTGAATTGATTTCTGATACCGAATATCACCTGAGGTTCTATAGATCGAATGAATGTGGCTTTATCGATTACCCTCCTCGGCATGGCGATTGTATTCGCCTTTATAGGTATCCTCGCAGTGAGCATAAGGTTGCTTGAGCGCTTCAGGAGCGAGGATCAGGTCCCAATCCCCGCAGGCGTGGCCGAGACCCTGCCGAATACGGCAATAATAGCTGCTGCTATACATGCCCACAGGTCCAAGATGAAGCGTATGTAAACGGAGGTCTGTCTGGTGGAATCGCAAGCAAAGAAAGTGATGATTACGGACACCATTCTGAGAGATGCGCACCAGTCATTGCTGGCTACCAGAATGCCCACGAAGGACATGTTGCCAATGGCCAGGGAGCTGAACAGCGTCGGCTACTTCTCTCTCGAGATGTGGGGAGGCGCCACTTTCGACTCGTGCATCAGGTTCCTGCGCGAGGATCCCTGGGATCGTGTGAGGACGCTCAAGAAAGCCATGCCCGACACTCCGTTCCAGATGCTCCTGAGGGCGCAGAACATTGTCGGCTACAGGCACTATGCCGACGACCTCGTTGAGAAGTTCGTTGAGCTGGCCGCCAAGGCCGGCATCGACGTCTTCAGGATCTTCGACGCCCTTAACGACATAAGGAACCTGGAAACGGCGATGAAGGCGACCAAGAAGGTCGGCAAGCACGCCGAGGGCTGCATCTCCTATACGACGAGCCCCGTTCACAATGTCGACTTCTATGTGGATATGTCGGTTCAGCTCGAGCAGATGGGGGCCGACACGCTGTGCATCAAGGATATGGCGGGCCTGCTGACTCCGTACAAGTCGTTCGAACTCGTTTCGGCTTTGAAGAAGAAGCTCAGCATCCCGATTCACATGCACTGCCACGCGACCACCGGTCAGAGCGAGATGGTATACCTCAAGGGCATAGAGGCGGGCGCGGACATCATAGACACCGCCCTCTCCCCTCTCGCCCTGGGAACGTCCCAGCCGGCGACCGAGAGCCTTGTGGCGGCTCTCAAGGGGACGCCCTATGACACGGGCCTCGACCTCGACCACCTCATCCACATCGCCGACCATTTCAAGGGAGTGCGCGCGGGCCTGGCCGAACACGAGAGCGGGCTCGCAGGCGTGGACGCCAGGATTCTCGTGGCCCAGGTGCCGGGCGGCATGCTCTCAAACCTTGCCAGCCAGCTCCGCAAGCAGAAGGCCATGGACAAGTACGACGCCGTGCTTGAAGAGGTCCCGCGGGTCAGGGAAGACATGGGATACCCTCCGCTGGTAACTCCCTCAAGCCAGGTCGTCGGAACCCAGGCCGTGATTAACGTGCTGCAGGGCAAGCGTTACGCGGTGCTCACCGAGCACACCAAGAACTACCTCCTAGGAAAGTACGGCAAGGCCCCGGGCAAGGTCAGGGAGGATCTCGTGAAGCGCGTTATCGAGGAAACCGGCCAGCAGCCCATCACGCACAGGCCGGCGGATGACCTCGAGCCCGAGTTCGAGAAGGACAGGGCCGAGCTCGTTGAGAAGCTCGGGCGCCAGCCCAAGTCGGATGAAGACGTGATTACCTATGCCCTCTTCCCGGAGGTCGGGCTGGAGTTTTTGAACATACGCGACGGATATAAGAAAGAAGAGGCGCCGGCTCCCAAGGCTGAAGCCGCCCCGGCTCAGGCTCCCGCGATGGCCGCCGCGCCCGCCGGCGCGAGCTCATACAAGGTGACCGTGGCAGGCACCACCTACGATGTCCGGGTTGAGGACGTCGGAGGCAACCCCGTGGTGACCGGCGCAGCCCCCGCTGCTGCGGCCCCGGCAGCCGCCCCGGCCGCGTCGCCGTCCGCCTACGGCGGCAACGGGACCATGGTGAACGCCGCCCTCTCGGGTGACGTCCTGAAGGTACTGGTGGGCGAAGGCACGGCGGTAAAGGAAGGCCAGGAGATCATCATCCTCGAAGCCATGAAGATGGAGACCAAGGTCATCGCACCCAAAGGCGGCACGCTGGCCAGGGTATTCGTCCAGCCCGGCGACAAGGTTGAATCCGGAGATCCTCTGGCTGCAATAGAATAAGGAGCCCGACGTGCAAGACGTGACCGGTGGTGCCGAGCTCTTAAGGAGGTTCGCGGACTCTCTCGGTTTCCTGAACCTCAGCTTCGCGAACGTCATCGTTATCGTAATCGGCATATTTCTCATATGGCTGGGCATAAAGAAGAAGTACGAGCCCCTGCTTCTCATTCCCATCGGCTTCGGCGCGATCCTGACCAATGTGCCGCTTGCGGGGATGATGGAAGAAGGCGGGCTCCTCTACTTCGTCTATTCGAGCGGCATCAGGACCGGGCTGTTTCCGCTGGTCATTTTCATGGGCGTGGGCGCGCTGACCGACTTCGGCCCCCTGATCGCCAATCCCAAAACCACGCTTCTCGGGGCGGCCGCCCAGTTCGGCATATTCGGAACGCTGCTGGGCGCCATGGCACTGGGCAAGATCCCGGGGCTCGGCTTGAGCTTCACGCTGGCCGAGTCGGGGGCCATCTCCATTATCGGCGGGGCCGACGGGCCCACTGCCATTTACACGGCAAGCAAGATGGCGCCGCATCTCTTGGGCCCCATCGCGATCGCGGCTTATTCTTATATGGCGCTCGTCCCCATAATCCAGCCGCCCATTATGAGGGCGCTCACATCCGAGAAGGAACGCAAGGTGCGGATGCGCGAGATGCGCACTGTCTCCAGGCGCGAGCGCATCATGTTCCCGTTCGTCGTGACTATACTCTGCGCGCTCATCATCCCTTCCGCGGTGCCCCTGATAGGCATGCTCATGTTCGGCAACCTCCTCCGGGAAGCGGGGGTCGTCGAGCGCCTGGCCAAGACCGCGCAGCACGAACTCATCAATATAGCGACGATAGGGCTCGGCCTCTCGGTGGGCGCCACGCTGACGGGCGCGCGTTTCCTCACGCCGAGCACGCTGGGCATACTGGCTCTCGGCATCATCGCCTTCGCCATCGGGACGGCGACAGGCGTGCTCCTCGGCAAGCTCATGTGCAGGCTCTCGGGCTGGACCATAAATCCGCTCATCGGCTCGGCCGGGGTCTCCGCCGTCCCCATGGCGGCGCGGGTATCTGAGGGCGAGGGCGTCAAGGAGGACCCCGAGAACCACCTCCTGATGCATGCCATGGGGCCCAACGTCACAGGCGTTATCGGCTCGGCGGTGGCGGCTGGTGTGCTGCTCTCCATGATCCCGCATTAAGAATCGGCCGGCTAGCGCCTAATGATCACCTTGGCGGGAGTGCGGTCTCCTTCCCGGTCGTCTATGAAGTACACTCCCGGGGCGAAGGCCGCAGCTGGAATCTCGACTTCCAGGGCGCCCGGCGGCCTGCAGGACTCCCAGACTCTGCGGCCCCGGACATCATAGACGGCTGCCCGCCCGGTACCGAGAATCCTCACGGACTGCCCGCAACAAGCAGGATTGGGAACGACGCGCAGCGGCCGCCCTCCCGGCACGGAGGGAACGTCCGCGGGACCGACGCCGGCGTCGGCCGAAAGCAGCACGCTCGGCCGGGCTGCACGCAATTCGAATCCATCGAGCGGGCGTATGATGAACTTGATGCGGTCGACCTCGTCCTCCACGTCGAATGCGAGGGTGCTGTATGCAGAGCTGTCAATAAGCGTCCATGTGCTTTCCAGGGTAACCGTGTTCCAGCAGTCCTCAAGATACTCCCAGTCGAAACCCAGCTTGACCCAGATTATTCTGACGCTGCCCGTGCTCGCGAAAGTCCCCTTCATCCAGACGGAAAAGGAGTTGCGACCGACCTCGGGGCCATAGCAGTAGAACTCGGTGTCGCCGTCGACATTCATGGCGTTGCAGCCGCCTACCGGGACAGCGCACAGCGTGTCCCAGGAGCACGAGCCCATGAAGCCGTCGGGCTTGCCGTTCTCGTCCCTGTCCCAGAGCATCCTGGCCTGAGGCAGCTGGTTCTCATAGGGGTATGGAACTCCATCCGTAATGCGCTCGATCGCTTCCGGGCAGGTGAGCACTTCTATGTCCTGCTGATCCAGCCAGCAGACCAGAGATCCGAAATCCATCAGCTGTTGCGTCGTTTCGCCATGCGTCAGGGCGGGATACCAGAGCCCCGACGCCACAGCGTCGGCGATCTCCGTCCTGACAACGAGTGGACCGACGCCATCCACCGTCCTGTGTGGCACGTTGAAAAAAGGATAGCGGTCGGGGCAGTTGTGACCGCGCAGGTTGAGATGCGCCGTATTTACATTCACGCCGCTGGCCACCGCGTATTCATATAGACTGCCTATGAAGGCATACAGGCTGTCATTCGAGCTCCCGCGCCACATCCACTCGGGATGTCCGGGGATGTCTCCCGGGTCGGTTGACCCGCCTGGGTGATTCCATCCCGAAATGACGATGCCGAGTGAATCCAGGATAAAGAGGCTCCGGTTGCATAGGCTGTCCCAGGTCGCGATATCGGCAAATGCGTAGGGTATCCACTCCTCCAGGGCGTCGTCAAGAGTGTCCACATGCGTGGCCCAGCGGTAATCGTGCCGCGTGGTATGGTCCATGACCTCATGGCCGGCCTGGTAGATCTCCTGCATCTTGTAGGCCTGCCCTTCTATGCCGAGGTCTGACATCTCTGTGATATACCCGAAGTTGCCCTTGAAACCATGTTGCTCGAGCAGGGGATAGACGTAGGTGTAGTGGTAATCGTGCGAGTCATCGATTATGAGTGACACGAATCCCGTCCGGGGAACAGAGCCCATGGAGAGGATTGCGCAACACAGAACGGCAAAAGCAGCAACACGCATTTATCTTCTCGGCCTTCCCATGAATACACCTGCTCAGGTCGCTCTGAGGCGGGCAGTCATCCGCAGCCCATAACGGGCATACCCATCCGATCTCCTTTTATAGCTTATCAGATAAGGCGGATTCAGTCAAGAAAGCCGGAAATCTATGGAATATAGCGCGATAGGACGACCCGTCGGGGCAGTACCGGGCCGATGGGCAGGCGCGTGGCCGGGCCGGCGCATCCACTAAGGCATTGACACCGGCTGTTTTCTGCAGGTAGATTCAGGTGGAAGCACTTGGATGTTCTTTCCGCATAAGGGTGCGCCCGTAGCTCAGCTGGATAGAGCGTTGGCCTCCGGAGCCAAAGGCCCTGGGTTCAAATCCCAGCGGGCGTACCAGATTTACTCACCTGATGAGCACAATCCTGCGCGTGAGGCTGCGGTCGCCAAGCGTGAGGCGATAGAAGTAGATCCCGCTCGCCAGAGGCCGCCCCCCGTCGTCGGTGCCGTCCCACACCGCGCGATTCGTGCCCGACCCTGCACTGGCCTCGGCCAGCGTGGCGACAAGGCGGCCGCGGGCGTCGTAGATTCCCAGCGAGAAGTCACCGCTCGGCTCCGAGTCGGGCAGGGTGAAGCATATCACGGCCCGCGAAGTAAACGGGTTGGGCGCTGCGGGCCCCAGAGTAATCGATTCCCGGCTGTTCTCCTCGGGCCAGGGCACGCCGGCCTGTAGGCAGCTCTCGGTCTCCCATAGCCAGGCATTCATGCCGCCTGTCATATCATAGACGAGCTGATAGCTCAGGCCGTCCAGGAAGTTGGCGGCCTGGTTACTTCTGTTCCCGCTCCGGCAGACTATGATTATGTCCTCATCGGCGGGGAGCTCGGTGTAATGCGCCAGGAAATACCCGGAGTTCCAGGGCATGTTGATGGCACCCGGTATGTGGTTGGGGGGACTGTAAGTGGAGTCGCAGAACTCCGATTCCTCGCGGACGTCGACTATGACGCCGCTGCCGGCGGTGTCCATCCACGCCCTCACCCATGCCGGCGTGACGTCAGTGTGTGAATGCGCAGGTCCGGATGCCAGCAGGATCACCGCCAACGAAATAATAGATATCCTCATCACTGTCCACCTCTCTCTGCCAATAGGTAACTATAATGCTTACCCTTCAATATAGAGCATTGCTTGCCGCGGGGCAACGGGGGATTACTTGAGCATGATTATCTTCTTCAGGCTCACATCGGGCCCCGCAGCGAGTCTCAGGAAGTAGACGCCCGGGGCAGCCCGGCGGCCGTGAAGGTCCCGGCCATCCCACTCGATAGCGTATATGCCGGCCTCATGCCTTCCGCTTGCCAGGGTCTTCATGACCCGGCCTCGAATGTCGTAAACCGACAGACTCACATCGTCCTCGCGCGGCAGGGCGAAAGCGACTGATGTGGCTGACGTGAATGGATTCGGCGTCGCGCTGAGCGAAATGCGGGCGGCAGCGCCCGGCTCGTCTTCTCCTACACCGGCGGCCTCGTCTATTAGGTATTCGACCGTGTTCTCGAGCAGGTCCCTGGCGACAACGCGGTCCGT
>JASFEA010000163.1:0-6766 GCA_050125095.1 bacterium
CCCGCTGCACATCGTAACGCAATGGCTCCTTCTGCGCAATCCCTGTTCTTGAAGCCCTCCTGATTGACCATAAGGACTCCGGATGATATGATGTCTATCCGGTGTCGCGTATGATGTTTCCTATGCACAAAATGCGGATGCTTGCCATTCCCGCGCTCGGGGCCATTCTGACTGTGTATCTGGCAGCGGAGCCTCAAACATGCGTCGGCGAGCCGCATCAGCAGAACGACGGGCGCAACGCCCGGTGGCTCGCGGCCATCGAATTTCTTAAAGACGAGCTTCCCGGGCGGCATATCGACCCTTTCTTCCGGCTTCCCGAGAGTGAATTCAACGAGAGGCTGAATGCCATCAAGTCCGATGTGCCAAGGCTCGAGGACTACGAGATCGTGGTGGCGCTAATGGGGGTCGTGGCTTCAATCGGCGATTCCCACACGCATCTCAATGCGGATCAAACCGGGATTTTTCACCGGCTCCCCATTAAGATGGAGTGGTTCACCGACGGCCTCTTCATAACGGGAACGTCCGATGAGCATGTGGCCATTCTGGGCAGGCGCGTTACTGGAATAGAGGGCCTGACCATCGATGAGGTGAACGAAAGAATAAAGACGGTGGTGTCGAATGAGAACGACGCCCAGCTCAGGTCGGACGGGCCCGGGGCAATGATGGTGCCGGAGATACTGGCGGCTCTCGGCATATCCGGCAGTATAGACTCGGTAATCTTCAACCTCCAGGGTGCGGGTGACGTCGTGATAAGCCCGCGGGAAATGTGGGAGGCGCCGGAGACCAGGCTGCTGGACAGCCTCTCATGCCGGCTCCCGCTTTACCTTCAGCACCCCGATTCTATCTACTGGTACCGATATATTGAGGACCGGGGCGCAATATACATCCGCTATCGTTCATGCCGCCAGATCGAGGGCAGGCCCTTCGCGGATCTCGTGGACGAAGCGCTCCGGGTTATGGACTCGAATCATGTAGAGAAGTTCATCTTTGACGTAAGGTCTAACGGCGGCGGAAACTCGTCCATAGCGCGGCCGCTGGTGTCCGAAGTGCGAGCCCGCGCGGGCATCAACCGCGAAGGGGGAGTCTTCGTGCTGATAGACCGGGGCACCTACTCGTCGGCGCTGCTGAATGCGATCGATTTTAAGAATGACACCGAGGTCGTCCTGATCGGTGAGCCGACGGGCGGCAAGCCCGATCATTACGGCGAAGTCAGGTTCTTCACTCTCCCGAACACCATGATAGTCGTCACTTATTCGACAAAGCACTTCCGGACGTACGGGTCCGACGCGCCGTCCCTGAATCCGGACGTGGCGGCGGGCCTATCCTTCGAAGACTTCCTGGCGTGCCGGGACCCGGCGCTTGAGGCGGCGCTCAACTGGAGCGGCGCGGGGGGCGATTGAACCAGCCGACTGCGGCCTGTAGATTGGCTAATGGGGTCTCTTGGCCACGAACCCCTTGAGAATGCCCAGCACGGCCTTGCTCATCTTCTCGTTCTCAAGGCACTTATTGAGAATGCGGTCGATGGTCGTCATCATGTTTTCCACGTCGGTCAGCCGCCTGTGGGCCTTCTTGTACTTCTCGGTGTCGGCTTCCGCGAGAAGCAGCCGCAATGCGTGGAGCGCGGGATCGAATTCCCTCCGCTTGCGCTCGCCGGCTATCTCAAAGAACATCCTCATCGCATCGTGCTCGGCTATATAGTAGTCGCGTCGCTCGCCGGGGAGATGGACCCGCTGAATAACGCCCCAGTTTCGCAGCTCTTTAAGAGACATGCTTGCATTGCCCCGGCTCACCTTGAGCGACGCCGAGATGGTGTCAAGATCCATGGGGTCTTCGGATATCAGCAGGAAGGCGTGTATCCTGGCCATTGAGCGGTTGATTCCCCAGAGGACACCAATCGAACCCCAGGACTCTATGAATCTCTCGGCATGCTTGCCCTTCATAATTCCCTCCACTATTGTATGTAGTGTTCAGAATATACTGAAGGTATATACTGCTGGGCTCATGATGTCAAGCCGAATCGCCCCACTGGGCTTGATTGCGCGCCGGCGCAGACCGCTCTCATTGACGAATCCCGCGATACTGTGCTATAAGCGGATTAGACTTGTACCGGCACCCGAGGTGAAAGTTGGCTGAAGATAAGAGCAGAGACGACTGGATACCCGAAGAGACCACGCCGCTACAGCCCTCTCAGGGGCGTCCGCCCGACTCCGATTCGAGCAGCCGTCACGGCCGCTTCCTGCCGGGCACTTCTTTCGGCAAGCGTTTCCGTATAGTCGGCCTGCTCGGCAGGGGCGGCATGGGCGAGGTTTACCAGGCCGACGATCTCGAGCTCGGCCAGACGGTCGCGCTGAAGCTCCTGCCCCAGCGCCTCGGCGGCGATGAAGCCGCCCTGACACTGCTTCGAAACGAAGTGCGCGTGGCGCGCCAGATCTCCCATCCCAATGTCTGCCGCGTCTACGACATCGGCGAGGTTGACGAGCATAATTTCGTGTCCATGGAATACGTCGACGGCGAAGACCTGGCCTCGCTCCTGAGGCGCATCGGCAGGGTGTCAAGCGAAAAGGCGCTGGACATGATCCGCCAGCTCGTCGCGGGGCTCGCGGCGGCGCATGACCTCGGCGTCCTCCACCGGGACTTCAAGCCCGCCAACATAATGATAGACGGCCGCGGACATGTCCGCATCATGGACTTCGGCCTCGCCGGATTCGTGGAGGAACTCCGGGGAACAGAGGGATTCGCGGGCACAATAGGCTATATGGCGCCGGAACAGCTGGCGGGCCAGGGCGCGACCATGCGAAGCGACGTTTACTCGCTCGGACTCGTCATGTACGAGATCCTCACCGGGCGCAAACCTTACGACGCCAGGACGCTCGACGGCCTTCGCGATCTCCAGGCCGCAGGGCCGCCGGTCAGCCCCTCGGAATTCGTGAGCGACCTGGAGCCGGCCGTCAACGACCTCGTCATGTGGTGCCTTGAGCGCGACCCGGCCAGACGCCCCTCATCGGCGCGGGCCGTTGCGTCCTCCATGCCCGGCATAGACCCGCTGGCCGCAGCTATCGCCGCGGGGGAGACGCCGTCGCCCGAGATGGTCGCGGCGTCAGGCGGCCGCGGCGGGCTCACCCCGGGACTGGGCGCGCTTATTCTCACGGTCGTGATCGCGGGATTTATAGCGATAGGCCTTCTCAACAATAAGACAGGGCTCTTTCGCCTCGCGCCTTTGCCGGAGCCGCCGGTTTACCTTTCCCGCGAAGCGAGAAAGGTACTGGCGAATATCGGACTTGAAGGCCGGCCCGCCGACGCCGCCCACGGCTTCCTGTCATACGCCGATGTACTGGAACATGTAGCACAGACGGACAGCGGGCCGGACCGATGGGACTACCTGAGCAAGGCCGGCCCCAGTGTTTACTATTACTGGTACCGCGAGAGCCCGTGGCCCCTCGTTCCGAAGTCCATCACTTCCGGGCGCGTCACGGCCGACGACCCCCCGCCCATTTCCCCGGGCATGGCGGACGTCCGAATGGACGCATACGGCAATCTGGCCCGGCTCCAGGTGGTTCGTCCGCTGGAAAACGACCACTACGGAAGCAGTGACCCGACGGACTGGGCGCCCCTCTTCAAGGCGGCCGCGCTCGATACTGCCCTTCTCAAGCCCACCACCGCGGCCGACTGGAACCTCACCGACAGGGCCAATGCGCTTGCCGCTCCCCAGTTTCGCTTCCATGTTCTCGCTGACGAGATGGTCGCCTGGGAAGGGCGCATCTCGGAAGACCCGGATGACAGCATAACGGTTTGGGCCGCCGCTTACAGGGGCCTGCCGGTGTACTTCCATGTCCTGAGGAATTACCGTCTCGCTGCGGGCGGAACGGCCGGTGCTGAGTCCGCGGCGACAAGGGGCGCCGCCGGGGCAACCGAAGAGAGCGGCGGCGCGGACGCGGGCAGAATGCTCGGCACCGTGCTGGGCTGGGTATTCGGCATAGGGTTCCTGCTCCTTATGCTGCTGCCCATCGTGCTTATGGCGAGGGCGCACCTGAGGGCGGGGCGCGGCGACCGCCGCGGGGCATACCGTTTCGCGCTCATACTCCTCCCCATGCTCATGATCGACTGGCTTTTCGGCGCGCATCACACGACCGACCCGAGCGGCGAGGTTATGCTCTTCATGACGAGCCTGGCGACATCAGTCTTCGCGGCGATCTACTTCGGGGCGGCCTACCTGGCACTGGAACCCTATATCAGGAAATACTGGCCCGACGGCCTCATATCCTGGGCGCGGCTGATCGGCGGCAAGTACAGAGACCCGATAGTTGGACGGGATATACTACTCGGCGCCGCGGCCGGCGTGCTTACCAAGATTCTATGGCAGATCGAATTCCTATTCCCCAAAATGCTGGGCCACGCCCCCGGTAGACCGACCGACATAATGCTCGAAACCCTCAACGGCATCGGGCCGGCTACCGCCGAGTTCTTCTCGCCGGCGTTCTTCGTCATACCCATGGTCGGAGTCATCGGGCTCGTGCTTCTGAGGAGGCTTCTCCGGAAGCGCGAAATCGCCATATCCGTCTTCGCGACAATAGTCATAGTGGTGCCCGTGCTCATCATTCTCGTCGCGTCCGAGCAGACAGTTGCTGTGAGAGCGGTTACGGCCCTGGCCTGGACGGCCACTGTGCTCGGCGCCGCCTTCATATTCGTGAAGCTGGGGCTGCTCGCTACGACAACTCTCTTCTTCTTCTTTGTCAGGCTCGATAACTTCCCCGTAACACTTGACTCCTCCGCATGGTACATGGGGACCTCAACCTCCGTTCTCTTCGCGCTCGGGGCCATTTCGCTCTGGGCATTCACCAACGCCATTACCCGGTCTTCCAGGATTCAGAACCAGCCCTGAGAAGCATTTGCACCGCCTTTTAGCTTGACACCCGCGCCGGCGCCAATAGCATTTGGGCGAAGCTGCAGCCTGGGTTGCGCATTCTTTCACGACGCGAGGAGGTGTGATGCATGCTTACTTCTAAGCGGGTTATCCTGGCTACTGTGTTCGGGCTGGTCTTCGGCCTGGTATGCATGTGGCTCGCCGCCGCCAGCCCTCAGGCCGAACCGATGACAACCGGCGTTAAGGTCAGCATCGTCCTGAGCCGCACGCTCACCGGCTTCATGATCGGGATCAGCGCGCTGAGGCTGAAGTGGTACCTGCACGGCATCATACTGGGCGCGATCGGGAGCATACCAATGGCGGCGGCCACGTTGGAAGACCCGACCATAGCCCTGAGCTCCATCATCATGGGAATCGTCTACGGCTTCCTCATCGAGCTGCTGACATCCATCGCATTCAAGTCCAGGCCCGTGGGTTCGCCATAGACGTTCGCCGGGAGGCCGGGCGGGGCCGGGGCCGCCCCGCCCGGCTCAATACGCACCGCATCCGGCCCGTCCCGCCTTCGAATATCCCGAATCATATTGACGTCCCGGCTCATCTCACTGAGAATAGGGCTGCCGGGATCACCCGGTAATGTTATCGACGCGAAAGGAGGGATGTAAGGTGTCCATGATGAAGGAGTTCAAGGAATTCGCCGTCAAGGGCAATGTAGTCGACATGGCCGTGGGCATCATTATCGGCGCGGCGTTCGGAACCATCGTGAAGTCGCTCGTGGCCGACGTGATCATGCCGCCCATCGGGCTTGCGCTGGGCAATGTGGATTTCGCCAATCTCTTCGCAGTGCTCAAGCAGGGCGCCCCGGCCGGGCCATACGCATCGCTGGCCGACGCGCAGGCCGCAGGGGCCGTATCAATCAACTACGGGACGTTCATTAATACCATCATCTCGTTTGTCATCATAGCTTTCGCGGTTTTCCTGCTCATTCGGAACATCAACAAACTCAAGCGGGAGGCCGAGGAGCCGCCGGCAGAGCCTACAACAAAGGAATGCCCGTTCTGCTTCTCCACTATACCCATAAAGGCTACCCGTTGCGGTTTTTGCACTTCGGACCTAAAGGCCTGACGAATTGAAGCAAAAGGGGTCAGGTCTTGAAATGCACAAAGACCTGACCCCGCAGTTCTCAGCGGTTCTCTAGGCTCCTTCAGACGCACCTTTCTTCTGCCAGCCCCTCACCTGGAACGACAGGACCATCGCCAGTATGCCGAGCAGAATGGCATATACGCCGATAATCCATGTTATGGCAAGTGCACCCGCGAGCGGGCGGGCGAATACCAGAATACCGAATATCACGCTTATGATGCCGGCGATTATGAACAGCCACTCACCCTGGATCTCCTTCCGGAGCCTTATCGCCCCCAAAATCTTCAGGATGCCGGTGACAAGGGCCCAGGCGGCTATGAAGTACGCCAGGATAAGTCCCGTGAGGCCCGGCCACGCCAGCGTGATGACGCCGATGATTATGCCGACGATTCCCTCAAGCAGCACGACCCACCAATCATCGACCTCCCTGCGCGCCATAATGGAGCCGATAACAGTCATGACCCCGTGGATGAGCACAAAGGCGCCGAAGAAGATGATAAGCATGGCCAACGTCAGGCCCGGCCATGTGGTCGCCACGATACCGAACAGCACCGCGAAGATGCCCCTGATGAGCAGCGTCCACCAGGCCTGCCTGTAGAGATCAGAGATTCCCCCGGGCATTTATTTCACCTCCTCTACCAAGCACCACTGACATTAGAGTCTGCCCGCCGGCGGTGTCAAGGAGATACATTATTGCTTTTTTATCTCTGATTTTGCGTACAGTGAATGTGGCCAGGCGAAAGGGGCCGGGTCCCCGCGATTGTG
>JASFEA010000164.1:0-6751 GCA_050125095.1 bacterium
AGAACCCGTCCCTTCCATGCTCCATTATGCGCAATATGGTCAGGGCCAGGTCTTCCTGCATCAGAAAGTCGCCCGCATCGATGGTCTTGCCGTCGCGGGTGAATATGGACGCGGTGGCCGGGAATCGGACGAGTTTCTCATGGGCCGCGGCGAGGTCGTGAGCGAGCCGCTCGCCTACAATGAATCCATCCCTCGCCAGCTGGAGGGCCGGCTCCAGGAGGTCTTCCCATGGTAGCGTGCCGTACTTCTTGTGGATAGCCCACATACCGGCCACCGACCCGGGCACGCCGCTCGCGAGATAGCCCAGCGTGCTGGCCTCGGGGATTACCTCGCCTTCTTCGTCAAGGTACATGTCGCGACTGGCACCTATGGGCGCCTTCTCCCTGAAGTCGATGGCGGTGTTGACATCGTCTTCTCCGGCGGTCCCCTCCATATGGATTATCATGAATCCGCCCCCGCCGAGATTGCCCGCCTGGGGGTGCGTGACCGCAAGCATCATGTGCACAGCCACGGCCGCGTCGACCGCATTGCCGCCCTTCTCGAGAACCTCGATGCCGACCCGGGAGGCATGCTCGTCCACGGAGGCGACCATGCCCTGGAGGCCGGCAGCTTTGGAGGCATGGGAAACTGCCGGAACTCCCAAGGCCGGGCAGGCGGCCACGATCATGAATAACAGGACATACCTGCCCGGGATTATGCTGCGCATCGTGCCCTCCATATTCTAAAGCCCGCCGGCCGGCGGATGTATTTAATCCACCAGTTACATCCAGGAAGCCAAAGGCACCGTAACATAGAGAGGGACCCTAATCAATCTCCGGCATTAGGCCAGAAGGCTGTAACAAATACTGCCGGTCGTTCGTATATTCGATGAGTGAGTACGACTTCTATATTATGGCGCCCCTGTGCAGAGCTGGAGGTGTGTCCGTGAGCAGTTTTAGAAACCGGAGTATGAGTCCTTTCAGTCATCCCGCATTTCTATATCCAGTGATAGCGATAGCCGCGTTCCTGGGGCTTACGGCATTATTGGCCCCGGGTCCGGTCGTCACGGCCGGGTCGGACCAGCCCGAAGATGTCCGCTATGAGGAGAGGGTGGTGGCGGGCGGCCCGGACGACTTCATGATGGTGCGGCATGTGGTGCTCGAGGGGTCCAACTACGCCATAGGCCGGAAGCTGGGCGAGATCCTCATGGAGCGCGGGGAGTCCGGCCCGGTGCCTTCAGAGGACGGGGAGAGAAACAGGTCACAACGCGAATACATTGCGAAGCACTATCCAGTCCTCTTCGAGCGCATGCGCGGACTGGCCGATGCCTTTGGCTTGAGCATCGATGACAACACTTACGACTTCTCCTTCCTGCCGCAGTTCCACGTCTTCGGCCCGGGATGCTCGGCCGTCTTCTATCCGGGCGCATACACCGAGAGCGGCCACAGCATGTTAAGCCGCAACTTCGATTTCACCACAGGCACCATCAGAGGAGAGCGCCCAGGGGCCAGCCGCCTGCCCGCGGTAGCGCGGCCCTACATATTCGAGTTCCATCCCGACCAGGGCTACGCGTCCATCGCCATCTGCGGCTTTGAACTCCTCGGCGGTGTGCTCGACGGCATCAATTCGCAAGGTCTCACTGTGGCCATATTCGCAGATGACGAGACCATGGTAGAGTATGGCATGCGCCCGTCGCTGGGCGTCGGGCTTCATGAGCTCATGTCAATGCGCTACCTGCTTGATAACTGCGCCACGGTGGAGCAGGCCGAGAACGCCATGCTCTCCCTCAAGCACTACTACCAGTTCATTCCATGCCAGTATTTGGTCGGCGACCGTGCGGGTAGTTCTTTCGTCTTCGAGTTCTCGCCGGCGCGCGACACCACGGCGGTTACCCATGGTGAAGGCCCCCAGTGCGTCACCAATCACCCCGTGTCTAAATACGAGTCGGTGGGCGACCTGCCGGCCGGTTCCCAGCTCAGCACATATGACAGGTACAGGGCACTGAAGGCTGGAACCCACGGCAAGACCGGGTTCAGCCGCGAGGAGATTATTGCCGTAAACGAGAGCGTCGCGGTTCCCCCCGAGGCTTCAGGCAACGAGACCTACGCTCCCACGAGGACTCTCTGGCATTCGCTATATGACGCCGATGCACTGACCCTGCGGGTAAGGTTCTATCTTGGGGAGGTGCCGGACCCCGCGGATTCGTCAAGCGTGGTGCTTGAGTACGGCCCGTACCTGGAGTTTGCGCTCAAGAAGTAGTCACATAGCGGCCGCACAAGAGAACCAATGTGCCACAGCCATCAGAAAGTGCATCGACCGGGCAACGGTGTTCGGGTTCAGCTCACCGCCGGCCCCTGTAGAATCTTCGGCAACAAGATAAAGTCTTGCAAGCCCGGGCCCGAAAATGTACAATTCGCCGAGCAGTAGGAAATCCAAATAGCGGAGCAATGAATATGTTCTTCCATCGTCATTCCTGCCATTACAGCACCAGCGATCGATCCCTACAATAGCGGACCGATCGTGAGTGCGGGGGCGTAAGTCGGCGCCCTAGCTCACCAGAAGTACGTCCACTAGTCCTGCGCGGGTGAGGTGCATCCGCTACCAGGGCGAAGTATGACCACCTGTAGAGGTCCGCTCCTCAAGAGGGGGCGAAGGAAATGACGAGGAAACAGAGGGAAGAACGGCGCCAGAGGGCGGAGAACCTCAAGTCCGCAGCCAGGGAGCGGCGCTACCTGGAGAGTAAAGAGCGGCGCGCCACCAGGCGTGCCGAGAGGAAGCGTCTGCATGCAGGCGTTATCGGAGAGACCGAGGCCGTGCGCAGGGTGCTCGCGGGCGAAGTTGACGTCTCGGACAGGCGCGTGCCGCAGCGCTGCAGGGACTTCATCTCGATGCTCCGGCGGGTCAAGCGCACAAAGAGGGAGAAGCTGAGGAGGCTCCTCGAAGTCGTCCTCGCGCACTCCCCCAAGATAGCGACGCGCGATTTCTGGGGGTCCTATTATCTTCTCTCGATTCTCTCCTGGAGGTCAGAGCCCGAGTGCTGGCAGCCCAGGGGCAAGTCCCGGCACGCCGTCTTCGCATCGCTTGTGGACCATCTCATCGTGGAGTATCCCGTTCCCAGGTTCCTCTACGGTGTCTTCCATGAAAAGCGCCTGCGGTCCGCGGGAGAGCGTCTTGCCGGCTTCTTCGCATACGTTGCCGCCGGGGGCAGCGCTTACAGGTACATGAGCTCGGGGTTCATGCCGCCGGTCATGACCAGGAAGATGTGCCACGTATTCCTGAACATGCCCGACCGGGCGTCCTTCTATCACGCTGTTCGCGCTTCCCAGGTGGAGGCACTCGGGGGAAGCCGCGGCCTCGCCCGGGCAATCTGCGAGACCTCCCTGGGACGCGGTTTCAGGAAAGACGAAAGGTTCTGGCTCACCGTGATGAGGTGGTTCTGCGAGCATCCTGTGAAGGACAACGGCCAGGTAGCGCCGCTCGTGGACTATATCGCCGAGATGCGCAGGCGGAACCGCAAATACTCCGTGAAGGGCCGCACGGCGAAGTCGCTGACCCGGGGCATGGAAGCCTGGCACAGGGAGCTGGCCAGCGCCGGGGGACGCAGGACAAGGATCTTCGCGCCCTCCGGACTCAGGGCGGGTAGCTGGAAGTTCAAGACCGGGGGCGAGGACGGCGCTCCCACATATACGAGCTGGACCATGACGGAGATATTGTCCACCTCTGCGCTGATGGAGGAGGGGCGGAACATGCGCCACTGCGTCTTCATGTATTCATCGTCCATCCTCAGCGGAAGGTCCTCAATCTGGTCGCTGAGATGCGACGGCGTCCGGAGTCTCACGGTGCGCGTCTCCGTAAAGGAGAGGGCCGTAGTAGAGGCCCGGGGCAAGTGCAATCGCCGCGCAACGCCCGCGGAGAAGAACAAGGTGATTCGCTGGGCTCAGATGAATGGCCTCTCGGTCAGCATAAGGTAACGCAGGAAGTCGCGCGTAAGGCGCACGAAGAGCGGTTCTTATTGACATTTGCGGTGACTTGAGGTACCGGGTTATAAGGTGGATCTGCGATTCAGCGGCTCGATAGATCGTAAATCATACCTTAGCAAGGAGTCCTGGATGAAGCGTCTCCTGATGTCTGCCCCTGTGCTTTTTGCCCTTGTACTCTCCGTGATTCTGAGCGCGCTCCCGGTATCGGGCGCGATCGACATGGCCAATGCCACCTGGGAACTCTCTGAGCTGGACCATTTGAGAGCCCGGGCCGATTCTCTGCGGTGCTCGGGTGACTTCGCCGGGGCTCAGGAGACGGCCGCCGACATCCTCGGCCGGGCGCCGGGGGACGGGTTCGCCCTGCGGGTTCTGGCGGTCGTGGCTATGGACGCCGGGGACCTCTCGAAGACGGCCGGGCTACTCGGGCGCGGCGAGACGCCCGCCTGGCTCCAGGGCGTGGCGCTCGAAGAGGCGGACAGAGAGTTCATCTTCGGGCTCGTCCAGTATTACCGGGGACGATGCCTAAGCGCCTCTGAGCTGTTTGAGGCGGCCGTCGCGGGAAGGCCCGGATGGGGATGGCCCGTCTTTTATCTGGGCAGGACGATGGAGGAGCTGCTCCGGCCCTGGGAAGAGTGCGCGGAGAAGTACGGCGAGGCGCTGGCGGACCCCTCGGTCGCGCCCGCCATGGTGGTGTACTTCCTTCACAAGCAGTATCCGCATCCTCTTCAGGCGATCAGGGGACCTGTACTGGACAGAATGTCCGCGCTTCCGGCATTGCCCTGGCTGGAGAGCGCTGACCTTCCCGCCACTGTCGATGAGCTGAGAGACCTTAAACAGCACCCCCCCCGGGAAGCCGCGGAATGGTGGCTCAACATGCGGGAGCGCCATCGCATTTATCTCATGAACAGCGTTCGCTATACAACCGCCCTTCTGACCTGCGATCTGACGCCCGCGGGTTTCGATGAATTCATCCGCATGGTTGGCGCGGAGGGCTACGAGGAGATGCTGCTGGAGCTGGCCAGGGCGGACAGGTTCCTTTACGACGACAGGCCGCTGGCGGCGTTCATGCTGGCCGATTCGCTGGGAATCGCCAACTCCGAGGCCCTCAGGATAAGGCAGCGGGCGGCTATATATCACGGCTCTCCGGAGGAGGCGCTCGAGACCTCCTTCGGGGTTCTCGAAGAGTCCGTCAATACCGGGACGGTCTATAACTCGAAGTGGATAAACCGGGGGATGGGCGACGCCTCTCTGGACTCGCTGCTCTCGGAGGCGAGGCGTGAGAACCCGGCGGTCGACATGAGGTTGCGCATCAGCGACCTGCAGGAAAACGACTCTCATGCCGCGGCCGCTCTCCTCGATTCGCTTCTCCAGTCGGGAGTGGAGCCCTCCGGTTTGCTTCGCTATCGCATCTGGATGGAGGAACTCAGAGAGAATTCCGATGAGGCTGACGCCATTCTTTCACGGCTTCCGCGATCTGCGGAGGCGGACTATTGTCTGTACGCCGCCGACGGAGCTCTGGCGCGGGGGGACAGGGAGAGAGCGGCGGAGCTCATCAGGCGCGCGTTCGACCTCTTCCCCCGGAGCCCCATGCGGCTGTCGAATTGCATCGCTTCGGCGATAAGATCCGGCGACAGGAGCCTCGTGGAGGAGGTGCTCAGGGCGCTGACCGCTGCCTGCCCCGGGTGCCCCACTACGGTCGAGGAGCGAGTCTGGGCGCTGATGTGGCTCAACCGCAACCAGGAAGCGGCAGACCTGCTCGCGCAGGCCGTGGAGCATGGAGGCCTGTCGCCAAAGTCATGCGCTGTCCTGACCGGGCGCGCCCTGGCCCTCGGAGAGGAAGAGGTGGCCGACTCTCTTCTTGCCCGCGCCGGGAGGGCCGCACCCGCATCCCCGCTGGTGCGGAGCACGGCGGCCATGGTCTTTTCCGAACGCGGCGAAGCCGGCGAGGCGAGGGAGATTCTCGAAGGCCTGGTGGCCGACTTTCCCGCCGACAAGTCATATCGCTCGAGGCTGCTTTCGGCCGGGGGAAGCGTTCAGCAGGCCGACATTCCCGGGGATCGGGAATCGGCAGACGCTTTCGACGTATTCGCTCACGACCTGGAATCGACCGGCTGGGTGATGGGGCGCGCGGCGAGAGCCGACACCATGAAAGGCGCCGACGCGGTGTATCTCCTGCAGAGGGTGAGCTGCGTCGCGGACGGGGTCGACAGGGCGATGGAGCGCATCCGCAGCACCATTTACCTGCGCACGGATACCGGAGTCGGGATATTCCAGCCCTACGAGATCTCTTTCAACGCTTCGGATGCCGTGCCGAAGGTGCGGATGGCCAGGGTGATCAGGCGGGACGGCACGGTGGTCCAGGTCCCCGGGACGGATATCATGGTAAAAGCCGACGAAGGGGGCTGGAACGACGTGGACGACGCGCGCGCCCTGGTGATCCCGTTCGCCGGAGTCGAACCCGGAACCGTGATAGACCTCGTGTATGACAGGGAGATAACGAGCTGGTACACGGTCGGCTGGTCCAGGCGCTATATGCTGCCGGAGTTCTTCCATGTCTTCGAAGCCGTCGTGGAGCTCGCATATGCGCCGGGGCGGACGATACATACCAATATCTCCGGCGACGTCCCCGAGGCGGAGGAGTCGGAAGCCGGCGGCCGCATTATCAGGACATGGAGAGTCGAGGACATAAAGCCCATGGTCCTGGAGTCGAGCGCGCCGGACTATTATGACATTTACCCGTGGGTCGGGATCAGCACTCACGAGTCGGTCGAGGCGAGCCTTGAGAAGTACAG
>JASFEA010000165.1:0-6599 GCA_050125095.1 bacterium
TTAAAAAGACGGTGAACGCATCGGAGGGGAAGGCCACCCTGGAAAGCGAGGATCACCGCCTCGAGATCATCATAGGCGGCACGGTATGGCTGAGAGACGGGGAGCCCATGAAGGCGGGACAGGCGGCCATGTGGGAGGAGGAAGCTCTCTATGTCAGCGTGGAGTCGGTGGAAGAGACACTGGCGCCGGCCATGGAGCGCGCCTTCAGATGGAGCTCCGAAAGCAAGTACATCTCGGTGGGCCTGTCTTCACGCAACATAATAGACCTCGACGTCCAGACGCGCCAGGGCCGCATGGTGGCGACCATCAGAACGGACGGCGTTCTCAATTACGACATGATCCCGCTTTCCGACGGCAGGATAGAGATACTGGTCAGGGGCGGCGTCTACTCGCACACCATGAGCCATGACTCCAAGTCGGGTCCCATAAAGAGCATCCGAGCGCGCCATACGGGGCACGGCGCCAAGTTCGTGATTACGCTCGCCGACGAAGACACCTCCTACAGGGTGTTTCCCAGGTGGGACCCCGACGGCATCGTGATATCCGCGTGGCGCAGATCCGCCAGCGAGCTTCCCAGGCCGGAGCTCCGGCCGCCCCGTCAGCTCGCGTGGCCCGAACGCTTCGCGCCGGAGAGGTCGGAAATCGACGTCGTGGTCATCGACCCGGGCCACGGCGGCGAGAATCTGGGGAGCGTGGGACCCACAGGGTATACGGAGAAACAGGCCAACCTGGAAATCTCCAGGCGCCTCAAGGACAGGCTGGAAAAGGCGGGACTGGAGGTTTTCCTTACCCGCAATGAGGACGTTTTCTTAACGCTCGAGAGGCGCACCGAGATTGCCAATACGGTGGAGGCCGACATATTCATAAGCATGCACGCAAATGGTTACCGCGGCGGCGAGGCCAGGGGCTTCGAGGTCTATTTCCTCTCGCCGGCGATGACTGAGAGCGAGAGGGCGGTCGCCGCGACTGAAAACAGGGGCGCGGACCTCAGCACGTACATCGCGTCGGGATCGGGGGACGAGGTAGCCTTCATTCTGTGGGACGCCGCGCAGAACGAGTTCATCGTGGAGAGCAGCGACCTCGCGCAGTTCGTGAACGAGGAGATGTCGCTCCGTCTCGATATCCCCAACAGGGGCGTCAAGCAGGCCGACTTCGTGGTCCTGACGGGTGCCTACCTCCCGGCCGTACTCGTGGAGACGGCTTTCATTACGAACAGCACCGAGGAGCAGCTGCTGCGCGATGAGGCGTTCCAGAGAATGGTCGCCGAGGCGGTTACGGCGGGCGTGCTCAGGTTCAAGGAAGTGTATGGAAGGTAGGCAGGTAGACAGATAGATAGAAGGTAGGCAGTATGAAGAAGTTGATTGTGGTCGTCGTGATCCTCATCGTCTGCGCCGCGGTGGTATGGCAGGTCTGGCGACGCCTGTCGAGAGAGCCCGAAGTAGCTGTGCCCGTCGACATCTCGCAGAGGACGAGAACCGTTACGCTCTACTTCGGCTCGCGCGACGGGGCGAGCCTGGTTCCGGAGTCAAGAGAACTCAGGGCGCGCGATGACGCAATCGGCGATCTCAGGTGCGTGGTGGAGGCCCTGATAAGCGGGCCCCAGGACGGCGGCGTTCCGACGCTGCCCTCGGCCGCAAGGCTGCTCGGCGCCTACATATCCGAAGACACGGCATACCTGGACTTCTCGGCAGAGATCATGGACGTCTCGACCGGGAGTACCGCGGGTGAGTATATGCTGATTGCATCGGTGGTGAACACGGTCTGCTCCAACTTCGACCGGGTTGAGGCCGTCAGGATTCTGGTGGAGGGCAAAGAGGTCGACACGCTGGGAGGACATCTTCTCATCTCGGGCCCCCTGCGGCCGAGCGAATGGAGGTAGGCGGGGTGTACGGGAAGCAGCCCATAGGGATGTTCGATTCGGGCATAGGGGGGCTCACGGTTCTCAAGGCCATCATGGAGCATATGCCCGATGAGAACATAGTGTATTTCGGCGACACGGCGCGCCTCCCTTACGGCACCAAGTCCAGGGAGACGGTGACGCGCTTTTCGGAGGAGATAACGCGCTTCCTCATGCGCCGCAATATAAAACTGCTGGTAATCGCCTGCAACACGGCGTCGGCCTATGCGCTTACGCGCATAAGGTCCATGGTCGACATCCCCGTCATCGGCGTAATCGAGCCCGGTGCGCGCGCGGCCGCCGGGACCACCCGCAACAAGAAGGTCGGCGTGATAGGCACGCGTGCTACCATCGCGAGCGGGGCGTATCTGGAAGCCATACAGCGCATGGACCCGGCCATCAAGGTCTTCTCGACGGCATGCCCGCTGTTCGTGCCGCTCGTTGAGGAGGGCTGGACGGGGGAGGACGTGACCCGCCAGGTCGCGCGCCGCTATCTCGAGCATCTGGTCGGCTGCCGCGTGGACTCGCTCATACTGGGATGCACGCACTATCCCCTCATCAAGAAAGTGATCGGCGATGTAATGGGTCGCGGCACGTCGCTCATCGATTCGGCCGAAGAGACAGCCGCCACCGTCGAGAACGTTCTCAAGGAGAGCGGCATTGCGTCCGGGGCGCCGGGTGGCCCGCGATGCGAGGTATTCGTGAGCGACCTCCATCTCGACCTCAGGCTCCAGGTCGAGAGATTCCTGGGATTCGAGGTGCCGCGGATATCGCTGGTTAACTCGGAATTCGAGGAAGTGGAAGTCAAGGGAGTCTGAATCTTGAGCGGAGGCTTGAATTGATGAAGCGCAGCGACGGCAGGAGGGCGGGCGATCTCAGGAAGATCAAGGTCAAACGGAATTTCATCGCGCACCCCGAGGGCTCGGTACTCATAGAGGCCGGCGGCACGCGCATCATATGCACGGCTTCCGTCGAAAACCGCATCCCGCCTTTCCTCATGGGCACCGGCAAGGGCTGGGTCACCGCCGAGTACTCCATGCTGCCGCGGGCCACGCATACCCGCATGGTGCGCGACCGGGTGCGCGGAAATATAAGCGGGAGGAGCCAGGAGATACAGAGGCTCATCGGCCGCTCCCTGAGGGCGGTAGTGGACCTCAGGGGCATGCCCGATAAGACCGTGCTCGTCGACTGCGACGTCATCCAGGCGGACGGCGGCACGAGGACCCTATCGATCACGGGGGCCTATATCGCGCTTCACCTCGCGCTCGAGACCCTGGTGAAGCGCGGCGATATCGAGAAGGTCCCGACAGCGGACACGGTGGCGGCGACCAGCGTGGGGATGGTCGGCGGGGAGGTATTGCTCGACCTGTGCTATGAGGAGGACTCCTCGGCCGGGGTCGATTTCAACGTCGTCATGACGGGCAAGGGCCGGTTCGTCGAAGTGCAGGGGACGGCCGAGGGGATGACCTTCAGCCGGCGCCAGATGGACTCCATGCTGGCCGTCGCGAGGAAGGGCATCGAAGAGATAACGGCCATTCAGAGGAAGGCGCTGAGAATTGCCTGATAAACTCAAGATAGTCCTGGCCACCAGGAACGAGGACAAAGTCCGCGAGATAGGCGAAATCCTGGCCTCGCTTCCCGTGACGCTGCTCAGCATGGCCGACTACCCCGACATCCCGGAGATTGTCGAAGACGGGGCGACTTTCCTCGAGAATGCGCGCAAGAAAGCTGAGACGGTTCATAAGCACACCGGGCTCACCTCGCTTGCCGACGATTCGGGCCTTGAGGTGGATGTCTTAAGGGGCCGGCCCGGCCTCATGTCGCGCAGATTCGCGGGGCCCGATGCCACCTATGCAGACAATAACGCCATGCTCATGCGTTACATGAAGGACATACCCCGGGACGCCCGAGGGGCGAGATTCGTCTGCGTCGCCGCGCTCATAACGGAGGACGGTGAGGCCCACTTCACCGAAGGCGAGCTCAAGGGGCGCATCGCCGAGTCGCCCGCGGGCGAGGCGGGATTCGGATACGATCCCCTGTTTTTTCTTCCCGAACACGGCAAGACAGTGGCCGAGCTCGACCAGGGGCTTAAGAACGAGATCAGCCACCGGGCCAAGGCCATGGGCGCAATGCGCCGCGTTATAGAATCGCTGCTCGGCGCCGGTTCTTGACACCCCCCGATCTATCGCCTTAAATTGTGTTGAATCCCGCCGCAGGCGAGCTTATTGTTTTCTGTACGTTTGCACCGAACGTTCGAACCGAAGGGCGGGGCGTGGCGCAGTCCGGCAGCGCACCTGCTTTGGGAGCAGGGGGTCGGAGGTTCAAATCCTCTCGCCCCGACCAGACAAGCGATGCTGCCCGAGTCCGGCAGCTTGCACATATCAGCTGGCACATATGGACAATGCGGGGAAAAGCCGCCAGCGGTTCCGGCTGTTATCGCCTGAAAGGAAGCGGGGCATGAATAGAGCCGCGGTTATGGGCATATTCGCGATGGCTCTTGTCGCATTCGCGGGGGTCTCGCCGGCAGGCCAGGAGGCGGGCCCGCCCACGCCCGGGAGTCCCGAAGCCAAATGGTCGATTGGCGCCGGCTATTATTACTACCAGGCCAGGTGGAAAGCCGGGGACAACATGCAGCTTGACCTTTCCGACGTGGGACAGAATATTCTCTTCGGGGAAGTCGGCTATGGTTTCACCCCTGACTGGGAGGCATACTTGAGGGTCGGGGGAGCCGACTGGTCCTCGATGGGCGCGCTTCCGGTGACGCCCGGCGGCGACCTGGAGGCCGGCTACAAGCCCTGCTTCTCGATCGGGCTCAGGGGTTCGATATTTCGCCGGAGCCCTTTCGCGGTGGGTTTCGCCGGCCAGTACTCGTACTTCTCCGGATACGACATCACTGCGACGGGAGAGACGGGGATAGACCTCCCCGAGCCATATGAGGCAGCGGTCAAGTTTAAAGACCTTTACGGTCTCGACCTGGGCATCAACTTCGACTATGCCCCGGGCTGGGGCGTCATATACTTGGGCTGGTTCTGGTTCAGAGGGGCCGGCAAGGTCGATGCGAGCATCAAGATCGGCGAGGATGACGCCGACACATTCGCCGGCGACATTGAAGAGAACGCTGACATGGGAGGGTTCGGAGGCATAAGGTTGGACCTGGGCCGCGGCTATGCCATCACGGCCGAGGGCCAGTACAGGACGAAAGCATCTCTGTCCCTGTCGGTAAACAAGATACTCGGGGTTTAGCCGGTCGGTTATCCGGCGCCTGTAGCTCAGCTGGATAGAGCAACGGATTTCTAATCCGTAGGTCGCAGGTTCGAATCCTGCCAGGCGCGCCACACATATAAGAAAAGAGAGACAAGCGAATAGGCGGTGGGCGTAGCTCAATGGTAGAGCCCTGGACTGTGGATCCAGTGGTTGGGGGTTCAAATCCCCTCGCCCACCCCACCTCTATCCCCTCTCCTTTTTGTGATTGCAATATAGCCCGCCTGTGGTAAAAAGCATACATGAGGCACCGCTACCAGCGAACCCAGCGCGTCTTCTATTCCACCGGCCTCCTTCTTCAGACCCTCGGCGTCGTTTTTCTGTTTCCGCTCATACTTGTGGCGGGCTACTGGGGCAGGTTCGGAGAAGGTTACCTGACCATCTACGCTTTTGCCGTGCCCGCTGCCTCTGCCTTCGCCCTGGGCTGGGTGTTCCGCAGGGTCTTCACGGGTGGCGCGCCCGGGACCGCCGGCTCGATGCTGATATGCGGCCTGGGCTGGGTCTTCGCCTCCGCGTTCGGCGCGCTCCCCTTCGTCATCGGGATCAAGGCGAGCTTCTTAAACGGCTACTTCGAAGCCATGAGCGGCTTCACGACCACCGGCATCACGGTCTTCGCGGGTCTGGACGAGATGCCCCGGAGCATTCTCTTCTGGCGCGCCCTCACCCAGTGGGTGGGCGGGCTCGGCATACTATCCTTCTTTCTGGCCATCACCTTCAAGGGGGGAGGGGCCCATCATATCTACGGGGCGGAGAGCCACAAGATAGCTTCCACGCGCCCGGTCCCGGGCATATTCCATACGCTCAAAATCCTGTGGGGAATATACGGCGGCTTCACGCTCGCCGGCATCGTAATGCTGGCGCTCGAGGCCATGCCGCCCTTCGACGCCGTGTGCCACACGATGACGGCGCTCTCGACCGGCGGCTTCTCGCCGCATGACGCGAGCATCGCCTACTACGCGCAGACCGGCCACCCGCATTTTAAGGCCATCGAGTACACCGTGACGCTGCTCATGATGCTGGGCGGCATCAACTTCCTGGTTCACTACCGCGTCCTCACCAAGGACGTCAAGGCGCTGTGGGACAACGTCGAGATCAGGACGTGGTGGCGCTTCGTCGCGGGCTTCGTCATCATCGTCATGTTCGACCACATGATAAAGACGGGTATGCTCGCGACCATCTTCCGGCATCCGGGAGTGATAGGCCTCTCGGATTTGGAGTCCGTATTCCGCAAGACCTCCTTCCAGGTAACGGCGATACTTACGACCACGGGGTTCGGCACGCAGGACATCGGCTCGTCATTCTTCCCGGCTCTCTCGAAGCAGCTCTTCCTCGCCATGATGATAATCGGGGGCTGCGTGGGCTCCACAGGAGGAGGCATCAAGGTCATGCGCGTCGTCATTCTGGAGCGCCTCATGCTGCGCGAGCTTTTCAAATTGCGCGC
>JASFEA010000166.1:0-6341 GCA_050125095.1 bacterium
GGCTGTGCCGTATGCTCATCGACACCCGGGACCGCGGGCGCCATACTCGGCGAGAGCCTCGAGATCCTGGGGCCCGTGCTCACGTTCGAAGGGGTCAGGTTCCAGGCGTCCCACGGCTCGTGGCTGGGTCTGGACGCCTTCTACGCAAGGCCGAGAGTAGCGAGCGGTGACGAATACGAGCTGACGAGGCAGGTGAACACATATGGCGCGCGGCTGGACCTCTCACATTACCTCTCGCGCGCCTCGGGCCTCTTAAAAGGCGGTCTCATCGTAGTGAGGTCGGAAGAGGATGAGGGTTCGGTCGAGACGCTCGAAGGCACGCCTGCCTGGCCCCCGACACCTTACAAAAACACGGTATACGGCCTGGCCCTGGAGGCACCCGTGCTCCCGTGGCTGTCTCTTGCCGGCGAAGCGACTCTCACATCCGCCCGAACCTCCTGGGATGGCGGCGGCGAACTCGACAAAGACGGCTTCGGCGCCATTGCCTCCCTGGATGTGAACACCCATGACATCCGATTCGAGAACGCTTTCATTTACCTGACTCCCGACTGGGAATCCTACTTCCGCGCGCTCTCCTACAGCGCAGACCGCAAGGGCTTCAGGTCGCGATTCGTCATAGAGAAGGAGACGTGGCTCGTATCGGTGTTCGTGAGGAGTCTCCTCACTGTAAACGGCAGACTCGGCAGCGATATTAACCGGCAGGCCTACCCGACCTGGAGCATGCAGGCGAGCTACAAACCCAGATCGGAAGTTCTCGTAAGCGGCAGTGTCGTCTATACCGGGACGGGCATTCACGAGAGCGGATTCGATTACTACGAGGAGTCGCGCCTCTACAGTTACGTCTTCGCCGTGATCGCCGACATCGCCCGGGGCGTCAAGCTCACCATCGAGGACCGCTATCTCAATAATCGCGACTACACGGTTCCGGACTACAACTACGACGCCAACATGATCACCCTCTACGTCAGGGCGGAAATATGGTAGTGCGGCTCCCCCCGGCCTTGCTGGTCCTGGCAATGGGGCTCTGCGTGGCTGCGGCGATGTCGTGTTCGTCGACTGCAAGGAAGCAGGCGCCCGACGCCGGCAAGAGCGACACTACGCCGGCTCCGCCAGGCGGAGGGACCCATGGCGGAGCCCTAAGCACCGAGAGCGCCGTCTGGGACTTCGGATCGATCCAGCGCGGTGAAACCGTCACCCATACGATTAAGCTCCGGAATAATACCGGGCATGAGCTCCTGCTTGAGGTCCATACCAGCTGCGACTGTCTCAGCGCGGAGTTCGAGGACAATCTCATACCGGGCGGATCGGCCCGGGAACTGCACATGTCCTTCATGGGTGATGTAATCAAGGAGAGGACCACCAAGACGATCCAGGTCAATGCCCGCGGCTATCCGGAGGAGAAGGTCAAAATCACGGTGACGGGCCGGGTGACCAAGGGCGACGGCCCTCATATCGAGGTCCTACCAACCATCCTTCTTTTCGAGAAAGCGGAAGATGCGTATTGGCCGGCAAGGCTTCGCGTAATGAACGCCGGAAGAGCAGACCTGGAGATAACCGAGATGCGCTGCTTCGGATGTGTTGCGAGCCACGGTGACCTCCTGCTTGAGGAAGATGAGGAAATCGAGATTGAGGTCATGCTCGAGGAGGAATGGCCGGAGGAGAACCGCTGGCTGGAAATCGACTCCAATGACCCGGTGGATGAGATCAAGAAGGTGCCGCTCGTGATCGTCGAGTAGCCGGGCAGTGTTCCGACCCCGACGTTGCCGGCAGCGTCCCCGTCACCGCACGGGCCTCCAGAATCCGGGAGCCGCCCCTCTTACCGCCTCCCCGATCCCGTGGTTGTCCGTCGCTGTCCCTGGCTGTCGCCCGGCCCCTGGTTATCCCGCACCCCGCTCTGGCCGCTCCGCGTACTGCGCACGTCGTCGATCATCTGCCTGATCTCGGCGCGGAACCGCTCTTCGAACACGGCGTACTGGCATCTCTGCTTGAGGCTGAGCATGGATGCCGCGTCCTTTCGCAGCTGCTCGGTCTCCTCCCAGTGCCTGCGCCTCATCTCCTCGTATTCGCGAAGAGCCTTCTCGAGCTCGGCCTCGCTTGCCCCGGCCTTGAGGAGCTCGTTGATATCATGCACGGCCTCTCTCTCCGCGCGCCTTTGCTCTTCTTCGGCTTCGCCGATTTTCTTCACTCTCGAGAAGAAGACGGGCATATCCTCCTCTGAGAGGTCGAGCACGTCCGTGAGTTTCCATACCCTGTATGCGTCGATGATCTCTTTCGCATGCCTCTCGTCCTGGGCAAGGCCCGGAGCCGACGCCCCCAGAACCAGCCCGATCAGAACGAGCGCGCCTATCGTCCTAGCCAAAACTAACACTCCTTTCTTGCGCGGCTTTCAGCGTTTCCTCTCAATTCCATGAGGCTGTTGAGCCTGTTTATCAATTCTCTTTCCTCGTCATCATTGAGCTCCCCGACCATCTCACCCAGATCGCCGGTCTCGTTAAGGTATTCGTCGAGCAGGTTGGCATCCGTCCCGAACTGGCCGAGGAGGAGTGCATCGACTCCGGATTCGAGCAGGACCTCTTCGGTCACGACAGAGGCATTGAGCTCGGCAATTATGTTTTCGACGTCGCCAACCTGCTCGACTTGTATGCGAGTCAGTACCACGATGAGCAGAACGCAGGCTGCTGCGGTGGCGAGCCCCGGTATGAGTACCAACCTGAATCGTCTCTTCCTGGACTCGGCCCGGTCGCGGATGCGGTGCCGGACATTGCCGGCGAAATGCTCCCAGTAGGCCGGCTCAGGCTCGGGGACCCTGTCAATGGCCGCAATGTCCAGCGTGCGCTTGAGGGACTCGACCTGAGCCCTGCAGTGCGGGCAAACCTTCAGGTGTTCCTCGATGCCCCGGGCCTCATCGCCCCCGACCCCGCCGGTGGCGAAATCTATGAGACGGTCTTCGCTTATGCACTTACGCGCGCTCAACTCTGTCCTCCTTCGCCAAGCATTTCCTTAAGATGTTTCACCGCGTGATGGAAGTTGGCCTTGACTGCCCCGGTGGTGGTGCCCGTTGCCTGCGCTATCTCCTTTACGGACATCTTATCGAAGAAACGCATCGAGAACACGGCTCGCTGCCGGGGCGGCAGCTGGACCATGGCCTTCGCCACGGCCCGCTCGAGATCGCCGTAATCCGGGTCCCCATCCCCCGGTCTCGCCTCGAGCACGGCCTCGACGGCGTCAAGGGGAACCGTCTGGATCCTGGTCTTCTTGAGTTGCGTAAGGCACATGTTGGTGGCTATGCGGTATATCCACGTGTAGAGCGCGGACCTCCCGCCGAACTTGCCGCGTTTCTCGTACACCCTCACGAAGACTTCCTGTGCCATATCCCGCGCCTCTTCTTCGTTCCTCAGTATCCGGTAACAGAGCTCGTAGACCTTATGCGAGTATCGGTTGACGACTTCTTCAAATACGGTCTCGTCACCTTGCGCGAACCTATTGCTGAGCTCATCCATGGTCCGGTTCTTGCCTTCCAAATACTTAGACAACGCGGGCAGGCTCTAGGTTTAATCGCCGGGACCCGGTCCGACGCGGTTCCGTGGCCTAGGTTACGACAGGCGCCTGGCGGCGGCAAACACAAAAACCGGACAAACAACGCAATTCCAGCCTAAAGGCGGGCCCGCCGGCTGACGATGCAATTGACTGAAAGGACGTCAGTTAAAAGACCGAACTGCATTCGGGAGGCACCTGTGCAGGACCGCGAGAGAGGCGGGCCGGCCCTTCTTGAAGCCGGGCTCGAAGAGTGTATGGAGGCCGCCATCCGTTATCTCCTCGAGAGGCTCTATGACCCCCGGCTTGCGCCGTCATCTGTGGCCGGCCATGTGGGCCTCGACCTGTGGCAATTCTGCCGCAAGTTCCGGGCTGCGACGGGGGTCACCTGCAACGAATTCATCGCCGAGCGGCGGATGCAAGAGGCCTGCAGGCTCCTCGTCCGGCCGGATCTCCTGATCAAGGAAGTGGCCTACCGCGTCGGTTTCGAGGACGCCAACTACTTCAGCAGGAGATTCAAGAGCGTGGTCGGAATATCGCCCACCGCCTACCGCAAGAACGGCCCCAATAGCGGCCCCGCCAAAAATGCTTGAAACCTGAGCGCCGCGTATTATAATCCCTTATAAGGCTTTGGCAATCTTTCCGAAACATATCGCTAATCCAGGAAAAGGAGGGGCTTAAGGATGTTTACCACGCAGGTTAAGGACGGTATGGCCCAGACGCTCAAGGAGATAAAGGACGCGGGCCTGTGGAAGGACGAGCGCATAATACTCGGCCCCCAGGGGGCAGACATCAGGGTGGGAGACGGCGAGGTCATCAACTTTTGCGCGAATAATTACCTGGGCCTGGGGAATCACCCAACCCTCATCGAAGCGGCGAAGAAAGCCCTGGATACCCACGGGTACGGGCTCTCGTCGGTAAGGTTCATCTGCGGAACGCAGGACATCCACAAGGAACTTGAGAAGACCATAAGCGATTTTCTCGGGACGGACGACACCATACTGTACTCGTCCTGCTTCGACGCCAACGGCGGCCTCTTCGAGA
The DNA here is from genome assembly GCA_050125095.1 of bacterium. Taxonomy (GTDB): domain Bacteria; phylum Arandabacterota; class Arandabacteria; order Arandabacterales; family JALGWA01; genus JALGWA01. The sequence goes on from JASFEA010000166.1 coordinate 4,579, forward strand.
CGATTCTCGACGATGAATGCGTGATCATCTCCGACCGCCTCAACCACGCCTCGATCATCGACGGCGTTCGACTCTGCAAGGCCAGGCGGATGGTCTTCCAGCACGGCGACATGGCCGACCTCGAGGAGAGACTCAAGGAAGCAAAGGGCGCCAAGAGAGTCATGATAGCCACCGACGGCGTATTCTCAATGGACGGCGATATCGCGAAACTCGACGAGATTTGCGACCTGGCCGAGAAGTACGGCGCGCTGGTCATGATCGACGACGCCCACTCAACGGGCTTCGTGGGCAAGACGGGCCGGGGCACGCCGGAGTACCGCGGCGTCATGGGACGCATAGACGTCATCACCGGTACGCTGGGCAAGGCCCTGGGCGGTGCTTCGGGCGGTTTCACCAGCGGCCGGTCCGAAATCATAGCCACCCTGCGGCAGCGTTCGAGACCTTACCTCTTTTCCAACACGCTTGCGCCACCCATGGTGGGAGCGGCGCTCGCCACTTTCAAGATGCTCTCCAAGACGACGGACCTGAGAGACAAGCTCGAGGAGAATACCAAGTACTTCAGGGAGAAAATGACCGCGGCGGGCTTCGACATCGTCCCCGGCATCCATCCCATCATTCCCATCATGCTCGGGGACGCCAAGCTGGCGCATGACATGGCAAGGGACCTTCTGGATGAGGGCATTTACGTAATCGGTTTTGCCTATCCCGTGGTGCCGAAGGGCGAAGCGAGGATCAGGGTCCAGATCTCGGCGGCGCATGAGCGCGCGCATCTGGACAAAGCTATAGAGGCATTCACCAAGGTGGGCAAGAAGTACGGGGTTGTGAAGTAAGAAGAGGTTCAAGGAGGATGTGATGAAGAGGTTCAGAAATGAACCGTTGACCGACTTCTCCAAGCCCGGGAACCGGGCGCTTATGGAGAAGGCCATCAGGAAGGTCGAGCGGCAGCTCGGCAGGAAGTACTCGATCATAATCGGCGGGAAGAAGAGGACGTCCAAAAAAACATGGGATTCCATAAATCCCTCTGACCCCGACGTCGTCGTCGGGACAATAGCCAAAGCCAGCGCCAGGCAGGCCAACGAGGCGGTTGAGAACGCCTACGCCAAGTTCCAGACGTGGAAGAACGAGAAGGCCTCAGTAAGGGCGAAGTACCTGTTCAAGATGGCCGCCATCATGCGGAAGCGGAAGATGGAGCTGGCGGCGTATATGATTTTCGAAGTCGGCAAGTCCTGGGTGGAAGCCGATGCCGACGTCGCCGAGGCCATCGATTTCTGTGAGTTTTACGGTCGCGAAGCCCTGAGGTATGCGGGCGAGCAGCCGCTCACCAAGATCCCCGCCGAGAAAAACGAGCTGTGGTACATCCCGCTTGGTGTCGGGGTGGTGATCCCGCCGTGGAACTTCCCGTTCGCGATCCTCGTGGGAATGACGACGGCCTCCCTCGTAGCCGGCAATACGGTCGTTCTCAAACCGTCGAGCGACTCGCCCGTAATCGCCGCCAAGTTCATGGAAGTCGCCATGTCGGCCGGGCTGCCCGGCGGCGTCGTGAATTTCCTTCCGGGCAGCGGCGCGGACGCCGGGGAAGCGGCGGTTCTTCATCCCAAGACCCGTTTCATCGCGTTCACCGGGTCGAAGGAAGTGGGCCTCAGGATCGTCGAGCAGGCCGCGAAGATGGTGCCGGGCCAGATCTGGATAAAGCGCGTGATCGCCGAGATGGGCGGCAAGGACACCATCGTGGTCGACAGCGATACCAATCTGGACGACGCCGT
>JASFEA010000167.1:0-6295 GCA_050125095.1 bacterium
GGACTCGCGGGCCGGCGATCTCACCACTCCCGCCCCCGATACCACCATGGGAGTCGTGATAGACCTTAAGAGCTCCGGCGGGACCCTCGCCTGGTCCTGGGGCTTCTCGTCGAGCGATGCGCCCAATCACGCCGCCCTCCGGACGCTGGGGCGGAAGCTCGCCTATCTCAACGGCTATGTGCCGCAGCGCCGGGTGGACCTGTTGCCGGCGGACGGTACGCTGCTGGACTTTGCGTACGGCGAGCTGGGCGTCGCGACCTATGCCGTCTACCTGGGCTCGGCGATGTTCGAGTCCTGCTCGAGTTTCGAAAGCACCGTGCTTCCTGACAACATGGACATGCTAATGGCGGCATCCAAGATGGCGCGGGCGCCTTACCTTCTCCCTTCGGGGCCCGATGCGGTGCACCTTGAGGTGGGAACTCCGGTGTCGGGCACGGTGGAGATTACGGCGACGATTGACGACACCCGCTTCTCCGCGGCCAACGGCACCGAGCCCGGCCAGAATATCGCCGCGGCCAGGTTCTATGTCGATACGCCGCCCTGGGTGACCAGCCCCCCGCCGGTAGGGCTTCCAATGTGGCCCGCCGACGGCTCGTTTGATAGCGCGGTGGAGGATGTCACCGTGACTCTCAGCATAGGCGGCCTCCCCACGGGCAAGCACATCATCTTCGTCCGCGGCCAGGACGCGGGCGGCGCCCGGGGCGCGGTGAGCGCGGTGTTCCTGGACCTTCCGTCATCGGGCGTAGAGCCCGGCGGCCCAGAGGCCGGGCCGCGGCTCGAGGTAAGCGTGAGTCCCGTGCCCTGCCGCCTTTCTGCGAACGTCGAGCTCCGGCTCGCGTCCTCCGCCTTCGTCACGGTCGAAGTGTTCGATATGACGGGGCGGCTGGTGAAGTCCCTCTGCCGCGGCGAGCGCTCCGCGGGCACCCATGCACTTGCCTGGGACTGCCGCGACGCGTCGGGCTCGAGGGCGGCCCCCGGTGTCTACGCGGTGCGCGTGTCCGCGGCCGGCAGGACAAGCACGGTCAAGGCGGTGGTGCTCGAGTAGCCGGTGACGGTCTGCTCAGGGGTCGTTGTGAGAGCCGCGATATCATACTGTCCCGGGTCTGGTGCCCCGGGTCTGCGGTCCATTAGAGCCCGTCTGGTTTGTATCTGGCCTTTATAGACCCGAATGTCGTCGCCGGTGTCGCCTTTGTCCCAGCGCCGGTAGCCAGCGGTGCCGTGAAGGGCTCCTTGAGAGTCTCCTCGATTGACTTGAACACCCATTGCTTGTAATCGTAGGGATCTTCAACAATCTCCACATCAAGCCAGGACGAATTAACCATAAGCACTGTATCTTCCGGCATGGAGCAACGTTGTATCGTAAACCTCATGTCGGGCTCAAGCCTGTACATAAGGCCTTCCTCGCCTGGCCAGGGACCGGCGGCGATTCCCAGTGAGCACTCGGTCCTCACAACAACCGGGTCATTGAACACCCTCTGCATCACGCTTACATCCACAGCCTTTCCCCACCACGGCGCATCGGGCGGTAGCCCTATACTCTCAGCGTCCCCGGGTGTGAATGAGAAGAGATACTCGTCGTGGAGGCACTCGTCGTAGAAGCCGATATTCATGGTCTCCAGTGAGAGCTCGAAGTTCCTGAATAGACACTCGGGCGACCACCTCCGGTTGATCTCGCACTCATCGCGGTACCGGAACATGGCCTTGAGCTCTCCGAATGAACAGGGAAGCACCGACGATGGAGCACTGGTAGCGGGTATGGTTGCTTCTTGTATGCCTGCAATATGCCAGAGTGTCTCGTCCGCCTCATCCCTGTTGAGATAGATGTAAAGCCAGCCCCCGCAGACCACAAATGTGGTCTCTTCGCCAAGGTAATTGGCTATGAGGATCCTTATGTTGGGGTCGCATCTCAGTAGAGTATCCACACCGCCGCCGGGAGGGTACATCTCGCGGATGATGAACTCCGCCTCGATTACCTCAGCCGCCGGGTCTCCCAGAAGGCTGTCCATTGCCGCCATGTCCTGACTCCGCTCCCATATGGGTCGCTTCTCCGGGACACCTGCTATTTCAGCGTCCTCAGGCCGGAACGAAAACCAGTAATCAGGACCAAGGCACTCTCTGTAGATACCCATGTCCCCTTGCTCTATGGCATATCCCAGGGCGGCTACCACCTCCTCTGGCGAGGTGCGGTAGTAGGTCGGCCGGGGACCCGTGCAGGTATCATCGCCGCACGAGATGAACAGGGCCAGCAGAAGGACAGCCAGTACGCTTAGTATAGCTCTGGTCTTCATGGTCTCGCCTCCCTCCTCGCTCGCTCCTGGTCATACTCTACCAAAGCCGGGCAAAGGCGACAAGGGGTATGCAACTCAGATAGAATCCTGCAGCAGGCTTATGGGTTCAAAGGGGCGCGCAACGCCTCACTCGTCTATGCGGCAGCCTAAGATCATGAAGGCGATATCCATCCCGACCTCCCCGGGGTCTTCCCAGTCGCCGTCGGTGTCGTAGCGCTCGACGATCACGAGGTCGAGTTCTGGGACGATGACCAGCGCGTGTATGCCCACGCCCGTATGGTAGTAGCCCGGCGCTCCCACCATGCCGGCGATTGCCGAGCCCTCCGGGAAGACGTACCACATATAGCCGTAGCCGATGCCGGTCGGCTCATCAATGACCGAGTAGGCCGTGGTGCTCTCCGCGATCCAGTCTGCGGGCACGATCTCCTTGCCTTTCCACATCCCGCCCTTCTGGTAGAGCACGCCGAACCTGGCCATATCCCGGGCGCTCATGCGGAAGTGGTAGGCGGGGTGCGCGGACTTCTCAGGCTCATACTGGTAATAGCATGAGTCGACGCTAAAGTCTTCCATTCCAATGGGATCTGCAATTTGGCTCTTAAACTCCTCGAATATCGCCGCGCCGGTTTCCTGCTCGAATATGGTGCCCAGGGCGTTGAAGTCCCAGTTGTTGTAGTAGAAGAAGGTCCCGGGGGCGTGGCTACCGCGCGCAGGCCGCATGTCGGCCATCTCCTGCGTCTCGGCCGCTGCCTCGTGGTATACCCCGGACCTGGACTTGAGAAGATGCCTTACGGTGGCCTGCTTCTCCCCGGCAGTGAGACTCGGCGGTATGTCGTCGATGCCAAGGTCCTCAAGCGTCTTATCGAGGTCCATGTCGCCCTCCTCCACATGAATGCCGTAGAGGGCGCATAGGAAGGGCTTCCGGATGGAGTGGCACTTGAAGTTGCGGTTGACATCCCCCCAGGAGAAGAAGACCTTGCCGTCATATAGGGCCATGATGGCGGCGTAGCCGCTGGCCTCGACGGCATCCACCACGTCCTCCAGGCATTCCGACGAGTAGCCCACATCTTCCGGAGTCACGTATTCGAGTGGGTCGGCGCCATCGTCGGGAGACGTGGGGCTGTCAGAGCAGCCGAGGAGAGCAAAGCCGGCCATAAGAAGAAGCGCGAAACCCAGGGGGACACCAGTTGAGGGGCCGAGGGCGCCCGTGTATTTGCGCGGCAATGTTCACCTATCCTCTTAGCAGTCGAAGGCGCGGTATCATGTACCCTATCATGTACCCAGTTATTCCGCCCCCGTCAATCCCAATACTCCGCCGCCCCAACTTGATGTCACAATCTGTGATCTCAAGCGCTGCTATGCATGTGCTCTTCGGCGGCGTTGACAAGAGGGCAGGTCTGCGCTAATCTTCCCAAACGGGTTATCACCCCGGGAGGCCGTTGCCAGGCCCGGAAGTACTCCACCCTTCTGAAAGGAGAGACAAGTGCGAGTTTGGCCGATTCTCATCGCCGCCGCAGGCTTGATCGCCGCGGCTGCAGTTGTCACCCCGGTTGCTCCCGCCGCTCAGCCAGGCCCGGACACCTCGCTTGAGGGCTATCTCAGCTTCCCGGCCATTCATGGCAATACCATAGTCTTCACCTGTGATAACGACCTCTGGAGCGTGCCCGCCTCGGGCGGTCTCGCCCGGAGGATCACGCAGGCCGAGGGCCGCGAGTACCTGGCCAGGTTCTCGCCTGACGGAGGCCTCATAGCCTTCACGGGCGAGTATGACGCCGGGGGCAATGACGTATATGTGATTCCCGCATCGGGCGGCGCCCCTAAGCGGCTCACCTATCATCCTTACTCGGACTACGTTCTGGACTGGATGCCTGACGGCCGGAGCGTGGTGTTTCGTTCCATGCGGGAGTCGGCGCATAACATGTACAAGGTCTTCTCCATATCCGCAGAGGGCGGTTTCCCCGAGCCCCTGCCCCTGGACGAGGTCTCGCTTATCTCCTTCGAGCCCGGCGGCACGCGCGTGGCGTTTAACCGCTTCTCGCGCGAGTTCAGTACCTGGAAGCGATACACCGGCGGGCTTGCCCAGGACATCTGGGTGGGCGACCCGGAGAAGCTCGACTTCAGGCAGATAACAGAATTTGAAGGAACCGACGCCTTCCCCATGTGGGTGGGAAAGCGCATCTACTTCGTCTCCGACCGCGACGCCACAATGAACATCTACAGCATGAACCCCGATGGCGGCGACATGGTGCAGCACACCTTCCATGAGGACTACGATGTGCGCTGGCCCTCTTCAGGAGACGGCCGCATCGTCTACCAGAACGGTGGCGAGGTCTGGCTTCTTAACGTCGCGAGCGGCGACTACCGCAAGGTGCCCATCGAGGTCGGCTCCGACAGGATCGAGACGAGAGAGCGCTTCGTGGACCCGGCCGAGCGTGTTACCGACTTCGAGGTCTCTCCCAAGGGCAGGCGCGTTGCCTTCTGCTCGCGCGGCGACCTGGCGCTGGTGCCGGCCGAGGAAGGAAGAACCATAGTCCTCACCAATACATCAGGCGTCAGGGAGAAGTTCCCCAGGTGGTCTCACGACGGGAGCGCGCTCGCCTATATCTCCGACGCCACCGGTGAGGAAGAAATCTATGTTGTGGATGTCCCGGGCGGCGAGACCAGGCAGATAACAGAGAATACGGGCAACTGGAAATACCAGCCCGCCTGGTCGCCCGACGGCGAGAAACTCGCCTATGCCGACGGCTCGCAAACTGTGTTCGTGGTGGACCGCGCTACCGGCCGCGTGACGCGTGTCGACAGCAGCGACTACTGGGAAACAAGGGACTACTCCTGGTCGCCCGACAGCCGCTGGCTCGCCTACGCCAAGTTCGAGAACCACAAGTTCCGGTCCATCTTCATTTACGATACGCGCACTTCCGAGGTCACGCGCATCACCGACCGCTACACCAATGATACCGAGCCCGTGTGGGACCCGGAGGGCAAGTACCTCTACTTCCTCTCCGACCGCACCATAAATCCTCTCCTCAGCGAGATAGACTTCGAGTCCATTATCGACCAGGCCTGCAAGCCCTATCTTGTCATACTCGAGGATGGAAAGAAGTCGCCTTTCTTCCCCAAAGAGCCCGAGGAGCTCGACGCTGAGGAAGAAGGAAGGGGTGGTGATGATAAGAAGGGCGGTCGCGACAGAGGCGATGGGAAGGACGAAGAAGAGAAGGCCGTTGCGGTCAAGATTGACCTCGCCGGCATCGCCGACCGCGTGGTGGAGATTCCGGTGGATGCGGGGCACTACTCCGGGCTCACCGCCGCCGAGGGAAAGATCTTTTATCTTTCGCGCCCCTCGATGGGTATGGCCGAGGGCGGACGCCGGGGCGGGGAACGCAGGCCCATGAACAGCGTCCACATGTTCGATATGGAAGACAAGGAAGATGAAGTGATTCTGCCGGGCGTCAACTCCTACAGCCTCTCCCCTGACGGTAAGAAGATAGCCTACAGGAAGATGCGGGAGTTTCATGTCGTGGACGCGGGCAAGCAGGGCGGCGGCCCTGGCGGATCCGGTGGCCGCGGCGGGGATGACGGTAAAGACGAGTCGCGGGTAGACCTCTCGGCATGGAACATCAGGCTGGACCCCCGGGCGGAGTGGGAGCAGATGTTCAATGAGGCCTGGCGGCTGCAGCGCGATTTCTACTGGGCGCCGGATATGGCCGGCATAAACTGGAAAGGCGTCAAGGAGAAGTACGCGAGGCTGCTTCCCAGGATCGCGACGCGGGATGACCTTGGCGACCTCATCGGCGAGATGATCGCGGAGCTATCAACCTCCCACACTTATATCTGGGGCGGCGACCGGCGGGCTCCCGACCGCATACGCGTGGGGCTGCTGGGCACCGATTTGGCGCCGCATGAGCCGTCGGGCTATTACAGGATAGAGAAGATATACCCGCCGGAGGCTTCGAGCCCGGATGCCGTATCTCCCCTCATGCTCTCGCATGCCGGCGTCAAGGAAGGCGAGT
>JASFEA010000168.1:0-6259 GCA_050125095.1 bacterium
CACCCCGGTAGGCAATGTACTTGCCGTCGGGAGAGAAGGACGGATTCGCCTTGCCGCCGGGCCGTGTCTTTATCAGGCGTGCGCGCCCGCCTCCCGCCCGTATGACAAAGATGTCTTCCTCGTTGGGATCGAGGTCGGGGTCTTCGGTGCGGTTGGACACGAAAGCTATGTATTTGCCGTCGGGCGACCAGGCTGGGTCCCGCTCATCATGCACCGGATGGTCGGTCAATTGCTTCGCACTGCCGCCCGGAACGCTCACTGTCCACAGGTGCCATCGCTCCCTGGGCAGGAACCCCTCCCCGTCCATCTTATAGAAGACCCTCTCGATATGGCGGGCGACCACTCCGAGCTTCTTCTTCTCCGGGTCCTTCTCGCGCTCAATCTCTTCGCTGTCTTTCTTTCGGAAGACGAACGCGATCCGCCTGCCGTCCGGCGACCACCTCAAGGTCCCGAACGTGCCCTTGAGATGGGTCAGCTGCCTGGCCTCGCCGCCGTCGAAGGGAATCAGGTATATCTGGGACTGCTTCTCGTCCTTGCGGTTGGAAATGAACGCAATATGCTTGCCGTCGGGAGAGAACTGCGGCTGGCTGTCTACGTGATCGCCGTATGTGAACTGCCGCGGGCGGCCGCCGCGGGCGGGCACAACCCACAGGTTCGTGTACTTCTTCTCTGTTTTTCTGTCCACCCGCTGCAGGTCAAAGACGATGTGTTCTCCGTCGGGTGAAATCTGACACGCTGTAATAAGACGGAATCGATAGAGGTCTTGAGCCTCCATCGTTCGCTTCTTTCGCCTCGGCATGTATGGCTCCTTTCAAAAGAAGACGGCCGGTCGGTTGGAATTAGAGTTGTCATGGGCATTATACCGGCGCCGGCAGACGGCTCCAACAGAATATTAGGGCGTTACCCCAGGAGCCCGCAGAAGTGAATCACTTCCATGTCGGAAGGGATGTCATCGCCATGCGTCCCCGCGCCCGTCCCGGGATCGTCATGGGCCCCGTGGTCCGGCGCGAATACGAATGCGCCCGACCGGTCGGCCCAGCACTCGCGCGCCCTCTCCGCCATTTCAATAAAGGCATTCACATGGCGGCCCGCCGCGGCAAGGGCTTCCGGGGAGAACGTGCTGAATTTATGAAGCAGGTCATCGTACTCCTGGTGGTAAGCCAGGATGAAATCGTGCTCGCCCGCGGCAAGGAGGTCGAGTACGCGCCCGGTCACGCCGGCGTCATAGGGCTCGCTGAAATAGTCCATGTCCCGCCCGCGGAATATGACGTCGGCGCTGGCGTCCTTGACGCTCACGATGGCCGGCCTTTTGCCCGCGCGGATGAGGGCGTCGAAAAGCGTGTCGCATTTGAGCACGGGCCGCTCGTATGCGGTTATGCCGTGCGCCTCGGGCTCTGCGCCGGTGAACATGGAGGCGAAACACACGGGCGTCTTGGGAGGGAAGGCCGATCTCAGATATTCCGCGACGGGCGCCGCTTTCCTCATCGTATCGAAGAGCCCGGGGTGGAGTCCGAATACCTGCGCGCCGACGGCATCCGGCGCATAGACAAGGCATTTCTCGATCCTCGATATGCCCGCATCATCGCGCCCGCCGATGACTCCGGCGAGCGGGTCACACGAAGAGAGGCCCGGGCGCGGCACGGCCATGAGATCGCACACCGTGGGCGTCAAGGAAGCTATGCCGGGTCTCGACGCATGGGGATAACCTGGAGGCACTGCCTGTGTCCGTCTCCTCGCCGCTTCGGCCTTCGAGCCTTCGGGTCTTCTTCTATCTCGTGAGTACCAACTTGCCGGTTGCCTCTTCGGCGCCGGCTTTTATACGGCAGAAGTATACCCCGGGAGGAACATCTGCGCCATTCCCATCCCGGCCGTCCCACTCGAAGGTGTGCCGCGCGGGATGTAGCGTCCCGGCCGGCACGCTTCGGACAAGCCTGCCCGCTACGTCATAAATGCCTATCTCCGGCCTCACCTTCGTCTCCAGCGTGAACCGGATTCGAACCGAGGCCGTGAAGGGATTCGGCGACGCTTCGACAGCGAGAACCTCCGGCACCCCCGGCTCGACTCCCGAGCCGCTGCCATCGCCCAGGCGGATCACATAGGCGTTCCGGTAGCCGGTGCTGGTCCACCTGATGTAGCCGCCCATGATATAGCCGCCGTCATATGTCTGTATCATGTCGAGACAGACACATTCGTCGCGCGGCGGGCCGTAAGTCTCCTCCCATTCAATCGCCCCGCCCGGGGAGATCTTGGCGGCGTAGAACTTCCGGTCCTCAAACGGCACGCTCCCGTACATGCCGCCGACAACGTAGCCGCCGTCATATGTCGTGTCCACGGCAAAGAACTCGTTGTGAAGCGAATCGCCCACGGTACGCGTCCAGAGCGTGTCGCCGTTCAGGTCGGTCTTGAGCACCCAGCCGTCCGACCCACCGGCTCCGTACGAGTATGTCTGGCCCGCCACGATGAAACCGAAGTCCCTGGGCGTCAGTTTTATGGAGTATGCTATGTCGTATTCGGAAGTCCCCCCGTATCTCCTGCTCCACACCGTATCGAGCTGCGAGGTCGTCTTGAGCAGCAGAACGTCATACTCCGTCGCGGACTGCACGTGTCCCGCTATCACATAGCCGTCGGTGGTCTCGCAGATCGAATATCCCCTGTCGTTGATGGTGTAGTCGTACCGGCCGGTAAAGAGCGTATCTCCCGACGAATCGGTTCTCAGGAGATAAACGTCGGAACGGAACGGGCCCGGGGTCGTCGCGAAACCCACGACGACGAAGCCGCTGTCGCCCCTGAGTACCCGCACGTCATTGGCTTCATCCCTGCCGCCGGCATGGCCGTACGTCTTCTCCCAGACGATCCCGCCCAGCGAGTTGAGCTTGACCAGGTAAACGCTCTTATCATCCGCCAACGCCGAGGAAGTGTACCCCGCAGTAACGAAGCCCCCGTCCGGCGTCTGCCTGACCCCATAGCCGACCGCATCCCCGGATACAGTGTAATTGGTCGTCCAGAGGGTGTCGCCATTCGCATCGAGCCTCACAGTATAGACCTCGGCATGCGCCGGCACGTAGCCGTCGTCGATCCATATGGAGCCGGTGAAGATAAAGCCGCTGTCCGAGGTCTGGTCTATGCAGCGGATCTGAGCACCGCTGGTGTCGCTGTAGGCCCCCGTCCAGAGAGTATCGGGCCCGGCGGCATAGCAGGCTGCCGCGAGTGACAATATCAAGAACACACCCAACAGAGAACCTCTCCCGCGTTTCATGGCAACCCTCCCGATTAAGGCCTGTATCGCATCCCGGCCGGTGCATTATATCACAGTATTTCAGGCATTTGAAGAACAAATCGGGGCGGGCGCCCCCACCGGACCGCAATGCCCCGCCGGCCCGTTTGCCCGTTTGATTGATGCCGCAATCCGTTGTATAATAAGCCATAAGGGGACACCGCTTGATGATGCCGCAGACAGTATGCATCTTAGGACACGAATTGAGACAAATGGCAAACCCCGCCTGCATGTGCCTGCTGGCCATGTTGCTCTTGTGGCTGCCGGCAGGCGCCGGCGGCGCTCCCGTTCACACGACCTATCTCTGGCATATGCATCAGCCCGTCTACTGGCCGGACAGAAGCACATGGACCCCGTCAAGATACGAAACGGCCTTTGAGACCATCACGCTCGGCCACTCCGAGAGCGACGTCTTCAGCATTTTCAACAAGGACGACCGCGTGCATGACTACCAGGACTACCCGAGGACGGCGGTCTCAACCATACTCGACCTCGCCGACGCGGGAGCCCAGGTGAGTTTCGCCGCCGCGCTTATCGAAAACGTGACCAGCCTGGGCGACGCCGGCTGGAATGGAGGCAGATACGCCTCCGACTGGTACGTCGACTACAGGACGGCGCGCTCGTGGACGACGTCCGGAGGGCGGCCGAGACTCGACCACCTCCTTGTCGCGGCGCATCATCCCATCGCGCCCCTGATGGACGAGAACGCCCTGAGGCGGGACATCGAGGTCGCCAAAGCGGCCTACCTGGCCGCCTGGGGCGACACCGCCTTCACGCGCGGCTACTTCCCCGCGGAGACCTGCTTCTCGGAACGCATGATACCGGTGCTGGCGGAGATGGGTATTGAATGGGTCATCGTGGCTGACATTCACATCTCGCGCGCATGCGCCGACTACCCATACGCCGCCAACCAGGACAACTGCGACCCGCCGAATGCCGCAGACCAGGTCAATCCGGCCCAGGGCTATTACGACGCCATCTACATAAGCCGGGGGGTCACCGTGAAGACCCCTCCGCCTTACGGCTTCAGGCCGCATTACGCCAGGTACGTGGACCCTGTGACGGGAGCGCCGCGCTCGCTCATCGTGGTCCCCGCGGCCAATGCCGAGAGCTGGAACGAGGGCTACGGGACATACGGGACCGGTGAAATAGACAACATCGCGCCCTATAACGACCCGGCCAAGCCCATGCTGGTGGTCTTCGCCCATGACGGCGACAATGCCTGGTCGGGCGGGTACTCATACTACAACGAGAACGTGACGGGCTTCTCTCACGCGGCTACGGCACAGGGTTATGAGCCCACGACCATAGCCGAGTACCTCGCCGATCATCCCGTAGCGGCCGATGACATTGTACACGTCGAAGACGGCGGCTGGGTAAACGCCGACGGCGACTTCGGCTCGCCCCAGTTCATCAACTGGAACTGGCCGCTGGTGAACCAGTACGGCGACTTCGACATCCCCGCCGGCTGGGCCGAGGATGAGAGGAACTGGGCAGTGCTCACGGCCGCCCAGAACAGGGTGGAGACCGCGGAGGCATATGACGGCGGGATCCCGGATCCCGGGAAAATCTACGACCCCACTGCCGGCGCCGACAATGTCGAGAGGGCCTGGCACCATCTCCTATCCGGTTATGAAAGCGGCTACATGTACTACGGCGCGTCTCTGGATATGGAAGTCAAGCCTACGCTGGCCGCGAACGCCGCCGTGTATTACGCCGACCAGGTCATATCGGGCGGGGGCACTGACGACGTCGGCCCGACCGTGTGGATCCCGCAGCGCCTGCCGTATAACCCGGGTGGCAAGGGCGGGGGGGCCCTCTGGGGCTACCCGGGCGGCGACGGGGCCGACATGCCGAGCGACTTCTGGGTCTGGACTTTCGTCTACGACGTATCGGGGCTTGCCCGGGTAGATCTCAGGTACCGCATAGACTCAGACGGCCGGAACCCCTTGACGAGCGACCAGAACGAAACCTACGCGGGCGGACCCGAGGTCGGCGCATGGCAGACCCTGCCCATGACATACCGCGCTTTTCCCACGGGCAATTTCCTTGAAGACCCGGCCATAGACTTCTTCGTGCTTCCCGACTATATCGCCGACGAGTACTACGCGGAGGTTGCGGGGCTGTCGGACGTGCTTGTGGACTACTATGTCGAAGCCGAGGACGGCGAGGGCAATATAAAGCGCAGCCCCATCCAGCATGTCTACGTGGGTGAGTCCAACTCCAGTCCGGCGCACGTGGTCGACGGCGAGCTAGACTCCCTCTCGACGCTAGTGGCGGATAACGACGGCTTCGACCTCTATGCCGACTGGGACGGCGAATTCCTTTACGTCGCGACCCAACCGGTGGCGGCGACTTCGGGGCTGGACCATTTCATCATGGTCGGAAACGACCTTTCAACTCCGGTGTCGTCGCCCTGGGCCAAGGCCGGAGCCGTCGCCGGCCGCTCCCTGTTCCTCGGAAACGAGGATTCCAATGACTGGTGCGGGTGGTTCGACGACGGAGAGAACGTGCTGTCCGGAGGCGTGGAGTCGGCGAGCGGCGCCTGGCTCGAGGGCACGGCCAGGCTGGCCGATTACCTCGGCGAGCCGCTACCCGCGGGCGTCTATCTCATGGTCGCCGGCTACGACTCCCCGGACGCAGGCGCCCTGGGTCCCCAGGCTCCCGCAGGCGACGGTGACGGCAACGTGGAAGCCGGCGAGTACGCGTACTTCCCGCTCTCAACAGCGGGCGCGCCCCGCGACCCCGAGGGCGGCCGCGCTCCCGGAACAACGCCGCTAACAGCCGCGCCCAGCCCCACAAGGGACCGCACGACCATAAAGTACCGGGCGGCCGATGACGCGCCCGTCGACATCGCGATTTACGACATATCGGGCCGCAGGGTGACGGCAATCCGGCAAGCGCCGGCGGGAGCGGGCGAACATTCGGTGGAATGGGACGGACGCGACGGCCTCGGCTACCCTGTATCGCCGGGGCTTTACTTCA
>JASFEA010000169.1:0-6126 GCA_050125095.1 bacterium
GGCAGGCCGCGCAGGAGAAGACCGAGGGGCAAGAGGCCGCGGGCGAAGAGGAGCTGAGATGCTTAGGGTCGGCATGGGCTATGATGTGCACCGGCTCGTCGGGGACAGGAAGCTCCGCCTCGGCGGCGTCGAGATCCCGCATGACAAGGGCCTCAAGGGCCACTCCGACGGGGACGCGCTCATACACGCCATGATCGACGCCATTCTCGGGGCCTGCAACCTGGGCGACATCGGAACACACTTTCCGGATAATAAACCGGAATTCAAGGACATCCCCGGCTCCGAGCTCCTGGCCAGGACCAGGAAGATAGTGGAAGAGCGAGGCAGGATCGAGCATATAGACTCGACCGTGGTGGCTGAGGCCCCGCGGCTCGCTGACCATATTCCCGCCATGAAGGAGCGCATCTCCGAGGCGCTGGGGATTCGTCCCCAGGACGTCTCCATCAAGGCCAAGACGGCTGAGGGAATGGGCGAGGTCGGTCGGGGCGAGGCCATAGAAGCATTCGCCATAGCCATGGTTGATCTCTGATGGCCCCTTCGAATCCGAGGACCCGTTTCGCCCCGAGCCCCACGGGCGCACTGCACGTGGGGGGCGCGCGCACGGCTCTATTCAACTGGCTGTTCGCCCGCCACACGGGCGGCGCGTTCGTGCTGAGGTTCGAAGACACTGACGCGGAGCGCTCGTCAGAGGAGTCTGAAGCCGCGCTGCTTGACGATCTCAGGTGGCTCGGGCTCGACTGGGACGAGGGCCCGGAAGTGGGCGGGCCGCACGCGCCATACCGCCAGTCGGAGCGCGTAAATAATTACCGCTACGCCGCCGAGCGCCTGGAAAAGGTCGGCATGGCGTTCAAATGCTACTGCACGGATGAAGAGCTGCGCCGGAGGCGTGAGCGCGCCATCCAGCTGGGAAAGCCGGCCATATATGACGGAGCCTGCAGGAGCCTGAGCGCGGAAGCGCGCCGCAGGCTCGAGAACGAGGGCCGGACGCCTTCCTTAAGATTCCTTGTTGAGTACGAGGAAGTCCGCCACCGCGACATAGTCCGGGGCGAGGTGCATTTCAAGTCGGGCATGGTCGGGGATTTCGTGATATTGAGATCGGACGGCATGCCGACGTACAACTTCGCCTGCGTGGTGGACGACTCCACCATGGGCATAACGCATGTGATCCGCGGCGAGGAACACCTTCCCAACACGCTGAGACAGCTGCTGCTTTACAAAGGCCTCGGACTTCATCCGCCCGAGTTTGCGCATCTGCCGCTGGTTCTCGGCCCGGACCGCAGCAAGCTCTCCAAGAGACACGGTGCGACTTCCGTCCGGGAGATGAAGCGAATCGGCTACCCGAAGGGGGCGCTCGTCAATTACCTGGCGCTGCTCGGCTGGTCGCCGGGCGATGACACCGAGATCATGACCGGAGAGGACCTTGTGAAGAGGTTCTCGCTTGAGCGGGTGTCGTCGAGCCCGTCGATCTTCGACGCAAACAAGCTGGAGTGGGTATCGTCGAATCATATGAAACGGCTCTCCGCGGAGGAACTCGTGGAGGGGATAGAGCCGTTTCTCAGGGAAGCCGGTATCGAGCCGGTGGACCGGAAGCTCGCTGCGAGAGCGGCTTCTTCGCTCAGGATGGCGGCGAAAAAGTACCCGGATCTGGCCGCAAAGGTGGCTGTCTTTCTTGAGCGCCCGGATACGCCGGATGAGTCGCTGCTGGCCGTGATGGGGTCCGAGGGCGGCCAGCGGGCCATCGGTCTTTTCAAAGAGGCAGTCTCGAGGCTCGACGGCGCCGACCGCGATCGCGTGAAGCAGGCGCTCGCGGAGGTCCTGGAAGTTTCGGGCCTCAAGAAGGGCGAGGTATTTATGCCCATCCGCGCGGCGCTCACGGGCCGGAGGAGCGGCCCGGAGATCCCCATAATAGTGGAAGTCCTGGGCACTGAGCGTACGCTTGAGCTGCTGCGGGCGGCAACCGAAAGCGAGGCAGACAGGTGAAGACACTCGTATTGATGGGAGGTATGTCCGCCGAACGGGAGATCTCCCTCAAGACCGGCGAGGCTGTGGCCGCGGGGCTGGCGGACGCGGGACATGAAGTGAGGACCTATGACCTCAGAGGGACGCCCGGCCGGGACGTAAGGAGTTTCGTAGCTTCGGGCGAACTCGATGCGGCAGGTGTGGTTTTCATAGCGCTGCATGGAGGGGAAGGCGAGGACGGCAGGATACAGGCCCTGCTGGATCTCGTGGGGAAAGCCTATACGGGCTCGGGCGTGCTTGCGAGCGCGCTCTGCATGGACAAGACATTCTCGAAGATGGTCTTCGAGAGACATGGCGTGCCGACGCCTGCGTGGTTTGAGGCACCGGGGCCCGAGGCCATGGCTTCGGCCGCGGACAGGACGGCATCGATAGGGGGCTACCCGGTGGTGGTCAAGCCGGTCGACCAGGGCTCTACCATAGGCATCTCCATCGTCGAAGACGAGGAAGGGCTGGAGCCCGCGATAACACTTGCCCGGAAGTACTCGCACAGGTTAGTATTCGAAAGATACATCCCCGGCAGAGAGCTCAGCGTGGCGATCGTAGGGGAAGAGGTCTTCCCCGTCATCGAGATAGTCCCCGAGGACGGGTTTTACGATTATGAGCGCAAATACACCAAGGGCAAGAGCTCTTATCATTGCCCCGCTGATATAGATAACGCTCTCTCAAAGCGAATATCCCGGGAAGCGTTTGCTGCTTACAAAGCGCTGGGCTGCGAGGGCTTCGCGAGGGTCGATCTCAGATTGGGGGAGGACGGTTCGCCGTATTTCCTCGAGATCAACACCATTCCCGGCATGACCGAGACGAGTCTTGTGCCGATGGCCGCCGCCCAGAGGGGATATTCCTTCAGCGAGCTCGTGAACATGATAGTGAAAGAGGCGCTTGAGAAGCCGGGCCAGGTAAGCTCGAAGGCTGGAGGTTAAGTAATGGACTCGACCCAGAAACTCCTGAAGGAACTCACGGAAATCACCGGTATTTCGGGCCGCGAGGACAAAGTGGCCAAGTATATAGCCGGCAAGATGAGGCCCTTCTCCAAAATCTCTTATGACAGACTCGGCAGCGTAATCTGCGAGAAGAAGGGCACCTCCAAAAGCCCGAGAGTGATGATTGCCGGTCATATGGACGAGGTCGGCTTTTTCGTCAAGCAGATCACGAGCGAAGGCTTCATCAAGTTCTCGCCGGTCGGGGGCTGGTGGCCCCATGTCATCCTGGGCCAGCGGGTCGTAATCGAGTCCAAGAAGGGGCCTGTGGTAGGCGTAGTGGGCTCCAAGGCCCCGCATGAGCTCGAGCCGGAGGAGAGGCGGAAGCTCATGCAGATAAAGGACATGTTCATAGATGTCGGCGGCACTCGCGACTATGATGTCGCCAAGAAGATGGGGATACAGCCGGGCGACGCCGTCGTGCCGTGGGGGCCGTTCCAGGTCATGAGCAACCCAGAGGTTTACATGGCCAAGGCATGGGACGACCGCATCGGCTGCGCCATATTCATGGAGACCATCAGGCGCCTTCATAAGACGAGGCATCCCAATACGGTCTTCGGGGTGGGCACCGTGCAGGAGGAAGTCGGCCTGCGCGGAGCCACGACCAGCGCCGCGGTGGTTGACCCCGACGTGGGCTTCGCCGTGGAGGTGTCCATCGCGCATGACACGCCGGGTTACGGGACGGAAGAGTCCCAGGCGCTGGGGAATGGCGTCGCCATAGTGGTCTATGACGGCAGCATGATCCCCAACCGCAACCTGGTCGACCTGGCGGTAGAGACGGCCAAGAAGAAAAAGATCCCCTACCACTTCGCTGCGCTGGAGCGGGGGGGGACAGACAGCGGCAGGATTCACATGAACAAGGGCGGCGTGCCGTCGATTGTGTTCGGAGTGGGTACGCGCTACATTCACAGCCATATCGGAGTGCTTCACCGGGAGGACTTCGACAATACGGTGAAGCTCATGACCGAGATGGCCAAGGTGCTTGACGCCAAGAAGGTGGCGAAGCTGTAACGCATGAAAATTCAAGATATTAGCATGGTCTTCGGACCCGGGAAGGTGGGCGTCGGAGTAATTCATCTGGCCCCGCTGCCCGGTAGCCCGGGCTACGGGGGAGATCTGGACGGCGTGGTCCGGAAGGCCGCCGAAGAGGCCGCGGCCATGGAGAAGGCGGGCTTCGACGGGCTTATCGTTGAGAACTACGGGGACGTCCCCTTTCATGTCAGGGAAGTCGGGCCCGAGACGGTGGCCGCCATGGCGCTGGCGGTCAAGGCCGTCGTGGGGGCAGTCGGGATCCCCGTGGGTGTGAATGTTCTCAGGAATGACGCCCGTTCGGCGCTGGCGGTGGCGGGAGTCTGCGGGGCGGCGTTCGTTCGCGTGAATGTGCTCGTCGGGGCATTTGTGACGAGCGAGGGGCTGATCGAGGGCCGGCCGGCAGAAGTGCTGCGCATGAGGGACAGCATGGCTCCAGGCTGCCTTGTGTTCGCGGACATTATGGTAAAGCACGGCTCTCCGCTTGCCGGTACCAGTATTGGGGAGGAGGCCCTGGACGCCGCCGAGCGCGGGATGGCCGACTGCATCATAGTCACGGGCCGGCGGACAGGACGGCCTCCGGCGGCCGAGGAGGTCGCGGAGGCGAAGAGAGCGCTGGCCGGGGCGACCCGAAACGTGCCGGTGCTGGTCGGGAGCGGGGCCCGGCCGGGCAATCTGGAAAGCCTGCTCGAGCTGGCTGACGGCGTCATCGTCGGAAGCTGCATGAGGGTGGGCGGGGTGGCCGGCGCCGATCTCGATATGGACAGGGCCCTTGAGATTGGCGGTCTGATAAGGAAATACGCTGGAAAGGCAGGACAATAAAGTGGCGATCAGAGTCTACGACACCTATGACGCGAAGAAAAAGGACTTCGTACCCGTTGAGGATGGCAAGGTGGGCATGTACATGTGCGGCATGACGGTGCAGGACAAGCCGCATGTGGGACATATGTACGCATTCGTATGTGGTGATACGATAAGGCGCTACCTCGAGTACCGGGGTTACGAGGTTACCTATGTCCAGAACTTCACGGATGTCGACGACAAGATAATCGCCAGAGCAAATACTGAGGGTGTGGACTACAAGGAGATCGCCGAGCGCTATATAGCCGACTATTTCAAGTACGCCGAGATGCTCAATATCAAGGAGGCCTCGCTCTACCCCAGGGCCACCGAACACATACAGGATATCATTGACCTTGTTAACACGCTGGTTTCAAAGGGATTGGCCTATGAGGCGGGCGGCGACGTATACTTTGAGGTTTCGAGATTCGGCGATTACGGCCGCCTCTCCAAGAAGAAGATCGAGGACCTGCGGGCGGGAGCCCGGATCGAGGTGGGCGAGCACAAAAGGAGCCCCATGGACTTCGCGCTCTGGAAGGCGGCGAAAGAGGGCGAACCCAGCTGGGAGAGCCCCTGGGGCAAGGGAAGGCCCGGTTGGCATATCGAGTGCTCGGTGATGTCCATGAAATACCTCGGCAGGACCTTCGATATGCACGGTGGGGGGACCGACCTCATCTTCCCTCATCATGAAAACGAGGTGGCCCAGTCGGAGGCGGCCACGGGCCAGAAATACGTCAACTTCTGGCTCCACAACGGGTTGCTTACATTGGCGGGCGAGAAGATGTCCAAGTCGACCGGTCATTTCTTTGCCATAGAGGACATAGCCAGGGAGTTCGAGCCCGATGTCATAAGGTTCTACCTCATCTCAACCCACTACCGGAGCCCAATGGAATTCAGCCGCGATCGCCTCAAGGAGGCGCGGGCGGCGGTGAACAGGATGCGGAACACTTTCAGGGCGGTTGAGTCCTATCTCGGCGACGGGGAGGCGGCGGGCTCGCTAGATGACCTGTCGGGCGGGGACCGGGAGGTCTGGGAGGGTATCCTGGAGAAGGAGAAGAAATTCATCGAGACCATGGACGATGATTTCAACACGGCCGGCGCCATCGGCTATGTATTCGAGATGGGCAGGGACCTGAACAATTTCCTCAAGGCCGGGGAGACGCCGGGAAAGAAGTTGGTTCTTGCCAACGGTCTCAAGAAGATAAAGGGAATCGGGGATGTGCTGGGGATTTTCCGGGGGCTGGGTGGTGAGATCATAGCC
>JASFEA010000170.1:0-6109 GCA_050125095.1 bacterium
GCGATACACGCGGGCCATGTACGATATCACGGTCGGGGAGAGCAGGAACTTCAGGATCCCGGCGATGGGATTCCGGGGCACCCCGACAGGCATAGACGTCCTCAAGGTAGTCGAGAGGGGCATAGTGCCCGCCGTCAATACGGGCATCGCACATAAGGAGCCCGGCATAGGCCAGGTCGGAGCCGGGCTCGTCGAGCCCCCCATGTCGGTGTTCGAGAAGGCGTTCGAAGCGCTATACGAGACTTTCAAGCAGTCACCGGGGAGTGACTAAAAAGGACTGGAGGTATGCGATGAAAGAGGTGGGATTCAGATTAATTGATCTTACGCAGCCTTTGAGCGTAATGACCCCGCCGTGGCCGACTTATGAACCCCTGCAGCTCAAGTTCTTCAAGCGCCTGGCTCCGAACGGCGCCAACGGCCAGCTCATAACAACGAGCAATCACGTTGGGACGCATCTGGACGGGCCCGTCCACTTCTGCACGCATGGGGGCGACATAGCCAGCCTGCCTCTCAATGACTATCTGTGCGGGCCCGGCGTCGTTGTCGACCTGAGCGATATGGCAGAGGACTATGGCATCTACTCGTCCAAAGACGTCGAAGACCGCGTGGAAGTGCGCGAAGGCGACATCCTCATCATAAACACGGGGTATCACAAGTACGCCTGGGACCAGCCGAAAGCCGACGAGTTGCGTTACATGATCCGGCACCCGGGGCCCCGGATGGAATTCGCGGACTGGGCGAAGAAGAAGAAACTCAAGTGGATAGGCGTGGACTGCGGCTCGGCCGACCACCCCATGAACACCAAGATAAGAGACTGGATGCCCAAGGATGCCGGGAAGGCCGACGCCTTCCTCAAGGGCAAGTACGGCAAGGGGCTCGACGACCTTTTCCCGCCGGACCACTATCAGCTAATGCACATCGCGCTTTTTCACGTTCCCATCGTGCACGCGGAGAACCTGGGCGGGGACATAGACCTAGTCCTCAATCAGCGCGTAACCATAGGGTGCTTCCCGTGGCGTTTCGTAAACGGCGAGTCCAGCATATCCCGCATCGTGGCTTTCGTGGACCCGGACGAGTACGATGAGCTCATGAAGAAGAAAGAGAAGATGGCCCTGACGGAATTCGGAGACTGTGTTCCGGCGTAGGCCGGGGGCGGGAAGACAGGCATACAGGCGAACAGGCGGAGAGGGTTCCTTGACCGGCTGATGGTCATGCGCTATAGGTGAGGCATGGGAGCACTGAGGAAGAGACGAGGCAGGCTGTACTACCTGCTCGTTACGCTCGTTCTTTTCATGGTCCTCTACAGCTTCTCAACGAGGAGCCTCGTCGAGCGGACGATTCTGGATATCGTCGTGCTCGGCATACTGGTGTCCGTCGTTGTTCTGGTCAAGCAGACCCGGCGCTCGCTCATAATCTCGCTCGTCCTGGGGATTCCATGGGTAACGGCGACTTTCTCTGGCCTCTTCGCTGAAGCGGGCGGCTATGTGGACATTACTGCCGGTGTTTTCGGGACTATGTTCCTCTTCTACATAACGTCGGTCATTCTCCAGAACGTAATCAGGTCCAGGCAGGTGACCGTGGATACCATATCCGGGGCCATAGCCGCGTATCTCCTGCTCGGCATACTCTGGGCCGGTGCATACAGGCTCCTGGATGTCGTACAGCCGGGGTCTTTTGCGGGGCAGACGAGAGCCATTTCCCAGCCGGGGGCTGAAGTCCCCAACTACGTCTATTTCAGCTTCACGACCCTCACCACGCTCGGGTACGGCGACATCACTCCCGCGACTCCGCCGGCAAAGGTTATTGCGATACTGGAGGCAGTGACCGGTCCGCTCTATATAACAATTTTGATCTCGCAGCTTGTCTCGAAATACGTGAGCCGCGGACTGAAAAGAGATGTAGAGGAGGATATCTAGAGAGCGCGGGAATGACGGCCCCTTAATGCTTCACTCCGGCGGGAAGTCCTCGAGCATCCGCTCGACCGACGTGCGGATCTCATGTTCGCCCTTGGTGAAGTAACTCATCGAGCCCACCGCAGTGCTTCTCCACACGAGAACCTTCTCGACCGGATCCACGAAGTCGATGATCAGCGTGCCTTCCTTGTAATGGTGGACATGGACATTCCTTCCGTACCAGTGTCCGCGCGGGCCGTAGCGATATCCGTACCGCTCGACGTTGACCTTGTCCTCGGCGCCTATGTGCCATGCCACAAGGAAGTCGGCTTTCCCGGTCACCTTGCGGAACCCCTTTTCCGTGAGTCCGGTGTCGACGGCTGACTTCACCCGCCTCTCGAGCAGTGAGTGCTCGGCTCTTCTGGCGGACGGAACGTTCTGGTCCTGCTTGACCCACCTGAATGTGCTGTACGCTGAGAAATCGGTCTCGGAGTCATAGTCGTGCGACACGCTTATGGGCGAACATGTCGTGAGGCCCATTGCCATCGCGCATACAATCAAGCAGACGACTCGTTTCATAGCGCTTTCTCCTTGCGTTTTCTCTTCGCAGTTTTCCCGGCACGTATCTTAGAGGGAGGAGACCGGGCGTTCAAGCCCAAACCGCGCCCGGTATTTTCCGACCCCTGATAACGGGAAGGGGCAAGCCGGGCGGCCCGCCCCTTGTGGGCTAACGCGCCTATTCCATTCGGCGATGGCTACCGGGGCCAGGGGTGAAGACTCTGTGTCAAGTCCCGAGGTTTGACTTTGCTGTAGAGCAACATGTCCACCAAGTAAAGACCTGGCGGCCCCAGGCCCCGGATACTGCTACCTCAACTCGAACTTGTAGATGCTTCATGAACGGGACCGATGTATACAGGGGTGTTCAGGTGCTACAGTGGGGATCGTCGCCGCAGAAATACTATACCCAGGGCTTGCGCTCTTGCCTATATGAATAAAGGCGCCGCCGGCATCGTATTGTGGGTGGAGCGCGCAGGCTGACGGTGTCCTTGACCGCGAAACGGCGGCCGGATAGAATGGCACCGACTCTAGCGCAAACAGGAGGGCGGGCAATTGGAATTCTCACTGATGTTCTGGATATGGGTGGCTATCGCCGCCGTCTTCACGGTGGCCGAGATTTTCACGGCGGGTTTCTTCCTCTTTCCTTTCGCGGTGGGGGCCGGGGCGGCGGCCGTAATCAATATCCTGGGCCTCCCTTCGTGGCTCCAGTGGATCTGTTTCCTCGGGCTCTCGGGGATTCTCGTACTCGCCTCGCGCCGGCTCGCCGATCGTTTCTCGCATGAACCGCCGGAGAAGGTTGGGGTTGACAGGCTGATCGGCCAGGCCGGTCTCGTCATCGAGCCCATCGACCATGTCACGGACAGCGGCCGCGTGCGCATCAAGAAGGACGAATGGAGGGCCGAGAGCGCCGACGAGTCCAGGATCGAGATCAATGCCAAGGTAAGAGTTGTCAGAGTCGAAGGCGCGCATCTCGTGGTTGAAAAGGTCGAGAAGTCGGAAGAATAGGGACACATCCTGGCAAGAACACGCTGCGGAAGGAGGAAGATATGGAACCCTTAGCAATAGTGGTCGGGGTAGTGATTCTCATATTGGCGATCACCGGAATGAAGATCGTCAAGCCCTACGAGAAGGGCCTTATCGAGCGGCTGGGGAAATACCAGCGCACTGTGAGCAGCGGGCTCAGTCTCATCATCCCCATCGTGGAGAACATCAAAAGGGTGGACATGCGCGAGCAGGTGGTGGACGTGCCGCCACAGGATGTGATCACCAAGGACAATGTCTCAGTGACCGTCGACGCCGTCGTCTACTACGAGGCCACCGACCCGGTAAAACTGAAGTACAATGTAGCCAACTTCACGATTGCTGCCGTCAAGCTCGCCCAGACCAACTTGAGGAACGTCGTGGGCGACATGGCCCTCGACGAATCCCTCACTTCGAGGGAGGTTATCAACACCAAGCTCCGCACTGTGCTCGATGACGCCACCGACAAATGGGGCGTCAGAATAGTCCGCGTGGAGATTCAGCGCATCGAGCCGCCGCCGGATGTGACCGAGGCCATGCACCGGCAGATGAAGGCCGAGCGTGACAAGAGGGCTGTCGTCCTGGAGTCGGAAGGCCACAGGGAGGCGGCCATCAAGGTGGCCGACGGTCAGCGTGAGGCTGCGATTCTGGAAGCCACCGGCCAGGCGGAGGCAATAAGGAGGGTCGCTGAGGCCAATAAGTTCAAGCTGACAACGGTCGCGGACGGTGAGGCCGAGGCCATAACCAAGGTCTACGACGCTATTCACAGGGGGCGCCCGACCAGGGATCTAATCGCTATCAAGTATTTGGAGACCCTGCGGGGCATTGCCGACGGCCAGGCCACCAAGATATTCCTGCCCTATGAGGCTACGGCGGCCCTGGGCGGGGTGGCTGCCATCAGCGAGATATGGAGAGAGCGGGCCGGGAGCGAGAATCCCCCGGCTGCGCCGCCTCCGGATGGGGGCGCTGGGGCGGCCTAACGTTGGAAGCGCAAGCGGCCCCGGGCGGGCATGTCAGACAGCCCGGGACAGTCCAGAATAGCGGCAGGTGGTTTCGGCCACCTGCCGCGTTGCAGATACGGGCGATTGTGGTTATCTTTGTTATTGAGACCTAATTCACGCTGCCGAAGGAGATAACAGTGAATAGACTGGCGCCCAATAACACGTATATGAAATGGCCCGCGGCCCTGCTCATGCTGGGGGTGGTCCTGACGGCGGCCCCTCCCCTGGAAGCCGCCGAGCCCCAGGCGAGTGTGCGGGTTTTCGATCCGCCCGAGCCTGTTGAGGGACCCTCACGCACGGGCTTCGTGCCTCCGCCGGGTGACTTCTCCCATCTCAAGGCAAGGTCCCCGCGGAGCCTCCTGGATCTGCCGGAGCGCTTTGACTGGCGGGACCAGGGAGTCATAACCGAGGTCGGTGACCAGGGCAATTGCGGGTGCTGCTATGCATTCGCGGCCGTGAGCAACCTCGAGTCCGCGATCCTCATCGACGGCGGGCCGCTTTTCGATTTCTCCGTGAATAATGTGAAGGAGTGTGACTGGTGGGCCATCAATTACGGCCTGGGCAGCTGCAATGGCGGAAACGGGTCAATGGTGGCGAGCTTCCTTTCTCAGAAAGGTACTGTGCACGAGGCATGCGATCCTTTTGATCCACGGAACGTCATCTGCAAGGAAGGCTGTCCTTATATCCTCACGCTGACCGGCTGGCTGCAGATATCCGGGGACGAACAGGCGCCGGTACCCACCATGAAGGACTATATCTACAACTATGGTCCGCTGTTCTCCGCCATTATCGTCACCAAACCATCGGGGTGGAGGAACGAGTTCAGCGCCTATGACGGGTCATATGTACTTGAGTATGATGAGCATGACCCGTCCGACCTGGAAGACCACGCCGTCATGATCGTGGGCTGGGACGATACGCTCTCGCACGCGGGCGGCCAGGGCGCCTGGATAGTTAAGAACAGCTGGGGGACCGACTGGGGCGAGGAGGGGTTCTTCTATATCGCCTACGGCTCCGCCCACATCGGCACATATGTTTCAACGGCCTACGAATGGCAGGCTTACGACTACGATGGGGTGGTGTTCTTCCATGACGATGCCGGCTTCATGGGCACCTCGCTGGGCTATGGCACCACAACGGGCTGGGCGCTCGCCAAGTACGTCCCGGATGAGGCGGTGCGCCTCGAACGCGTTGAGTTCTGGACCACCGACGCCGCGACGGACGTCGATGTCTATATCTATGATGGTTTCAACGGAACGTCCCTTATGGGCAAGCTCGCTGAAGAGACCGATATTGAAATAGAGGCCTACGGCTACCACTCGGTCGAACTGTCTTCTCCCGTGGACGTGAGCGCCACCAATGACTTCTATGTCGTAGTCAAGATAACAAATGACTCTTATGAATTCCCGATCGCCCTCGACAACTACGGGCCGACGTCGCCGGGTGACTGCTTCGTCAGCACCAACGGCAGCACCTGGACGGACGTGACGGACGTGGCGGGGTGCACGGCTTGCGCCGTAAGCGATGTATGCGTGCGTGCCAGGGGCAGCAGGCTGACTTCGACCAGCGTGATCCGGGTTCCGGGAATGTACAGCACTATAGAGGAGGGGCTGGCGGCCGCCGATCCGGGCGACACCG
>JASFEA010000171.1:0-6023 GCA_050125095.1 bacterium
GCGTTCTTAAAGGCGACCTTCGCCCGCTTGGCGTCGTACACAATGAGCGGGGCGTCGCCCGAGGCCAGTGTCCCGCCGGCCGCCTCCACGAATTCCCCGGGCGTCACATTCGCGGCGTCGTCATGAGCGAGCGGGAAGTAGTAGTCGCCGCCGCCCTCGCAGCTTATGGCCACGCCGCAAAGCGTCTCCTTGCCGCCGGGCCCCGTCTTGAGGTTGACCGCGACGGCCGCCCGGCCGGCGCATTCGAACTCGGCGGGCGCGCTCCCGGCTTCTACATCAGGCGCGGCCTCCCTGAAAAGGCCCCCGACCCCTCCGCCTCCCCATATTACGGCGCTGCCTGTCGGTACGGCTTTCACCGGCGCTATTTTTCTCAAGAGCTCCCGGAACTCGAGTCGCTTCAGGACCCGGGTCAGCTTCGGGGTATTGACGCCTTCGTACTTCAGATCGTCAAGCCTCTTATCGAGGGGCACGTCCAGGCGTATGCGCACGAGCTCGAGACTCCCGAAAGCCTGGTCCCGCCCGTCTTCAAGCAGTTTCCTGACCCGGCCGGGCTCTATGGCGTCCAGGTTGGCGTACATGTTATCGACGGTGCCATGCTTCTCGACCAGGGCCCTGGCTGTCTTCTCGCCTATTCCCGGCACTCCGGCGACGTTGTCGATGGAGTCCCCCATGAGACCGAAGTAATCCGGCAGAAGCTCCGGCGGAAGGCCGTACTTCTCCTCCACCTTTTTGGGATTGAAAACCTCGGTGTCGCGGCCGGCGCCCGAGAGCATGATGACCCTGGTGTCGCTGTTCACCAGCTGCAGCAGGTCCTTGTCCCCCGTGGCGATAACCACCTTCACGCCTTTCGCGTTCGCCTCCGAGGCCAGCGTGCCGATGATGTCATCCGCCTCGTAGCCCTCGACCTCAAGTGAGGTGACGCCGAGGGCCTCGGTGACCTCCCTCATGTCGTCGAGCTGGTCGGCGAGGTCGTCGGGCATCTCGGGCCTGCCCGCCTTGTAGTCTTCGTAGAGCTCGTGCCTGTATGTGGGTTTGTCCGTGTCGAGGGCGACGCATACGTAG
This sequence comes from bacterium, assembly GCA_050125095.1. Taxonomy (GTDB): domain Bacteria; phylum Arandabacterota; class Arandabacteria; order Arandabacterales; family JALGWA01; genus JALGWA01. Next base: position 1,063 of record JASFEA010000171.1, read on the forward strand.
TCGGGCTTCTCGTCCCTTATGAGCTTATATATGGTCGTGGCGTAGCCGTAGGTGGCGCCGGTGCTCTTGCCGTCCGCGGTCGAAAGACCCGAACCGGCGAGGCCGTAATGCGCCCTGTAGGCTATCGCCGCCCCGTCTATGAGCAGGACCTTGGCCAACGCGACCCTCCATGTAGAAAAACGGTGCCCTCCGATAGGTCATGATCGGAGCGGCACCGGTGAATTCAGTTACGGCTCTTGTCCTGGAGAACCTGCCTCACCCTCAATTTGAGCTCGCTCGGGTCTGAAGACTTTACAACAAAGGCATCCGCGCCCCAGCAACGGAAGTCGTTCCGAAACGACTCGTAGCAGGTGTTAATGACGATCTTCGGCCGCCCGCACTCGGCGAGGAGACGCGATATGGCCTCCGTACCCGCCATGTCGGGCAGCATCAGATCCAGCACCACGACGCCCGGGCAGGTCTCCTTGGCCACCTTTATGGCCTCCCTCCCCGAGCTCGCTTCGAGCACTTCATGTCCCTCTTCGGAGAGAAGACGCTTATAGAAGTCAAGGTGGGCAGGTTCATCTTCAACTAGTAGGAGCTTTGCCACACTTTCACCCCCTTCAGGGGTCACATGTACAGCGTAGAGCGGGCTTGAATACATGTCAAGTGAAATCATATAATAGGTTTGAGGAGCCAGGACATGATCGAGGACTACCATTTCGGCAGCATCACGGTGAACGGCCGGACCTACACCAACGACATCAAGATCGTGGGCGGCGAGGTCGTGCCCGACTGGTGGCGCATAGAGGGTCATAAGCTCGCTGTCGCTGACATCCAGGACATACTCAAGGCCAAACCCGACGTGCTCGTCGTGGGAAAGGGCGACCCGGGCCTCATGGACGTCACCCCCGAGACGGAAAGACGGCTCCAGGAGCTGGACATATTGCTGATAGCGAAACCCACGGCCGAGGCCAAAGAGACTTACAACAGCCTTCTCGGCCAGAGGAGAGTGGCGTTCGCCGCGCATCTTACGTGCTAGCGCCGCGCCATACCGCTCTCCACCCCTGCATGACCCTCACCCCTACTAGCCCAGTTTGCCCTCGGGGATCTTGACTCTGAACCTGCAGATATCGTCCCCGGCCAGGACGCTCTTTAAGACCTCCACCTCCGTCTCCTCGCCGAAGACGACGTCGAACTTGAGCTTGTTGAAACCCCCGCTGCAATAGCACCAGTCGAGCGGTATATCGGGGTCTCCCCGGAGTACGGCCTCCCTGGCAAGCGGGCAGTGGCAGGAGTAGTATCTCTTCATCTTGGGATCCGTGGCCTCGAGGTACTCCTTGGGCGCGTAAGGGAACTTGGTCATATAGAGGTAGTCGCCGCGCCGGACGGCCGAGAGCATCTCGGGATTGTTCCTCACGAGTTCAACGGTTTCGGGCGTGATGACCGACTCGTACCACACCCTGCCGCTCTTCGCGTATTCATCAAGTTCGGCCACGGCTTCGTCGTGCATCTTCTTGAGAAAAGCGTCGAAGTCCCCGGCTTCCTCCAGCCACTTCTTGTGTTTGTTAAAACTCTCGATGGGAATGCCGTGATGATTTCCGGCCAGCGCCCTGTGGCAGGTCTCCGGACCCAGGGCGTTGAGCCTTTCAACGAGCTCTGCGGTGACGGGAGGCACCGCCTCGGGCGGCGAGCCCAGCGGCGGGAGCTCGATGCCGTCGAACACCTTCTCGCTGGTCTCTTCACCGGCGATCTCTGAAAGCCGCCTGGCTATTGATGGATAGACCTCCCGGCCGTGCAGTATCTGGGTGAAGTAGATGTACATGTCGCTGTCGCCCGAGATATAGAAATACCTCGCAAGGGCCACGAGCCTGTCCCAGTCGTTCCTTTTCCGGCTAATGAGCACCTGCATGTAGCCCTTGATATCCGAAACCTCAACTTCCTCCAGGCTCTTGCCCGCTCCCGCCAGGTACTGCTCGAACTCCCTGACCTCGGTTACAGCGGCCTCGATAGCATCCTCGTCGAGGCTGTATCTCTCCAGAAACTCGACAAACTCCTTCTTCTTCATGTTTGCGCCGACCTCCAACCGATCCGGTTCCTGCCAACCCAGCCTATTTTACAAGCACCATGCTCTCGGTGCCAGCGTAACCTCTCGTTTCCATCCTCAGGAAGAATACCCCGGGCGAGACACGCGCGCCCCCGGCGCCGGTGCCGTCCCAGTGGACGACATGCCTCCCGGCCGATCTTAAGGCCCCGTCTATGAGCGTCTTCACAAGGCGGCCGCGCGCGTCGTATATGGCCAGTCTCACGGCGGCCGGTTCGGCCATCTCGAAGCTTATGAGCGCCGACCCGCCGGACGGATTCGGGCTCACCGGGCACAGCCTGAATCCCATGCCCTTGCTCTCGGGGCCCTCAACCCCTCCCGTGGGATATTCATATGGAAGCACAAGCGTGTAATACTGCGGCGCCTCGGGCACCAGCGTCCCGCGCACTTCCACCGTCCACCTGCCCGCCTCCGGACTCGCCACTTCAACCACTTCGACATTGTCGACGTCGTTTATGCCCGTCGTAGCCGCGGCCGAAGGGTCGTCCGGATCGAGCACGTATGGGTAATAAGGCGTTCCCCCCGGGCTCTTGACCACGAGGTCGAGGTCGTTTACAAGCGTCTTGGCCGCGGCCGGCGCCGACTGGAAGTCGTCCCATACCAGCGTCACGCGCATGCCGGCCGCGCCGGCCTCGACGTCCATATGATAGGTGTTCACAAGCGAGTCGGAGATGCTGTCGGGCCTGACGAGCTCTCCCGCAGGATAGTCCGCAATCACCAGGTCCACGGCCTTCTTGAGGTCGAGAAGCCCGAAGCCGTTCCGATAGTCCGGGCCCGGGTTCCCCAGGTCCTCGGCCGTCTCGATCATGACCGCCTTGAACGTGTGGGGCATGACATATCCGTATCCCAGCAGGTTGAATTGATGCCGGAGTATACCGATTGCGCCCGAGACCACGGGTGTCGACCATGAGGTCCCGCAAAGCGAATCGGTGTAGTCGTTCGGTGGCGACGGCCCCATAACGCCGGTCGTATCATAGCAACCGGGCGCCACGAGGTCCGGCTTGATCCTCCCGTCCAGCGTCGGGCCTTTGCCGCTGAAGTCCGAGTGAGTCTTATAAATGGAGTTCACCGAGCCGACCGCAATCGTGTTCTTGGCGGTCGCGCCCGGAGGCGAAATGGTGCCGTACGGGTAATGCGCAAGCGAGTCCTCGCATTCGAAGCATGCGCCCTCGTTCCCGGCCCCGAATACCACGTTGATGGGAGCGCCCTGCAGGCCACGAACCATCTTGTCGTACTGCTTGCTCCACGCGTCGTACCTTCCCAGGGCGCTGCAGAGATACCCGCAGAGGTACCAGCCCCAGGAGTTGTTCGAAGAGATGATGCCGTAGACGCCTATGGCCTCGGAGGTCTCTGCTCTTAAGATCGCAAGCGCCGAAGGCAATGTGTAGGAGACTATGTCGGCCGCCGTGGCTATTCCCCTCCACTGGTAGGGCGTACCTCCCCAGCCCTCGCTTCCGGAGCCGTCACCCGCCATTATGCCGGCCACCCTGGTGCTGTGCATCGCCGGCGGCGCTCCGTCCGGAAGGTAGAGCCTGCCCGTGAAGTCGACGTGCGTCTCGGCGGGGCCTCCGTTCTCCCACATTCCCAAGGCGACGCCTGAGCCGTTGAGGTTATAGGGAGCCGCCTGAACCATATCGGCACCGACCGTGAGCCTCACCCTGTCGAGCCAGAGCCCTGGCGGAGGCGGGGCCTCTTCTATCCACTGCACCTGGTCATTGCCGGCGAGGTCTTCGATGAGGTCCTCGAGGGTATTGAGCGCCATCATGCGGTCATCTTCGAGCACGTCCGACACCTCGCCGTATCTCGCGGCCACGGCGACGGCGTCCAGGATATCGACGTCACCGAAAAACGTGACGATGATGTCAACGGTGCCGTCCGCGCGGCGGGCGTGCCCGCTGACGCCCTCCCGTCTCAGGCCCGGTGAGATTCTGTCGGGCCTCCCCAGTGCGACAACCGACCTTACGCCTGCGAGCCCGCTGATATACTCGACCGCTTCCTCGCCTACGCCGGCATAATAGGCTCTCTCCGGAAGGTAATCCAGGAGGACGATACCCTCAGACTCCATCGCGCCGACTTCGGCGTCATTGGGGATGTCATAGAACTGAATGATGACATGCCGCGTCTCGCCGGCCTGCCACTCACTCATGGCGCCCTCGGCCACGCCGGCATCGGGCACGAACTGCCTCGACTTGAGTCTGATCGTGTAATCCCCCCGGCCGGCCGGGACATCTGAAGATACATCTGCTGCGGATACTGCGATAATCAAACACACAAACGCCGCGGCTGCGGCCCTGGCCCTTTGCATGCACGTATCCTCCACAGGGGCGTTTCGGGACTGGCCGTGGCGTCTCGTTACAGGAACAGGTGCAATGCACCCTCACGAAATCAAGCTCAGCCACACTTCCAAAAGGACTATATTAAGGGTCTCTCGTGCCTGCAAGGGTCAATCCTCAAGCGCGCGCAGCGCGGCCGCCGCTCTCTCCCTTCCCGGCCCGGGCGGCGCGTCCTCCACGTATCTGCCGTACTGCTCCGCGGCCTTCGATATATTCCCGTTTCTCTCATAAGCTACGGCAAGGTTGCCGCGCGCCGTAAGAAGCGCAGGTGAGATCTCAAGAGCCCGCTCGAGGTAGTGTATCGCCGAATCCAGGTCGCCGGCCCTGAGATAATAGAGGCCGGCATCCGACAGGAGAAGCGGCTCGGCCGGATTGGCGGCGAGCCCGGCCTCGAGGACTTGCAGAGCCTCTTCGCCGCGCCCGAGCCGCATAAGAAGAGCCGCCTTGGCGTGAACCGCCGGCGAATACGAGTCGTCCGCCGCGAGAGCCCGGTCGAGATACTCGAGGGCCTCATCGTACCTTGCCATGGCCTCAAGCGTGGCCCC
>JASFEA010000172.1:0-5983 GCA_050125095.1 bacterium
TAGATGCAGCTCTCATCATGGTCCACCTCCCTCGATTTATAGATTATCACACTTCCGCCGCCAGGTCGAGCCCGGAATATACTTATCCGCATTTGAACCCGCCCGGAGTTCGTGGTAGATGTATCAGGTAAGATGGAGGGACAGGCGAATGAAGAAAATGAAGAAGATGATGCTGCTGGGACTACTCGCATGCCTCCTGGCCGGCTGCTCGGGTGGGCCTGACGGGGATGCCACCGACCCCGAGCTCCTTGGAGACCTCAAGGCCTATATCGAGGCCAATCACATGGCTCCGGATGACTACATAGTAAGCAGGTTCCGCGACCACGACGTCATATTTCTGGGTGAGGTCCACAGGGTAAAGCACCAGGTCGAGTTCGTGAGCAACTTGATCCCCGAGCTCTACGCCAACGGCATCTACTACTTGGGCACCGAGTTCGGAAGGCGCGAAGACCAGGCCTTGATAGACAGTCTCATCATGAGTCCGGAATACGACGAGGCCCTCGCCCGGGAGATCACGCTGCGCCAGTACGTCTTCTGGGGCTATGAGGAGTATGTAGACATCTACAGGGCCGCCTGGGAGGTAAACCGGGGCAGGCCCGAGAACGTGCCACCTTTTAGAATACTCGGGCTCAATAACTCGCCTGACTGGAGCCAGGTGGCAAGCAGGGCCGACAGGGATAGGGGCGATATTATGAAGAAGGTCTGGCACGGCCAGACCGAGGAGGACTGGGCGCGCGTTATCCTGGACAGCGTCGTCGCAAGGGGCGAGAAGATGCTGGTCTACTCGGGTATGCATCACGCCTTCACTGAGTACCGGCAGCCTGTCGTGGTGGACGGCGAGTTCATACGCTTCGGGGACGTGAGGATGGGGAATTACGTCTATGAGGCCATCGGCAAGCGCGCCATCTCCATCTTCATGCACGGGCCGTGGAACTCGAGCGAGGGCTACGACAGCGGCCTCGTCCGCCCGGCCGACGGCGTGATCGACCGGGTCATGGCCGAAGTCGACCCTGACCTCCTCCCCGTCGGTTTCGACACGGGCGGGAGCCCGTTCGGGAACCTCACCGGCGAGACCTCCTTATACTCCCGCGGCTATGACAACTTCACCCTGTCCATGTTCTGTGACGGCTACATCTACACAAGGCCATTCGAGCAATATGAGGGCGTGACACCGATTCCGGACTTCATCGATGACGGTAACATCGATTACGCACGCGCCCAGTCACCCGACCCGGATTTTCGCGAGAGGTCCCCGCAGGACTTCAACCAGGCCATCGCGCGCCACGCCGACCTCAATAGGTGGAGGCTGAGGTAGGAGAGCCCGGGTTTGGGCAGGTTCGACGCTGGTGTATTTAATGAAAAATGGTGGAGCTAAGGGGATTCGAACCCCTGACCCCTTGTCTGCCAGACAAGTGCTCTCCCAACTGAGCTATAGCCCCACCAGTTAGTTCGATTCGATTGTCTCTTGAATATTAACAACGCCCTCCCCTATGTCAACGGAAAACGCCCCTTAAGGAACCGGTCGTACCGGGCCGGGTTGTAAGGAAAGGGGAAGGGGCTACGGTATGCCGAGGCCGCCCCGTGGGGGACCGGGGGCCGTTGTGTATTTCAGGATTTCACACTATGAGGTTAAGGACCAGGGCCCATTCATTGTGCATTCTAAGACCTGACCCCGTCAGGTTGTGCATTTCAAGACCTGACCCCATTCTGACCCCATTGTTGACACCCGGTGGGGGCGGGCGTATTATCTGATGGGTGCCGGAGTGGTGGAATTGGCAGACACAGTGGACTCAAAATTCACCGGGCCTCACAGCCCATGTCGGTTCGACTCCGACCTCCGGCACCAATAGATGGAGGCAAGTATGTCCAAAGTGGCAGTATTGAAGACCAAGCCGGAGACCGTACTCGATGATGTCGGCAAGGTAATGCGGCTCGCCGATTACCCGGTGGAGCTCTCCAAGGAGCACCCCCTGGCCCTCAAGATCAATATCTCCTGGCATCACTGGTACCCGGCCTGCTCCACCACTCCCTGGCAGCTCGACGGAGTAATAAAGACGCTGCTGGACGACGGCTATGACAGAGACAGGATCTACGGCGCCCACAACCGCACCGTGGTCGTGAGCGCCAAAGAGGGCGAGATAGCCAACAAGCATAAGGTCGTGCTCGAGAAGCACGGCATCGCCAACATTCATCTCTATGAGAATGAGGAGTGGATCACTTACGAGCCCAAGCGGGAACTCCTGGCTCTTCCCGAGATATTCCCTAATGGCATTCACATTCCCAAGCGCCTTATTGGCTCCAACATCATTCAGCTGCCCACGATGAAGACCCATGTCTTCACTACCATAACCGGCGCCATGAAGAACGCCTTCGGGGGCCTTCTCCATGAGCGGCGGCACTGGACGCATTCGGTGATCCACGAAACCCTGGTCGACCTCCTCATGATACAGAAGGACATCCACCCGGGCGTATTCGCCGTAACCGACGGCACATTCGCTGGAGACGGCCCGGGGCCCAGGGCCATGGTGCCCCATGTCAAAGACTTCCTGCTCGCATCCCGGGACCAGGTCGCCATTGACGCCATCTCGGCCAAGATGATGGGTTTCGACCCCATGAAACTCGACTTCATAAGGCTCGCGCATGAGAAGGGTCTTGGCGTCGGCAATCCATCGGAGATAGAGGTCGTGGGCGAGGACATCTCGGGCGTCAACTTCCACTTCACCGGCAGCGCCAACACCTTCGCGAGCAAGGGCCAGAAGGCGATCTACTGGGGCCCATTAAAGCCACTGGAAAAGATCCTCCTTCGCACGGTTATAACGCCCTGGTCCTACGCGGCGTCGAGGCTATACCACGACGCATACTGGTACAACTTCGTGGGCAAGAAGCGCGTCCAGAAGGCCCTCAAGACCAAGTGGGGAAAGCTCTTCCTGAGTTATTAATAGCAGGGGTCAGTTGCTGGCGGCGTTCTTATCGGGTGAGACTTCGGCCATGATGTGCTCGACCAGCTCGTCCATGCCGAAGACAACCTTGACCGCCTGATAGTGCTCGGCAAGCCTCTCCCTCACCTCCGGCGGCATGGACCGCTTGAGTTCGGCCCACCTCTTGCGGACTTCTTCGTCAACCGCGGCCCTGTCCGCGACCCGCGCCACGGGGTAGACCCAGACCATTTCGCCCCTGACCATGTCATGGTAGAGAAAAGGCATCTCAACGTGGAAGTGCGCGCCGCATGAGGGGCAGGTAACGACGTTCATCTCCCCCGTGAGGATGGTCTTCCTTAAGTCGGGATTCAGGGTCACATTGGCGCTCTGGTGCAGCATGGCCTTGAATACGTGCCCGCAGGCGCATGTCACATCCATCTCAGAAAGGCTCGACATGTGATTAATCTAACAGGTTGTGAGTGGTATTTCAAGGCACGGGACCGCGGGGATACACGGCACTGCAGGGCACAGTGCCCGTGACGCGATAATCCCTCCCGCTGCGCGCATATAAACGGCCGTGGGACGCACCTAAACGGCTTGACATTGAGGGGCAAATCTGTGAGTATTCTTTGGTTGTCTATTTGTACCCAAACGTAAGGAGGGGAGCGTTAAAATGCGTTTCACTATAGGTCTGATTATGTGTCTGGCAGTCCTCTTCGCACTGTCCGGCCCTGCCGTCGCTCAGGACGAGGCCCGGACCGCCGAGGAGCAGGCGGCCACTACCGGAGCCGCGGCGGCGGAGAAGAAGGCGGAGATGACAGAGAAGGAGAGCAATCCGATGGTCGTATTTGAAACCAGCAAGGGCAAGATGACTATCGAGCTCTACCCCGATAAGGCGCCCATAACCGTGGAGAACTTCCTGTCATACGTCGTTGAGGGCTTTTACGACGGCACGGTCTTCCACAGGGTCATCCCCCGGTTTGTCATCCAGGGAGGCGGCATGACGGCGGACATGGAGCGCAAGGCCACGCATAAGCCTATAAAAAACGAAGCCGACAATGGCCTCATGAACCTCCGCGGGACGCTTTCCATGGCCCGCACCAACGATCCCAACAGCGCAACGTCGCAGTTCTTCATTAACCTGGTGGACAACAAGGCGCTCGATAAAAGCGAGTCGAGCGCGGGCTACGCGGTGTTCGGCAAGGTCGTAAGGGGCCTGGACATCGTCGACTCCATCGCCCAGGTCCAGACGACAACCAAGGGCCAGTACAAGGACGTCCCCCAGATACCTGTAACCATCAATAAGGCATACGTGAAGACAGAAGAGGGCGAGGCCGCCGATAAGAAGGCGGACGAGGATAAGGCGGCCGAGACCCAGTCTTCCGTCCCCGATAAGAAAGCAAAAGAACAGAAGGCTACGGACAACTAACTGCCTAAGGGAGTATTCACATGGCAAAGGCAAAGATTGCGCTTTACTGGGCGGCCAGTTGCGGCGGGTGTGAAATCTCTGTGCTCGACATAGGAGACAAGATCCTCAAGGTGGTCGAAAAGGCGGACATCCTATTCTGGCCCTGTGTCATGGACTTCAAGTACAAAGACGTCGAAGATATGCCGGACGGCCATATCGACATCACCCTCTTTAACGGCGCCATAAGGAACACAGAGAATGAGCATATGGCCAAGCTATTAAGGCAGAAGTCCAAGGTGCTCGTGGCCTACGGCTCGTGCTCTTCGGAGGGCTGCATACCGGGTCTGGCCAACCAGTCCAACCGCGAGGGCGTGTTCAACTACGTCTACTCGGACTCGCCGAGCACCGTGAATCCCGAGGGCATACGGCCGAAGACGGCGACCAGGGTCGAGGAAGGCACCCTCGAGCTCCCCGCTTTCTACGATACCGTGAAAACGCTGGAGCAGGTGGTCCCCGTGGATTACTTCGTTCCCGGCTGCCCGCCGGTTGAGGAGCAGACCTGGGCCGTTCTGGAAGCGGCCCTGAGCGGCAACCTGCCGCCAGCCGGCTCGGTCGTCGGCGCGGGGACAACGGCGCTCTGCGAGGACTGCCCGCGCGAACGCAAAGAAAAGAAGATCAAACGCTTCTACCGCCCGACCGAGATCATACCCGACCCGGAGCAGTGCCTGCTGGACCAGGGTATCATATGCTGCGGAGTGGTGACGCGCACGGGCTGCGGAGCCCAGTGCCCCAGCGTCAATATGCCCTGCAGGGGCTGCTACGGCCCGCCCGAGGGAGTCGTCGACCAGGGCGCGAAGCTCATTTCCGTGCTGGGCTCCATCATCGACTCCACAGACCCCGAAGAAATCGAAAAAGCATGCGAAACATTCTTTGACCCGCTTGGCACTGGCTACCGATTCGGGCTCCCGAATTCAATCTTGAGGAGGAAGAAGATCAAATGAAAAGAGTCACCATTGATCCCATCACACGCCTCGAAGGCCACGGAAGAGTCGAGGTCTTCCTCAATGACGCCGGTGACGTAGAAAATGTGTACTTCCAGGTGCCCGAGCTCCGCGGGTTCGAGGTGTTCTGTGTCGGAAGACCCGTCGAGGAGATCGCCAGGATAACGACCAGAATCTGCGGCGTCTGCCCCGAAGCGCATCATATGGCGAGCGCCAAGGCCGCCGACGCGGTATATCACGTCGACCCGCCGAGCGCGGCCAAGAAGCTGCGCGAACTTCTGTACATGGCTTTCTTCGTCACCGACCACGCCACGCACTTTTACGCCCTGGGCGGCCCCGATTTCGTCGTGGGGCCCGATGCCCCGCCGGCAGAGAGGAACATACTGGGCGTAATAGGCAAGGTGGGCGTAGAGGCGGGACTCAAGGTCGTCAACGCGCGACACGCCCTGCACGGCGTCATCAAGCTGTTGGGCGGCAGGAGCATTCACCCGGTGATGGCCATCCCGGGCGGGGTGAGCAAACCCATCAACGAGGACGAACGCAAGCAGGTCGAAGAGGTCGCGAAGGTGGCGGTCGAGTTCGGCAAGTGGGGGCTGCAGCTTTTCGACGACATCGTGCTCAAGAACTCCGACTATGTCGACCTCATAATGAACGAC
>JASFEA010000173.1:0-5982 GCA_050125095.1 bacterium
CTCCGGCTTCGGCCCGCCCTCTGTCGCTGTCTGCTGCCATTTAGGCCTTCTTCCCCACGATCTCTTCAAGGCACTCGGCCACAAACTGCTGCTGCTCCGCGCTTATATGAGGGAACATGGGCAGCGAGACGATTTCGTCCGCGGCCTCCTCGGCCACGGGGAAGCTCCCACTGCCGTACCCAAGGTCCTTGTACGCGTCGAGCAGGTGCACGGGCACGGGGTAGTGAATACCGCTTGCCACGCCCTTCTCGCCCAGCGCGCTCCTTACGCCGTCTCTGTCCTTAACGCGGACTACGTAAAGGTGGTATATGTGCTCAACCCCGTCCATCGCCTGCGGCGTTTCCAGGTCAAGACCGCCAAGGAGGTCGTCGTAACGGGCTGCGGCGGCCCTCCTCATGCCGTTCCACTCATCGAGAGCAGCCATCTTGGCGTGCAGTATCGCGGCCTGGAGGCCGTCGAGCCTCTCATTGAATCCGATCACCGCGTGGTCGTGGGCGCTCCGCCGTCCGTGGTTCATGTAGAGGCGTATGGTCTCGACGTAGCCGGCGTCATCGGTGACTATCGCCCCCGCGTCCCCGTAGGCGCCCAGGTTCTTGGCCGGATAGAAGCTGAAGGCCGACGCGTTCCCGAAAGAACCGCATCTCTTGCCCTTGTATCTGGCCCCCTGTGCCTGCGCCGAGTCTTCCAGGACGAGCAGGTTGTGTTTGCGGGCCACCTCAAGCACCGGGTCGATATCAGCCGGCTGACCGTAGAGATGCACCGGGACTATCGCCCTGGTTCTGTCCGTAATGGCGCCTTCGATGTCCTCGACGGATATATTGAAGGTCTTGCGGTCCATATCCACGAAGACCGGGGTGGCTCCCGCATGGGATATAGCCTCCGCTGTCGCTATAAATGTATTGGCGGCGGTGATTACCTCGTCCCCGGCGCCCACGCCCATGGCCAGGAGGGCAAGCTGAAGCGCGGACGTCCCCGAGCTTACGCCGACGGCATACTTGGTCCCGCAGAACGAAGCGAAACTCTCCTCGAACTGCTCCACATACTTGCCGCCCACGAAGGCCGTATCACCGATAACATTCGCAATCGCAGATTCGACTTCATTTTGAATCGCCTTGTGCTGAGCTTTGAGGTCGACAAATGGTACCTTCACTTCTTCAACTCCTTTCACCCTTATGTGGTAGTGAGTGCCTTTTCAGCATTTCGCGCTGATAACCTCCATATATTATTCCCCCCAGCAGGAACGGGAGAGTATTCATGAACTCGTAGAACCTGGGCACCATGAACTGGATATTGGTCAGATACCCCGCCCAGATGGCTATGATGGAGACCACAAGCTCGCTGTCATAGTTCTCCGCCTTGACGCTCCTGGCCTTAAACAGGAATCTCAACATCATGCCGTAGATCAGGAGCAGCGGAATGAATCCTATGAGGCCTATCTCCGTCAGCACGCAGAAGAGCTCATTGTGCTGGTTCACCTCCTTGCCGATCCAGTGCTCCCTGTAGCCCAATATGGTGCTGCGCACCGTCCCCACGTAGGGCTGCGAATACTCAATGAACCTGGTGAAGCCCACGCCCACAAAAGGGCGGTCCATGAACATCTTCATAGACACTTCCGCCAGCACCAGGCGGCCCATGGCCGTTCCCTCAACCGCCACGCCTCCCCTGGACCGTTCCGAGGTCGTCACATTCGACCAGTTCCCCAGTACAACCAGAAAAGCGGCCAGTATGATGAGACCGGCCACTCTCCTCTGCTTGGGCGACCAGATGAACAGCACCATCAGCGCAGTGAAGAAGCCCAGATACACGGACCTCGTCAGGGTGAAGAATATGGCGATCGGGGTCGTCATCACTATGAATACCCTGATCAGCTTCGGCATCATCCCCTTCATTCTGGATGTCTTGTAAAGACTGAGAACGAAGATGGAGTTTATGGCCATGCCCGTTGCCACCGGCTGCAGGAAGGCCCCCAGTGCCCGCTCGCCCCAGGATATCACGGTTCCAGATATCTCGGGCTGCAGGATATATGTAGGGAAGATAAGGCTCTCGATGCGGTAGTGCTCGAAAATGTGATTCACGGGGAAATAAATCGAGAGCGGTATTGCAAACCACAGAAGGAACCGCTGCACGTCTTTCTCGGCCCGGAAACTGTTCTTGGCGACTATGAACATCGCATAGGGAATAGCGTATCCATTCAGGAACTGCCTGATCGCGAGGTTGCCCCTGGTCAGCATCACAAAGAGGATGGCTATAAGCACCCCTGTCATTGCCACTTCTATTTTCGCCCTGGGAAGGAGCCTTCTCCCTCCTACAGTCGTCTCCAGCAGAATGATGAGCCAGATGAAGATGAACATGAGCCTTGGAAGGTCTATGTCCGGCCATCGCCCCGGTATGACGAACCTCCAGTAATGATTGAGGAAGGTCAGCGAATACAGGTATATGAGTATGCCCATGCTGATACTCCTGAGCAGAACCATGTAGCCGATCAGCATGATGTTGATCACGACCAGCCCATAGAAAATGGTCTTGTTGTCGATCGTGCTTCTCTGAACGCCGAGGATGAGCAGAAAGGCAGTCATGAATACCAGGCCCCAGATGGTCAACCTGTATCCCCAATCCGCTATTGCACCAGCCTGGCCAGACACCTATACCCCTCTCGATTTGTAGAGAAACAGCCTGACGCCCGTAAACGAATAACTCCCCACCCTCTCAAGATTGTCCTCAAACCAGCCGTATATGACCGCGTCCGGATCCACCTGCCACTCCCGGCACAGACTCAACCATACGCGGTTCGCGTCCCCGGTCAGACTCCGGCACCGGTCTCTCATGGCCGCGGGCGAAGAGAGGTCATTCCGGCCGAAAACCTCCACCGAAGCCGTACCGTCAAGATAGAATTCCAGGGGCTCGACCGTGAACACAGCTGCTATGACGTCGTCGTCCCGGTAGCCGCCCTCTATTGTCTGCGCGGCGGTCCGGAAATCGTCCCTGGCGTAATGCGCGTTCCCGAAGTAGTTGCCTATCGACAGGGCCAGCACCGCGACCAGAGGCGCCAGGAGGAAAACATAGCGCGAGCGCGTCAGTCCGGCCGCGCCCGTGCCGAGCAAAACGACGAAGGCCGGCAGGGAAACCAGCATGTATCTGGGGTTAAAGGGCTTTATATTGCCCGCCGCGACCAGCGCGACTACAATTGCGGGCAACGCCATCCAGGCCAGAAGCAGCGTGAAGAGGTCCCTGTCTGTTCCGGCCGCGCGAACCAGCCCCACGATGAGCGGGATCGCCAGTGCGATTGCCGCCAGCAGGATATGGCCTGCGTTCCTCTGCAGAGCCCCCCGCCGGTCTGTCTGAAGGTCCCTCGGCGACGGCCCCAGGGTGTAGCCGGCCCCGAACGTGAACAAGGCGTACGGGACCGCCATCAACGTGAAGTCCGATCCCGCTATCAGCGGGGCTCTCGTATCGCCTGCGACCACCTTCTGAGGCTGAACGCGCACCATGACCTCCTTTATCCAGGGCGAGAAGGCCACGAGCACCACGCAGATTGCAACGCCCCACCAGAGCAGGACCCTGAGCCTGTGCCGCCTGATGATTAGGTAGGCCAGATGGGCCATCGCGACGAAGGCCATACTCAGATTGCTGACCAGGCCCGCGAACAGGCATATACCGTAAAGCGCGAGTAAGGACGGCCGCTTCTCCTTCACCCACCTGACAAGCAAGTACGTGGCGAGGATGGAAAAGAGAACGACAAAAGCGTATCCGCGGACTTCCTGGGAATACCAGATATGAATGGGTGAAAGGGCCAGCAATAAGGTCGTGTGAAGCGACGACCATTTCCCGCTGAATTGCCTGGCGAGGACGTAAATGGCCGGCACACTCAGCGCCCCCGCCACGGCAAACGGCAGCCTGAGCAGGGCTTCGCTCTTTCCCATAGCTCCGACGTAGTGAGTCAACAGGGACGCCGCGGGTCCCTGGAGGTTATGTGCGATGTATGAGAAGATACCGGGTTCGCCGACGTGCGCGTTCTTGATCGTGAGAAGTTCATCCACCCAGAGGCTCTGTGCGCCGAGTGCAAAGAAGCGAAGGACAACACCCAACCCGATGCCCGCTATGAGAATACAAGCAGATAATCGCTCAGCACGCGCTGTCCTCGCTGTGTCTGCCAAGAAAAGCCCCTCCCCCCCGGTGGCCAGTCTTAGATCTTTCTGTAGAGGAATTCCGGTATGGGGAATTTCCTCCTGTTGAGAATGACTCCAAGAACTCTTCCGTCCGCACGAGTTATGATCTCCTTAGCTCGCTTGACGATTTCGCGCCTCGTGCTCCCGTACTTGACTACGAGAATTACCCCGTCGACCTTGTTGCTCAGCACTACGCACTCGGGATATGCGCCCACGGGCGCGGCATCTATCAGGACATATTCGAAGTTGCTCCTCAACTCCGCAATCAGCTTAACAAGCCGCTCGTCCCCGAAGGCGGCCAGCGAGGAAACTCCCCGCCCGAGCGGCATGGTCCAGAGATTCGGGACAATCGTGTTCGACATCGCCTGGTCCACCGGCACTCTCCCCGCAAGCACCTCGCCCAGTCCCACGTCCGGCTGGCCGAACCTGATATGCACTTCGGGATGATGCATGTTGCAGTCCAGAATCAGTGTCTTCTTGCCCACCTTGTTCGCGACAGTCAGTCCCAGACCCACCACCACGTCGGTCGTGCCCTCTCCGAGAACCGAACTCGACAGCATCAGCACCCGGGAATCCTGCCGCGGCAATGCGTTCTCTATCTGCCCGATAACGCGCTTGTAATACCTCGTAAGCTCGTCCGGCACCATCTCCATCGAACCTCCGCGCCCGCCAGAACCAATTGCCGCTTTGTCCACATCTAAACCCGGCATTCGCGTCCTTATCCCTGCTCCAGACTGCCACTGCTGACCCTGTGAGTAATGTCGGAGATCCTGTCCGAGTCGGGTATGGACCCGAGCACCGGCACTCCCAGAAGATCTTCCACATCATCCGCCGACTTCACCGAGTGGTCGAGATTCTCAAGCAGGAAGCCGAAGCCGACGCCCAGCGTCAGTCCGAGCACTATGGAGAAGACGACATAAACCGACTTCATCTTCCCGGCCCTGGTCGCCGAAACGGATGCGTCGCTGATCACCTTGGCGTTGGACACCCTGGAGTCGTTTGCCTCTGAGACGACGGTCTCGAGCATTTTCATGAGGAGGTGATCGTAATGCGAATACGTGTAATATATCTCCTTTTCGACGTGCTCGATCTGCGCGAGGATGTCAGGCGTCTCCCTCAGCTGCTCGGCAACCTCGACGATTGAATGTTCCAGTCCGGCTTCCTGGGCCTTGAGATCCTCTATATAGAACTCCTTTTCCTTTATTCTGCGTTCCACTTCGTCGTGGAATCTCTTCCTCATCTTCTCCAGCCGCTCGTCCAGCATCCTGACCTCGGGGCTGGTGTCGGTGAATAACGACGCCCTCTCGTCCCTTTCGGCGCGAAGCCGCCAGTAGGATCCAAGCATCTCGTTAATGAGCTTGTCCCCGGCGAATTCGGGGAAGGGGAGCAACAGGTCGGGGTCTTCCTTCAGCCTGCGCTTCATCGACTCCAGCTTGCGCTCCTCGGCAATTCGGTCGCTTCGGACCTCACCGAGCTTGAGTTCGAACTCGCCCTTATTCCTGATCGCGATATTCTGTTGGAACTCGATGTCGTATATCTCTCCCTCTTTCCTCAGGTCGAGCTCATGTTCTTTCAGGTCTATGAGCCTCTCCTCCGTGCGCCTCAGCTGGTCCTCGAAGAACTCCTCTATGCCACCGGTCTTCCGCACCATCATCCGGTGCTGCACGTAGGCCTCCGCAACAGCTTCGGCCGTCCAGGCCGCGAAATTGGGGTCGGACCCCCTGTACCGGATGAGAATCACGTTGGACATCTCGACCGGGTCGGCCGAGAGGCCCGCTCCCACGTCCGCGAGCGTGGGCTGCCTAGTATAGACGCT
>JASFEA010000174.1:0-5931 GCA_050125095.1 bacterium
CCCGGCCGGAGTCCCGCCGCTACGAACTGGCTTTGGCCGTAGTGCGCAGCGACCTCATACCCGGCATCCCCAACGTATCTCCCCTCCAGGGCGTCGGATGCCAGGAAGTAAACATGCCCGCGGATTGCGTCCGCCGTGATCATGTCCGCGGGGCCGGGCTCCAGGGCGACGGCGGGCAATGCGAATGCCATAATGGCCGCGCCAATAATCAAAAACAAGGCTCTGTGTGAGGATCTCATCTGTCCACCTCCGTTCCTGTCGTGAACACGAATATGAGTCGGGTTTTGTTTCAGTTTTCCCCGGCGGGTGAATGGGTTTGCGGATTCGGCAGAATCTGGTAGTCTAATCATATAATCTGCGGGTAGAGAGACTCAGGCGGTGAAGGGCAATGCGGCTGGGAGGTGAGTGCAATGGCTTACATAGACATGACCCGTAAGGACGGCGTGGCGGTTCTCACGCTGAACCGGGGGAAAGTCAACGCCTTCAACGACCCGGTTGTGAAGGAACTCCGGACACTGCTCGAAGGGCTGGCAAGAGACGATTCGGTCGGGGCACTGGTTCTGACCGGTCACGGCAGGTTCTTCTCTTTCGGTCTCGACGTCCCCGAGCTCTATCTCCTGCCGCGGGAAGAATTCGCAGCTTTCCTGCGCGCATTCACGGGACTCTATACATATATATACACGTATCCCAAGGCCGTCATGGCGGCCGTCAACGGCCACGCGATCGCCGGCGGGTGCATGGTCGCAATAGCCTGCGACATGAGGCTCATGGCGGACGGGGGAGGAAAAATCGCAATCAACGAAATAACTTTCGGCTCGACAGTATTCTCAGGAAGCACGGAGATACTGCGCGCCTGCATCGGCCATCGCAACGCCGAGACGGTGATGATGTCGGGCGCGATGTTCGATCCCGCACAGGCGCTCGCGATCGGGCTCGTGGACCGCGTAGTTCCCGACGAGGATCTCCTTCCGGTCGCAATCGAGGAAGCGGCGACCATGGCTTCAAGGGATCCGGCGGCATTTCAGAGCATGAGGACCCTTCTCCGCGGGCGCATCGCCGAGAGCATACTCAGTCATGAGGACGATTCCATTCGAGAATTCGTGGATATCTGGTACTCGCCATCCACAAGGGAGCAGTTGAAAAAGATAGTGATTCGGGACTGACGCATATGAGGGCACCGTTCCAGGTCTTGATCATACCTTACCGCCGCTTGCCCCGGGGAGTCGAGTACGCCGTGCTCAGGCGCGCCGACCTGGGATGGTGGCAGTTCGTATCGGGCGGCGGAGAGGGCGACGAAACCCCGCTGCAGGCGGCCGAGCGAGAGGTCCTGGAGGAACTCGGCGTCGCGCCCCGCGGGAGGCTGCGCCGGCTGGACACAATCTCGTCTGTCCCCAAGGATGCCTTCAGTGCGTCTAATGAGTGGGGGGAGGGCATATACGTCGTCCCGGAGTATTGCTTTGCCATGGAAATCGCGAAAGAGAAAACTAATATCTCCTCGGAACACAAGGAGATGCGCTGGGTGGATTATGATGCAGCCCGCGACCTTCTCGAATGGGACGGCAATCGCACCGCCCTGTGGGAGCTCGGGGAGAGGCTTTCGAGAGGAGACCTTCATGAAGCGGAATAAGAGGCCGCTGGCCATAGCTCTAATGGCGCTCCTCGCCGCCGGGTGCGGCTCTGGAGACAGCTCCGGTAAGCATAATGAGGCCGCATCGGGATCCGGCGCCCCGGTCGAAGTCGTAAAGGGCTTCGCGGTGCATGGGCACGAGGTGCGCGCGTTCCGCCCGTGCGGCACAGACGAGGAAGTCTGGGTGATCGACAGAACCGGCGTGCTCTGGGATGTGCACAAAGGCCTGGCGCTCGGCCGAGAGCCATATGAAGAGTTGTTCGCGGTAGTCATGGGGCGTTTCGGCCCGCCGCCCGAAGACGGATTCGGCGCCGAGTACGGCCGCGCCCTCGAGGTCACCGAGGTCATCTACGTGGCACTGGAGGGCTTTCGATGCAACCTCGACCTCGATTCGTTCCGCTACCGCACCTTCGGCAACGAGCCGTTCTGGTCCGCGTCGATTTCCCCGGACGGCATCGTCCTCAGGATGCCCGGGTATGAAGATCGTTCATGGACAGATATCGATGAGCGTCCCTTCGACGGCGGAATTATGTTCTCAGCCGACGGCCCACCCGGCCAGGTACGCATCCGCATATTCGAACTGCCTTGCAGGGACACTATGTCGGGCGCATACTTCGCGTCGTCCGCCGAGATGCGGCTCGGCCATGACACATTCAGGGGTTGCGCCCTGCGCGGCACCGCCCGGCCAGGTAACCGGAGCCAATAGGTCCGGTGCGTCCGGGGCATTGTCCGCTCTCCGGGCGCATACGGCTCCTGCAACGGCCCCGCAATAAGAAAGGTGTTGTCTGCGGTCTCCGCCCGGGTGTATCATTAGAGAAGAGCTGTTCACCGACACGATGGGCTAAGCCGGGACAATCAACAGCCGCTCTGGCTGTATCTGTCGCGATTGGTAATCATGCCTCTTACGTCTATGTATGAAGGTGAGACCATGCCGGAGGATGTGAGCATTCTCGAAGACCTCGGGATTATCCAGGTGGATTCATACGGAGAGGTCACAGAGGGAGACCTGCTCGCGTCCATGGAGGAAGTCCTCGCGATCCACAAGGCGCGGGGTTTCAGCAGGGTATTCGTCGATGCGAGCAAGGAGACGTCACTGCCCAGCACTCTTCCCCTTCACCAGTTCGGGTCAGTACTCTCCGAGGATGCCACGGTTCTCAAATTCGCCGTGGTTGTCTCCGCCACGGTCAGGGAAGACCTGCGCTTTCTGGAGACAGTTACGCAGAACCGCGGGATGGAGGTCCGAATGTTCAACTCCCGCGACGAGGCTCTTGCTTGGCTGAAGCAATAGGTTTGCTGCCGGGCGAAAGCCGGGGAGAAAAGCGTGACGTTTCCCACCACGTAGAGGCGATCTCATATGCCGACGACACGCAGCGCACGCAAGAAGATCCTCACCGGTTTGATTGTAGCCTGCGCAATGATAGCGCTGCTCTTCGCCGTTACCATGTATCAGATATTCTCAAGCGTGCGCGGCCTATGCATGGCCGCGACTGCCGGACACGCCGGAGACAGTGTAGAGGCGCTGATCGCCCTCGTAGAATCGGACAGCGCATCGTTTCGGGAAAAGAACCAGGCCATCTGGGCGCTGGGCCAGATCGGCGACGACCGGGCCCTCCCTCTCCTTAAGAGACTGGACACTGACGAGGTACAGAGCAAGCCTTACAACGCAGACGCCTATATAGTCCAGTACTCCGTGGAGAAGGCGATTCACCACATAGAGAGCAGATTCAGCCTGACCCGCTGGATGTACCGCTGGCTCTGACGGCCCGCCGTCATCATCCCGCTTTTGCGCAGCCGCATACATGCCGATATACCGGGTGTAGTCAAAATCAATTCGCGGGAGGTGCGAGACA
The DNA here is from genome assembly GCA_050125095.1 of bacterium. Taxonomy (GTDB): domain Bacteria; phylum Arandabacterota; class Arandabacteria; order Arandabacterales; family JALGWA01; genus JALGWA01. Next base: position 3,478 of record JASFEA010000174.1, read on the forward strand.
ATGAAATCCAACTGCAAATGGTTGGCTCTCTTGCTTCTGGCGGCCGGAGTATTTTCCTGCGGGACTCCGGAGAACATTGAGGTCGGCGTGCAGGCCCCCATCCAGGTGAGCAAGGGCGATGAGTTCACGATAGTGGCGAGCGTAAGGAACACCGCGGCCGAGACGCAGAAGCTCGTTTGCCTCGATATCGCGGACACCTATCTGGACGGCATCGCCGTTCTCGGGACGGAGCCCGACTACACCGAGGCCTATCATGTGCCTATCTCAAACATGATGAGTTACACGCTCGACATTCCGGTGGCGCCCGGCAAGCAGGTCGATGTTCACATCCTCGCCAGGGCCGTGAAGAGCGGAGACTTCGGCGGCGAAATGGACTTCTGCATTAACTCCGATACGTGTTTCCTTACGGAGCTTGTGCGAACCGTGGTGGATTGACGGCGGCCTGGCGGAGTTATCCTGCGCCGTCCTCAGGACCCGTGGCGGCGATTTGGGTTCTAAGCCGCAATATGAGCAGAACGGCCGCGACGATAATCGCGCCGGAAACGACCAGGGCAGCGGGGCCGCCCGCGCGCGCCGCCTGGATCAGCCATATGTCATACTGCGCGGGACTGGTTGCGAATACGGCTTTCCAGTGGGTGACTATGGGCGAGAATAGATGTATGCCCGCCTCGGCCCAATCGAGCTTCTCGATTTTTATCCAGTAGTCATATACCGCGGTATAGTTAATGAAAATGGCGCCGAGCTGAACCACGAAACCAGCCACCCCGAGCACCACCACCAACAGCCGGAGCCCCCGCCCGCCGGCGAAGTGCATGTAGACTATGCCCGGCAGGATGAGCAGCGGTATCACGGGCAGATAGAAACGCGGCCCCCAGCACCATCCACCGTGCCAGGCCCACCATCTCGAGTAAAGCGCGAACATATATACCGTGACGGCCAGGATGAGCAAAAGGCGCCCCATGTGCTTCCTCGCGAAACACATTATTCCGAAGAAGAACAGAGCGACCGGCGGCGCGTAAAGAAAGATGCTGCGATAGGGGCTCACAAGATTATAGGCGACCCCTTTCAGAAGCGGGAAATCGAATCCCTTATCGAAGGCTGTGTGATAGCCCGACATGAGCACGCTCTCGAAGCGCACCCAGTTCAGAATACCGGCCCCTATAAGTCCCGGCATAGAGAAGGCAACGTACATCGCGGCAAAGCGCAGGCCCTCTCTCTTCACCGGCGCAGCCATAGAAAGGTATACCGCGAATATCGCCGCTACGGGGGCGAAACTCATTCGCGTCAATATACCCGCCGAGGAGAAGAGGCCGGCAATCACGGCCCGTCTGTCCGAAAGGGCCGCTGCCGGGTCCGCGAGGAAGTAGAAACCGCCGAGAAGGCAGAGTGCAAAGAGGGGCTCGCCGAAGAGGTCACGCGAGTAAACCCAGAATGGTGTCGCAAAACCAAGCAAGAGGGTTCCCAGCAGGCTCTCCCGCGCCCGGACACCGAAGCCCCGGAGCAACATGAAAAAGACAAGGCAGACAGCGGCCGCCACGAACGCGTTCGTAAGCGCGGTGAAGAAGACTCTCGCCCCGTCCGCGTCGCTCACGCGCACGAGAGTCTGCGGCTCGGCCCTTATGAGCCGGCCCCCGTGCGGGATGTCCACATACCGGCTGTAGGCCCTTACGGGCGCGCTGCCCGGGAATGCAGATTCGACCAGAGAGCCAGCCCAGTACCCGGGGAGGTTCGCAACGCTCTGCCCCACGCCGAGCTTGCTGTAGTGCCGACCCCCGCGGCCCTCGACCGTCATCATCGACCGCGGCACGGAAAGGCTGTGGTGGCTGCCTATGGATTTCGTAACGGCGTAGTTCAGGTAGCTGTCGACTGTGTAGATGTGCCCGGCCGTTGTAGCCAGGTACAACACAAGGAAGAAAAGAAAGATGCTGAGACGCATCCTAAGGCTGCTTTGCTTTTTCTTCTTCCGGCTGCTTTACGATCTTGGGCTTCGGCGTATAGGTATCGGACTCCTTCCTCATCTTGGAGGAGCCTTCGAAGAACACGCCGTCCTCTATGACCAGGCTAACGCTTTCGACATCGCCCATCAGCTTCGAACCCGATTCGAGCTCGACCTTCCTCTTCGCGAAGATGTTGCCCTCAACGGTCCCGCTGACTACCGCGTGCGCGGCGTGAATCTCGCCCTTGACCGTGCCGCCCTTGCCCACGATAACCGTGTCGGATGCTTCAATCTTGCCGTCCAGCACGCCGTCAATCCTGAGAGTGCCTTTTGCTTCGACGTCTCCTGTGAACTTGCAGTTCTCACCGAGGATTGAGCTCACGGTGGCCTGGGTATCTCCAGCTTCCTTACCAAACATCTTAGTACCTCCGTCCTTAATTACCCTGTGACTTGCTGTGCCCCAAGTTTACATACAGTTCGGGGTCTTCCGCAATCCCATTTTTCAATACTGCGAAATG
>JASFEA010000175.1:0-5887 GCA_050125095.1 bacterium
GCACTGCAATTGACATTCTGTTTCTCGCCATACCGCACCTCCCTTCGTCTTCACGTACTGTGTAACAGCCGGAAGCGAATGAGGTTCCGCATGAGACCGCCGACGCATTCGCCTGGCTTGAGAAAGCGTCGCCGGGACAAGGGATGACTGATTTTGCCTTACGGGCCCGCTTGCGCTAGAATATCTCAGGGTGAACTCGATGAATGTTAGAGGGACTGTCTTCGATATCAAAAGATACGCCATACACGACGGCCCCGGCATCCGCACCACCGTCTTCCTCAAGGGATGCCCTTTGAGATGCCCGTGGTGCCACAATCCGGAAGGCGTTGCCCCGGGGCCCCAGCTCATGTTCTGGGAGGGGAGGTGCATCGGCTGCCGCGCCTGCGAGGAGGCGTGCCCGCGGGGCGCCATTTCTTTTCCCGGCCGGGTCCCGGTGGTGGACCTGGCCCTGTGCGACACGTGTGGGGAATGCGTCCGCGCCTGCTACCCGCACGCGCTGGAACTCGTAGGCAAAGCAATGACGCCCGGGGAGGTAATTCAAGAGATTGAGAAGGACATGGTCTTCTACGGCGAGTCGGGGGGAGGCGCTACTTTCTCAGGGGGCGAGCCCATGATGCAACCTGAGTTCCTCCGCGAGCTTCTAAAGCGATGTAGGCGAAGGGGCATACATACGGCTGTGGACACCAGCGGCTTCATAGACGGTGACGCGTTGTCGGGTCTAATGGACGATGTTGACCTCTTTCTTTACGACATCAAGACCATGGATGATGAGGTTCATGAGAAGCTTACGGGCGTGTCGAATGCCGTCATACTGGACAATCTCAGAATGCTCGCCGATGGCGGCAAGAAGGCAGCGGTCAGGTTCTCTGTAATTCCGGGCGTGAATGACTACGAGGCGAATATTGATGCGCTCGGGACGTTCGTGAGGTCTTTGCATAGCGATATTGATATACACCTGCTGCCATATCACCGCGTGGGGGTGGACAAGTCGCGGCGACTGGCGGGGTCGGAAGAACCTGAGGTATTCCGGCCCCCGTCGGCGGACGCGCTGCGGTCGATAAGCAGACGGCTTGCCGGTCGCGGGATAGAAGCGAAGGTCGGAGGTTGAGCATGAACAAGCGGGTTGCAGAACTCAGGCGGCAGAGCGTCGAAGCCAAACCCTACATTTCCTCCGAGCGCGCAGAGCTGCTTACCGAGTTCTTCGAGAGCGGCGCGGCCGACGGTGTTTCCACTCCCGTAGCGCGGGCGCTCGCTCTCAAACATGTGCTCGCGCACAAGGCCATATATATCGGCGAGGGCGAGCTCATCGTGGGTGAGAGGGGCCCGGCGCCCAAGGCCACGCCTACTTATCCCGAGCTCTGCTGTCATACGATACACGACCTGGAGGTCCTCGACTCGCGGGAGCGGACGCCCTTCGGCGTGAGCGAGGACATCAGGCAGGTGTACCGCGACAGGATAATCCCTTTCTGGCAGGGCAGGACCATGCGCGACCGCGTCTTCGGAGCGATGTCATATGAGTGGAAGACGGCGTTCGAGGCCGGCGTCTTCACCGAATTCATGGAGCAGCGCGCGCCCGGCCACGCCATACTGGACGACAAGATCTACAGGCGGGGCTTTCTTGACTTCAAGGAGGATATCCGCGCGGCTATTGAGGGCCTCGACCGCGCGGGCGATCCTGATGCCGCCGAGAAGGAAGAGGAGCTCAGGGCCATGCACATCGCGGCGGACGCCCTCGTCCTCTTCGCGGCCCGGCACGCCGAGCGGGCCCGGGAGCTAGCGGCCCGGGAGACGGACCCCGTGCGCCGGGAGGAGCTCGAGCGCATGTCCGAGGTATGCACGCGTGTTCCCGCGCGGCCGCCGAGGGACTTCCAGGAGGCCCTGCAGATGTACTGGTTCGTTCACCTAGGCGTCATAACCGAACTCAACACCTGGGACTCATTCAATCCCGGCCGCCTCGACCAGCACCTTTATCCGTTCTACAGGAGGGGGCTCGAGGACGGCACGCTCACGAGAGAATCAGCCAAGCAACTGCTGCAGTGCTTCTGGATCAAGTTCAACAACCAGCCGGCGCCCCCCAAGGTGGATATCACGGAGGAACAGAGCGGCACCTATCAGGACTTCGCTCTCATAAATGTGGGAGGGCTCAGACCCGATGGTTCGGACGCCGTGAATGAGGTCTCGTACCTCATCCTTGAAGTCGTGGAGGAGATGCGCGTCATTCAGCCCAGCGCCTGTGTTCAGGTAAGCCGTAAGAACCCCGACGCCCTGCTGAGGCGCGCCCTCGAGGTCGTAAGGCAGGGCTTCGGTCAGCCGTCGGTCTTCAACACCGACGTCATCTTGAAGGAGTTCCTGCACGCCGGCAAGTCTGAGGAGGACGCGCTGGCGGGAGGCCCGAGCGGCTGCGTTACCATAAGCGCCTTCGGCAAGGAGAGCTGCACCCTCACGGGATACTGCAACTGGCCCAGGATATTCGAGCTCGCGCTTAACAACGGCGTAGACCCGGCGACGGGCAGGAGAGTAGGCCCCGAAACCGGCGACGCCGCCGGGTTCGAAACCTTCGCCGATCTCATGGACGCCTACCGCAAGCAGCTTGCGTATTTCGTCGACGTCAAGATCGAGGGAAACAACGCCATCGAGCGGCTCTATGCCGAACACATGCCGGCGCCCTTCATGTCGCTTCTGTTCGATGACTGCATCATGAAGGCCAGGGACTATCACGACGGCGGCTGCAGGTACAACTCTACTTATATCCAGGGCGTCGGGCTGGGCACGGTGACCGACTCCATCTCGGCTGTGAAGCATCATGTTTTCGAAGAGAAGAACATCACTATGCCCGAGCTCCTGGAGGCGCTCGCGGGCAATTTCGCCGGCGCGGAGAGGACGCGCCAGCTGCTTCTCAACAACACCCCCAAGTTCGGGAATGACGACGACCGCGCCGACGATGTCGCGAAGACGATCTTCCAGGCCTACTTCGACGTTGTGGACGGCAGGCCCAACACCAAGGGAGACAGTTACAGGGTCAACCTGCTTCCCACGACGGTTCACATATTCTTCGGCCGCATGACGGGGGCGACACCGGACGGCAGGAGGTCGGGGGAGCCGCTTTCGGACGGGATCTCGCCGAGCCAGGGCGCAGACAGGAAGGGCCCTACAGCCGTTCTGAAATCGGCGGCCAAGATCGACCATGCCCTGACGGGAGGGACGCTCCTCAACCAGAAGTTCCTGCCGGGCGTGCTCGCCGGAGAGGCCGGCATCGAAAAGCTGGGGCATCTTATCCGGGCCTATTTCAGCATGGAGGGCCATCACGTCCAGTTCAACGTCGTGGACGCCGAGACGCTGCGCGAAGCGCAGCGGGAGCCGGAAAAGCACGGGGATCTCATTGTGCGAGTGGCCGGCTACAGCGACTACTTCGTGGACATAGGCCGGGAGCTCCAGGACGAGATCATCTCGCGGACGGCCCATGGGGAGTTCTGACCCGCTTTTATGCCGTAGCCGGAGGCGTGGTTCATGGGTATAGTCTGATGGCGGCGGAGAGCCGCCGGTCTCCCCACGATTCAAGACCCCTGTTTATTTTTTGCCCCTGTAGATGTTGTCCTTATGCTTCAGTGCCGCGATAACTTAAACCGCGCGCAGACAGAGTGCAGTCAACCTCAGAAAGGAGGCCGGGATGAATAACCTCTCGCGAGCGCTTCCCCTGATCGCGATCTGTCTCGTCCTGTTCCTCGCCGTCCTGCCGTCCGGCCCGGAGTCGGCTCCGAGCAGCGGGCCCGGCGAGATCAGGATACTCATGTTGTTCGGCGATCGTGTGGGAGGCTATCACTACTTCACCAGCGACGTCTGGGAGCAGTGCGGCTGGAAACTCACTTCGGCGGGTTTGCAGCCGACGCTGAGCACCTGTGGACTGGGCGTGCCGTTCAACGTTGACACGCTTATCACCGAGATCACGGACCTCTCGGACTATGACTGCCTGGCCATCATGCAGAGCCTGGCCTATAACGGGACTTCGCATTACGATCTGCTGGCGAGCCCGGAGGCCCTGGCGCTCGTTCAGCAGGCGGTCGAGGACAGCCTGCTGGTGGTGGCCAGCTGCGGCGGGGTGCGCGTTCTGGCGGCGGCGGATGTAATTGACGGCGTCACCGTAACGGGCTATGCCGCAAACTCCCAGGAGTACATAGACGCGGGCGCCATCTGGGTCGGAGACGGCGTGCCGCCCGTACTCGACGGCAGGATCCTTACGAGCTCTGCGGGGCGCTACTACTGTAACCAGATCACCGAGGTCATGCGCGAGTACTTCGCAGAAGAGCTCGCGACCGGCCCGGCCAACTAGCGGAAGAGAGGCGAGTCATGAAAGAGACATTATTGATTGCGGCTCTTGTAATCGCAGTCGCAGGTGTCGCCTCGGCCGAGCTGGAGACGGTCTGGGTGGACACATACGGGGGAGCTTTCTCGGACGGATTCAGGCAGGCGATCCCCGCGAGCGATGGCGGGTTCGTTGCCGTCGGCTACACGTATTCATTCGGCGCCGGCGACGTTGACGTTTTTGTGGTCAAGACCGACGCGGACGGCGACACGCTCTGGATGCGAGCCTTTGGCGGGCCCAGCCTGGATTCCGGCTATGGCGTGTGCGAGACGGCCGACAGCGCCTATATTGTCGCGGGCTACACTATGTCCTTCGGGGCGGGTGGGGAGGACGTCTATCTCCTCAAGGTGGACGCCGCCGGGGACACCGTCTGGGCTAGAACTTACGGCGGGGCCGGCCTGGATGAGGCCAGGTCGGTTTGCTTCACACACGACGGCTATATAGTGGTCGCCGGCCAGACAGAGACTTTCGGCGCCGGCGAGAGCGATGTCTACGTCCTCAAGATAGACGCCTCGGGGGACACCGTGTGGACGCGCTCATTCGGTGGTGCCGTGGCGGACTGGGGCGAGAGCGTCTGCGAGCTGGCCGACGGCTGTTACGGCATCAGCGGAACGACCGGATCATTCAATACCACGCGAGACGCCTATATGCTCAAGGTGGACCCGGGCGGCTCCCTCTTATGGCATTATAACCACGGCTCTGACAACGCCTACCGGGAGGACTACGGGACGGGGACGGTGGCGCTGGCGGACACGGGCATGGTTGCCACCGGCTGGCGCACCGACCAGGACCACGGCGACCCGAACCAGGCCGCTTTCCTGCGCGTTGCCGCGAACGGGACCGGGCAGTCGTACCGCAAGTACTCGCATCCTTATATCGAGTACGGGAGCTCAATATGTGAGACGGCGGATAGCGGCTTCATATTCTGCGGGGCTGCCAAGGACGATTCCACGCACAGGAACGACCTTTTCCTTGTAAAGCGGGTGCAGGGAGGCGGCTGGGTTTGGGAGCAGACCCTGGGGGGCGCGGGCTCCGACTGGGGCTGTTCGATAGTCGGGCTCGAGCCGGGCCTCTTCCTGGTCTCGGGTTATACCGAGTCCTGGGGAAGCGGCAGTTTCGACGGCTGGCTGCTCGTGATGAGGGACGAGGAGGCGCAGGTGCCCCCGGCCGACAGGGCCGGCTGCGGCGTGTTCCTGGCTTCTCCCAGTCCCAATCCTTTCTGTCCCATGGCGACCCTCAGGTTCAGCATTCCCCGGGCCATGAACGTCGAACTCGCCATATTCGACGTCGCCGGCCGGCGCGTTGCCGTGCTGGCCGACGGCTACACCGGGCCGGGAGAGCACGCATTGACCTGGCAGGGCAGGGACGACAGCGGAGCGGAGGTCAGCCCTGGCGTCTACATGGCCCGGCTCTCGGCGGACGGCTCCGTTATGTCCAGGAAACTCGTGCGCCTGAAGTAGACGGGACGCGCAAAACGACGTGACGCAGCACTGGGTGAGCCGGAGTTGGAGAAATGCCCCAGGCCCA
>JASFEA010000176.1:0-5877 GCA_050125095.1 bacterium
GCCGACGGCACGACATTCGCCATCGACCTTCCCGTTCACGCCGGCTGAAAGATAGGGAACGCAAAGAGGAGAACGCATGGCGGCAGCAAGGTTGCTCATAATAGACGACGAGCCTGAGATACTGAAACAGGTATCGGGACTCATGGAGGACGAAGGCTACAGAACCGTCACCGCGGCCGGCGGCGAAGCGGGCGTGAAAGCTTTCTCTTCCGGCGACATATCACTGGTGCTGCTCGACGTCTACATGCCCGGCATGGACGGGCTCGCGGTGCTGGAGAAGCTCAAGGAGATCGACCCCGGCGTGCCCGTCATCATGGTATCGGGCCAGGGCAGCATAGAAGTCGCCGTCAAGGCCACCAAGCTCGGCGCAATAGACTTCGTCGAGAAACCATTCGAGCCCGAGGAGCTGCTCGTCAGGGTCAGGAATGCGCTTGAGCTCCAGAACCTGCGCAGCGAGAACATCCGCCTGGCCGGCGAGCTCCGCCAGAGCCGCGTCATGGTAGGCCGGAGCGAGTTGATGAGGGCGCTGGAGGCCGACATAGCAAAAGCGGCCCCTTCCAAGATCCGCGTTCTCATAACCGGAGAGAACGGCACCGGCAAGGAACTCGTGGCGTCCGCGATACACGAGAACAGCCCGAGGAGCGACAGGCCCTTCGTCAAACTCAACTGCGCCGCGCTTCCCAAGGACCTCATTGAGAGCGAGCTATTCGGATATGAGAAGGGCGCCTTCACCGGGGCGACCACAAGGAAGCAGGGCAAGTTCGAACTCGCCGACGGCGGGACGCTGCTTCTGGACGAGATCGGCGACATGAGCCTCGATACGCAGGCCAAGCTCTTAAGAGTGCTGGAGGAAGAGGAGTTCGAGAAGCTCGGCGGCAGGCGCCCGCTGAAGGTCGACGTGCGCGTGATCTCTTCGACGAATAAGAACCTTCAGGAGGAGATCAAGAAGGGGAATTTCCGCGAGGACCTGTACCATCGAATCGCGGCCATGCCCATCGCCGTGCCCTCCTTGAGGGAACGCAAGGATGACATACCGCTGCTCGTCGAGCATTTCCTCGAGGTCTTCCGCCATGAGAACAACCGGCCCGAGAAGCGTTTCACCGAAGGGGCCGTCAAGGTCCTCATGTCCTACGACTGGCCCGGCAACGTGCGCGAGCTCAAGAACCTCGTCGAGCGCCTCGTCATCATGTCCGAGGCCGAGGTCATCACCGAAGACGACATCAAGCCCCTCGTGAGCGAAACCAGGATCGCCGCCGGAGACAGGCCCCTGAGCGAGCTCACCGAGGAATTCGAACGCTCTCTCATATTGAGCGAGCTCAACAAGACGGGCTGGAACGTATCCAAGGCGGCATCGAGGCTGGGCATCGACCGGGCCAATCTCCACCGCAAGATGCGACGCTACGGCATTCACCGAGACGGTGAGCCCGGTGTGTCCGGCCAAGAGGCCTGATGTGTCCCATCGACACCCCCGGGGCCGGGGCGCGCAGCCCCGCTGATTCCCGCCATTCCCTATTTCGTTATTCCACAAGCTATTAACCCCATCGATTTATCTTTGAATCAGCCGTTTCTCTGGCATACCTGTTGCACTTACGCATGATCGGACACCCCTAGGAGGCCGAGGGAGGTGAAAGTCGTGCGGTCAGAAACACTGAAACTCATGCTGGCGGAGGTGCTGGCGGTAACGCTCTGCGTGCTTCCTCAAGTCGGGTGTTTCTATCTCTTCTCCAGACTTTTTTATGTCTAGCAAGCGAAACTAAACGTCTGGTATATTTGTCATTACTTACAGGGAGGAGGTCATGCTGACTGAGAGAGGTGTGCCCGCGAGGTTGGTCGTTTTCGTCTTCCTGGTGTTCGCCGCGTCCATGGCGCGGGCCGAGACACCGGTAATGCTGGCAGCAGGACGGGGCACTGACGCTAGTGACCTCAGTGAAGAGGAAATCAGGGAGAAGCTCGAGTCCCTCGAGGGCCTCGAGGAACTCGCAGGAGTCGATCTGTCCAGGTATCTGGACCTGGACGAGGGTGATATTTTGAAGATTGGACAGAGCTACACCGTGCCCGAGGACGTTGAGGTGGAGGGCAATGTCGTGGTAATCGGCGGGGCTCTGACAGTTGCCGGTTCCATAAAAGGCAACGCGGTGGTCATCGGGGGGTCGTCCTACCTGACGTCGACCTCCGTCGTGGAGGGCGACGCCGCCGTCTTCGGCGGGATACTGCAGATGGAGGACGGCGCGCTTGTCTGGGGCGAAACCATCGAGCAGTCGAGCATCGAACCCGAAGAGAAGCGATTCGTGATCGAGCTGGAGCCGGAGATTGAGACAATCACCAAAGAGGACATCGTGAAGCTCACGGGCGACATCTACGTGGGTCCCAGGGAATATGTGACCGGCGACATTGTCGCTATTACCGGGAGCATCACGATAGAGGGCAGAGTGGACGGCGAAGTGGTGGCCCCCATGGGGAGCATCACGCTGGCGTCCACGGCCGAGATCGACGGAAGCGTAATGGCTCCCCTCGGCACAATCAATATCGAGGAAGGCGCCGTGGTACTGGGAGAGATCGAGTCCTCGACCCAGGTCTATTGCGAGCCCTCGACGCGCGAGCCGGTCTGCAGGCCCGACCGCAAGTACGAAGAGCGCCTCACGTACAAGTTCCTGTATTACAATCCCGACGCGGAATATATGGCCCTCACGGGCGACTTCATAGACTGGGACCCGGAGGGGATCGCGATGGTCCGGGACGAATACGGTACATGGACCACTCTCTATTCCCTGCCCCCGGGCGAGTATAAGTACAAGTTCATTATAGACGGTGAAGCCGTGCCCGACCCCGACATAGCGGAGAAGGTTCCGGACGGCATGGGGGGCTGGGCGACGCCGCTGGTGGTCGAGTCCAGGAAGAGAAAGGCGACGAGGGTATACACGGTGGAGTGGTGCCCGAGGGAAATCGAAGTGGGGGCGGCGGTCGACTACAACCGCGTCGACGGTTTCTACCTCGGCATGAACGTCAAGAACTCATGCAATAACTTCCCCATGCCGCGCTTCGAGGTGGAGGGCGGATATGCCTGGGCGCGCCACAAGTGGATGGGCTCTGTCGAGCTCGAGCAGCCCCTGGTGAGCCCCTTCACGTTCTCCCTCGGCGGGAGGGCTTACTCGAGAACGGACACTTACGATGACGAGGTCATAGGCGATGGCGAGAACTTCCTCGCGGCCTTCTTCATAAAGAGAGACTACAGGGACTACTTCGACCGTAGAGGCGCGACCGGCTTCGTGGGCTTCTACCCGTCGCAGGACCACTCTTTCAGGTTCTCCTACACCGCGGACGATTACAGGCCGCTTGAAAAGAACACCAACTGGTCGCTCTTCAGGAGCGACGAGAATTTCCCGGAGAACCCGCGCTACGCGCCCAGTCTATGCCAGTGCTGCGGCTGCGACGTCGTCAGGGTGAGGGCGTTTCAGGCGGATTATGAATTCGACACGCGCAACAACAAGAAGACGCCTTACTACGGCGCCTGGGCGAGGCTCTCCGGCGAGTGGGCCCGGAGAAGCTACGGTAGCGACCTCGGCTACAGCCGGTACGTTGCGGACATGCGCTACTACGACCGGCTCTCGAGCAGGCAGAGGCTGTCCGCGCGCATCAAGGCGGGCGTCATGACCATGCCCGACGACAGCCATTCCGAGCTTGTGCCGGAGCCGCAGTACTTCTTCCCCAAGGAATTCTACGTAGGCGGGCTGGGCACCATGCCGGGCTACTGCTTCAAGGAGTTCAGGGGAACCCAGATGATGCTCTTCAACTTCGAGTACGCGCTCGGCGTAAGCGACAGCTGGTACCTCCTCTTCTTCACCGACGGGGGAGACGCCCTGGGCACAGACCAATACTGGAAGGACGCCTGGGACGCGATGAAAATAAAGTGGGACGGGGGGTTTGGAGTGAGATTCGAGCGCCCGGGAACCGTCGTCACCGTGCACATCTCGCAGCGGTTCGACGACTGGGACCGGAGCTCGGTAGTGACATTGAGACTCAACAGGATGTTTTAATGCCAGGAGCCCCTGTATGCTAAGGAGCTGCTGCGCCCTGCTGCTGCTCGCGGCAGTGGCGCTGACTTGCACAACACCGGCCTATGCTGCTGAGCCGGCACTCAACATCTCGGGTATCTACGCCGTTGAGGACTCGGTGTGCATAGATTTCCAGCTCCGCGACGCCGTCACCGCCGAGATCATGAACCAGGTTCGCGACGGCGTTCCCCTCGAGATTATATTCAAGATAGAGGTGTGGCGTGAGAGCTTCTGGTTCGACCGCACCATCGCCACCTCGACCATATCCTGCATATTCCGCTATGACAACTGGGACACCGTATACTGCGTGACCAAGGCCCACGAGGGGGTGGCCCTGCGGGAGCCCATAAGGTCGGGCAGCATAGGCGAGATCCTCCACAAGACATGTGTGTACACGGAACACAAGATATGTGAAGTCGTCAAGATCAGGCCCGACAAAAACTACTTCGTCGTGGTGCGCTCGGAAATAAGGTCGCTCTCGGCTGAGAGGGTCAGGGAGATCGAGTCATGGCTCTCCGGCAAGGACAGGCACGAGGACGAAGGCGGGGGCCTGCTCGACCTCATGGCAAGCGCGCTCGGCCGCGAAAGCAGGAGCGTGGAGTCCACCAAGCAGTACTTCAGCCTGCCGAGCATCACCCATTGAGCCCGGACCGCCCCCAGCCCGCCCCTGAACCCGAGCCCGGGTCTATACTCGAAATGCTCGATTCGGCGCGCGAGCTTCACCGCCAGGCCATGCAGGGCGACAGGGACGCCATCAAAAAGGCGGACAGTGCCGTGGACCTCATACTGGCCGCCGAAGGCGACCATGCCGAGGCGCTGGCCATACGCGGGAGTCTTCTCACGCTCAGGGCAAAGCTGACCAGATCTTTTCCCAGGCGGATATATTATTCGTGGCGGGCGATCAGGGCCCTCAACCGGGCCATAGAGGCCGATCCGGACGATCCCGCGGCTCGCACAATCCGGGGATTCACTTCCCTCGTGCTGCCCGGATTTTTAAGAAGGCTAAAGGTTGCCGCCGAGGATTTCGAATATCTTATTAGAAGGTACCAGGAGGACCCGTCGCTTCTTCCTGATGAGATGATGCCCAAGATCTATCTCAATCTGGGCATCGCCTACGCCAAGGAGGGTAAGCGTGACGAAGCAAGGAAGACACTCGCCGATGTCACAGAGAGATTCCCGGAGAGCAGGGAGTCGGACCGCGCTCAATCTCTACTCGCTCGCCTCGCAAAGAAATCCTAGGCGCCTGATGAAACTCAGCCGGCGCGCCTTCATACAGCGCGCTTTCAATTCATGTGCCGTCACACCGCGCGCTTTCGCCTCGCGCGCTTCCACCTTGCGCGCTTCCACCCTGCGTGCGTTGAGAATGCGTTCCTCAGCCGTATATATGGCGCTCGTCCTCGCTGCCTGCGGCATAATCGCCGCGGCGGCGGCCACGCCGGCACTTGCTGTCGACAGCACGCTGGTTTCGAGCTACGCCTGGCGCGACACATTCCTGCCCGGCGGCCTTCCGTCGGTTGCGCTGCGAGTCAATGAGACGGCAATACTCTGGAACCCCGCCGGTATCGCCATGGGAAACCAGTACTCGGCAGGCTACGCCTACACCGCCGTCTACGCCGGCGATGACAAGGAGACCGGCACGCATTTTGTACTCACCAACACCAAGGGTCTGGGATTCGGCTTTACCAGGGATACAATAGGCGAGGGCACCAGGACGAGAATGTTGCTCACGGTGGCGCCCAGGTTCTCGCGGGCTTTTGCCCTGGGATGGACAGGCAAGTGGCGCGGCGCTTTCAACTTCGACGTGGGCGCGATGATGCGGATCGGA
>JASFEA010000177.1:0-5805 GCA_050125095.1 bacterium
TCACATCGTCGAGGACGTCCGCGAGCTGTGCAGTCAGATGGCCATCATCGACAGGGGGAGGGTGCTGATGAGCGGCGACCCGCGCAAGTTCGCCGCAGAGCTCGAAGGCAAGGTCTGGCGGAAGTCCATAGAGAAGGACAGGGTCGAAGCCTACGAGGCTTCAATGAAGGTTATATCCAAGAGACTGCTCGCGGGACGCCCCAGTATTCACATCTTGAGCGACACGCCGCCCGGCGACGGCTTCGAGGCCGTGGCGCCCGATCTAGAGGATGTGTACCTGGCCGCTATCGAGGCTGGTTCGTGAGCCCTATCCCTCAGCGGGCTGTAACGACCTTAGCGGGCCATAACGACCTTTTCGGTCGCGACTTCCAGATCGCTCTCGAGCCTGATGTAGTAGATCCCGCTCGAAACGGGACTGCCTTCAGAGTCGCTACCGTCCCAGGTCGCCTCCTGAAGTTGGCCCGCCGGAGCGTCTCCGTCGGCCAGGACTCTCACCAGCCTTCCCTTCACGTCGTAGACCGACAGACGGACATGAGAGGCCTCCCCGAGCCTGAATCGGACGGTCGTGTGTGAGTTGAATGGGTCGGGGCTGTTCTCGAAGACCTGTATCGGACCACCATCACGATAAGATGGGTCCGATGATGGGGCTCCCGCCAGGCTCTCCATCGAGTAAGAGTACTGGCTTCCGCCATCCGAAGTTATGTGCGCACTGACCATGACCAGGGTGTCATATCCCGTTCCGAAGCCGGGGAGATGGAAGACACCGTTTTGCAGCGAGTCGAGCGGCGCGTCTTCTACGGACGTGGGGGCCGCATCATCCATCCTTATGAGGTGCAGGCTGAAAAGACTGTTGTTTCTGCCGTCATAGGACAGCGTCATGGGCGACCCGTTGATGAACCGGATGTAATCCGCGGCCCAGTACTCCACCAGGGATGAGAATCCCAGAACGGGATAGGATGTATGTTGCGATGCATGGAACGGCGGCAGGTCAATCCAGTCGTACCCGTATTTCCCCGCGTCAACCGACGTGTCGTCGAGGTAATTGGCCACCGTCCAGTTGACGAACACCTCTTCGAAGGTCTCGGAGTACCCGCGCGCGGCCAGCACGTTCTCGACGCCCGCGATGGAGTTGGCCTCTTCCGCGACCAGCGCCGTCACCGTGGAATCCCCACCGAACTTCTCGGCGAAGTACATGGTGAAAAGATATGTCTGTATATAGTCCGCCCAGGCGTTATCCCATACTATCAGGTTGTCGTCCGGGTTATCCGGGAAACCCGTGATCGGATCCGGCCAGCCATACAGGTACATGGCGTACTCGGCGCAGCCCTCGTCTATCCAGGAAGCCTCGTCCGGGTCCATGTTCCAGTGGATCATGTGCTCGAACTCGTGCGCCAGAACCGAGAGCGTGGAATTGGCTGTGGGATTGATGGGATCGCAGCTCATGTAGAACATCTCAACCTCGTTGCTGTGGCCCCCCATGTCTTGAGCCTCCAGCTCCGTGTACTCGTTGAACACGCTGAAGTAGCCGTCGAAGCAGGAGCCCCCGAAGCAGCCGAGCGCCGAGTAGAATATGTATATCTTGGGGTCACCGTCAATCTCGTCGGGCGGCGGTCCGAAGGCTTCGGTGTTGGTTTCGTATATTCCGCGTGTCGAATCGGCAAGCGTGCGCTGGTCGAATCTCTCCACTACCTGCGCAACGTCCGTGGAGTCCATGTTGACGTTCCACTGGTCGTCGGCGACGAATACGTAGCAGTATTCGCCGACCGCCCTGCACGTCGCGGGAACCTGGATCCAGGCGGGAGGCATGGTGGTAAGGTCCCAGGCCCAGAAAGTCCTGGTGTCGCCGACCTCCGGCGTATCGGCTTTCGGAAGCGGAGCGCCCCCTCGCGTGGGCCTGTCGAATCTCTGGCTCAGCGCGACCTTCGCATCCTGAAAGAGAGACGTAGCGCAGTGGGGTCTGCCCTCATGCGCCAGAGGGGATGTAACAACAACAAATAGAAACAGCAGAACCGCGACAAAAGAGAGTTTCATTTTAGGACTCCTTCCGGTCCAAGCCTTCGCCCGGAGCGAGTTACAATTCACCCTTCGGCGGCTCGGCGTGCGCCGGCTTTCTCACCTAATATGATACGCCTCCGTCACGCCCCGGTCAAGCGGGCCGGGCTACGACGGGCTGCCCCGGGAGCGGCCTCTTTTTTCATTGCGGCAATGCTGACGACGTGCGATTCTCGTCCTGCAGCGCCAGGTCTATGTCTGTACCCGGAGGTAGTAAGGTGTGCCTGGAACGTCACAGGGTTGGAATCGGAACCGCGGTCGCACTGATAGCGGTTCTCCACGCCGGCTGCACGGGTGATGCACCGCACACCGGCACGACCGACGCCCCGCCTGAGGCTCATGAGAAGCTGGACGCGATCCTGTGGGTCAGCACCTCGCCTGAGTACGAGGCGGCATGCCGCGAGATCTTCGCACTGGCGGAAGTGAGACTTGAGGAGGCTCTTGGCGATCGGGGCTGGACGGCATCGCTTGAGCAGTCTTCGGACTATGGCGACCTCCCGCCCGCCGTAATCCTCGATGTGGATGAGACGGTCCTGGATAACTCAGCCTTCGAGGCCAGGCTGGTAGTCGAAGGCAGGGAATACGGCGAGCCCATGTGGTCCGACTGGGTGGCGGAGGAAGCCGCGACGCCCGTCCCGGGAGCGGGAGACTTCATCAGGTCCGCCCTTGAGAGGGGCGTGGAAGTCCTCTTCGTCACTAACAGGAAACACGACACCGAGGAACACACTGTGAATAATCTTCGGCAACACTTCGGGCCTACAATCACCGGGGACAAGGTGCTGACGCGATACGAGCTGCCCGATTGGACCTCGGACAAGACCTCGAGACGAAGTTACGTAGCCTCCACCCACAGAGTCCTGCTGCTTGTGGGCGATGATCTCAACGACTTCGCATACTCGGGGGATATTCCTCCGCAGGAGAGGATCGACTTCGCCCGGCAATACTCTGAATACTGGGGCAAGAAGTGGGTGATCCTTCCCAACCCGATGTACGGCAGCTGGGAGCAAGCCCTGTATGGATCCGACCGGAACCTGGAACGCGTGGATAAGATCAGGCTTAAGCGGGAGTTGTTAGATCCATCCGAGTGAGCCTGAGTTTCTGAGAAGCAGCTCTTATCCTGAATCCGCGGCTGGCCGGGCGCTGTCCTCGTCGATTATGACGATGCCCAGGTAGCCGTCCACGGTTACCCTGTCGCCGCTCCTTATAAGGACTGCCGCGTCCGGTACGCCCGTGACGCACGGTATGCCGTATTCCCTGGCCACTATGGCCCCGTGTATCAACATGCCCCCGCGCCGCTCCACAATGCCGGCTGCAAGAGGTACCACGAGAGTCATCTCCGGCTCTATTGCATCGCATACGAGGACTTCGCCGGACTTGAACGCGTAGAGGTCGTCGCTGTCGGCCACCACTCTGGCCGCGCCTGTTCCTATGCCTGGTCCGGCCGGAAGGCCGCTAAGCTGCCTGGGCCTGAGCCCCTGTTCCCTCCGGTCTTCAGGTTCCGCCGCCGGCTCCCCCGCGACCGAAGGCCGGTATCCAGGGTCCCTTAGCGCGCGCGAGACGTCTTCCGGGGGGATCCCCCCGGCATACTCATAATCCCCCTCTGTCAAGCGCCGCCTGCCCAGGTCCACGGCCCTTGCCGTCTCAGCCTCGATGCGCGCAAGGTATATGTTGTCGTCGTCTCTCCATCTGTAGCTGGCTCTGGCGAGTTCAAGCAGGTCGCGCGCGAAGTCCTGACGCGAACCTTCGAACTTCATTAGGAAGGCTCTCACGAGCGCCTCCGCATTCCTCGACGGCCGGGCCGCGTCCGTCCTCTCGCGTCCGGCCATCTCCACCACCAGCCCCGCCACCTTGCTCCGAGCTTCGGCGGGGGGCGGTTCCTCAGCCCCGGCGCGCGATATGGCCCCGTACTTCTCCAGGAATGAATCCAGCATGGCGGTGAATTGCGGGTAAGCGCCAGTGCTTTGGCCCTGCCTGAGAATGCGCGCAAGTTCCGGCGCTGACCGCACCATGGCTGCCATCTCGTCGAGCATCCGGTTCCTTTCGACACCGAGAGTCTGCTGGCCCGAGAGGACCTCCATGAATTCATAAGGGTCGGCGGGCCGGACCGCGTCATTGTAGACCTGCCCGAAAAGCCGCATGCCGTGGGCGAAAGGTATACAGTCGGCCCAGTAGGTCTTGGTCCACCGGTCCAGCGCCTCGATCCTGCGGTCTATCTCGTCTGCCAGGCCTGAGTCCGTGAGCCGCTCCATGCCGGCGGCCTCGAGCTCCTGCGCTTCCCTCTCCATGCCGGGAATTATGCGGGTTTCTATTCTCTCCCTGAGGACCTTCAGGTTCTCGAAGCTCCGGGTGAGCGTCAGGTACCACGCCCGCTGGTCGTCTTCACGCCCCTCTCTAAGTGTTGTTATGGGACGCGACTGCAGCGTGTAAATTTCTCCGCCGGCGAGCGTCCACTCGACATCCTGAGGCGAGCCGAACACCTCTTCCGCCCGCAACGCCATCTCCAGCACGGCCATGAGCCCCGTCTCGTCCAGGGGAGGTCGCCCGGCCCTTGCGCTGTCGAGGTCCACCATTTCAAGACCCTCGCCCGCAGGCATCATGGCCTGATGCCGCTCGGCGGGGTGGTGTGACAGTAGCGTCCCGGAAGCCCGATCCACCACCCAGTGGTCCGGCTCCACGGTTCCGTCAACGAGGCCCTGGTTCAGGCCGTGGACGGCCTCGATGAGGGCGTTCTCCCGGCTGTCCGGGCTGCGGCTGAAAGCGACTCCGGAGGTCTCGCCCGGCATAAGCCTTTGCACCACCACGCCCATGACGCTGCTCTCGGTGCTGAGCCCCAGTTCCTGCCTGTAAAGCAGCGCCCTGTCCGACCAGAGCGATGCCCAGACCAGCTTGACGTGATCCAGAATGGAATCGGTGCCCTTTACGTTCACGTAGGACTCGTGGAGCCCGGCGAACGACCGCTCGCTCGAGTCTTCAGCGGCTGCCGAAGAGCGCACGACCACCGGGCTCTCGCCGAAGGTCTCTTTGATTATCTGGGCGAGTTGGGCTCTGAGGTCGGCCGGGAACCCGGTGTTTATGAACATGTTGCGTATGCGCAGGGCGAGGTCCCACATCTCCTCCCATCTCATGTCCTCGGACTTCTTGCGCCCCATCTCGAATTGGATTCTGGCTTTGAGGCTTGACTCGCTGACAAATTGCTCGTACGCGTCGAAGCCTATGCAGATGCCGTCGGGGATGCGGAAGCCGCCTCTCGCCAGCTCGGCCAGCGCGTAGCACTTGCCGCCGAAGCAGGAGCGGTCGCCCGCGCCAACATCTTTGAGAGGCCTCGGACGGGTGGTCATTATGCCATGTCCAGCGTCATGACCTGCTGGAACCGGGTCACGACGATATACTTCTCGACTTCGACCCGAATGAGGGCGCAGGAGGGCGACAGCACGAAGTCCTCGAGATGTGGGTGTTTGGCGATGTAACTGTCGACAGTCTGTTTCGCGCCTTCCTTCTCAATCTCGCGCGCCTCGCCCAGCGCAGTGACGGCCACGGCGTCCCGGAAGTCGGAGGTCCTGTTGGTGCGGCTGTCTATGAGCATGGATACCCGGGGGTCCGCCTTCAGGGCCGCGTACTTGCGCGTAGACCGGCTGGTAACGAAGTATATATGCCTGAGGTCTTGGGTCGCGACGAAGCCCACGAGAGTGGTGTAGGGTCCGTGGGGGGCCTGCGTGGCCAGCACGGCCAGGTGCTGCCGCGTGAAGAGATCGC
>JASFEA010000178.1:0-5784 GCA_050125095.1 bacterium
GAATCATGTCCGTCTTGGCAAACACGCTGCACCGGCCGGCCATACGCGGAGGATGCTCGGACCTCAGGGTCATCTCCCCGAACTCCTCGATGCTGACCTTGAGCCTGCTCGCCTGCTGGTCGAGGAACGAGCCCGTGCCCGCGGCGCATATTGTATTCATTGCGAAATCGCTGATGACCGAGGTCCCCAGTTCCTCATCGCGCCTCAGGAGGATCAGCTTCGAGTCCTCGCCGCCTATCTCTATAACGGTTCTCACCTCAGGGTGGAACCTCTCCATGGACTTCGACTGGGAGATGATCTCATTGATAAAACTCCCGCCGATGACATCCGAGAGAAGTTTGCCGCCGGACCCGGTAATACCAAGGACCCTGATGCTGTCGGCGGGATAGCGCTTGAATACATCCTCAAGCACCGACAGCGTCGTCTCCATCGCCTGGCCCTTGGTACGTGTGTAGCGTTCCTCCAGGATCTCCCCTTCCGGAGAGAGAACGACTGAATTGAGACTTACCGAGCCCAGATCCAGCCCGAGCGCGAACCAGTCCCCCCTCGGGCCCCTGGGCACCCCGGCCGAGCTCCCTCTCTTGCCTTCTGACATTAGGTCATACCTCCCAGTGCACTTAAAGGCTTTGCCTTACCGGTGAAAAACCGTCGGCATAAACGTGATAGTCAATCTCGGGGAAAATACTGTCCTTACTTTCTACATCATTCAACCAGTCTATGTCAATGCTTCCTTGCCTTATGTCTTCATTTAGTTTCGCAAAACGCGTCAGGTGGTCCTTTGTGCGTTTCACCGCGTATTGCACCGCAGTTCCGGTCTTCATAATAAAAGCCCAGTCGCTCGACTGCGCAAGCAGAATCTCCCGGGCCGCCTGCTTGAGCGCCCGCTCCTTGACTGGATCCCCGCCGCTTCCCATATTGGCGAGCTCCACCATGCCGGCCGCCGCGCTGTGGAGATGCCTGTAAATCCAGTCATTGGAGGGCCCCAGCCATACCTCATTATAGCCCTTATAGCCCCAGCTCGACATGGACGGCGTGGCCACCTGGTTGCGGGGATTCTCGGCAAGATACTCGGTGGGCGTCGTAAGCCTGATTGTGTCCTGATCGTAAGCGCATTTCCTTATGAGGAAGTCCAGCCACTGAACCCCCTCGAACCACCAGTGCCCGAAGAGCTCGGCGTCATAAGGAGCCACGATTATGGGCGCCCTGCCGAGGAGCCCACTCAGGTGCTCGACCTGCCGTTCGCGGTTGAACATGAAGTTGCCCGCGTGCTCGGCCGCCTTCTCCAGCGCTCTGTCGGGCTCGTATACTTCCTTGCTGTCGGAGGGCCCGGTAATCCGGTAATACTTAATGCCCGTATGAACGCGGATGCCGTCGCCGTGCAGATATGGCTTTACGTATTCGTAGTCGAGATCGAATCCGATGTCCCTGTAGAAGTCCCGGTACCAGTAGTCGCCCGGGTAGCCCTCCCTAGCGCTCCACACCTGTTTTGAAGACTCCATGTCACGCCCGAACGCCGCCACCCCGGTCGGGCAGTAAACGGGCGCGAAGACCCCGTAGCGCGGCCGCGGCGTCGCATGCAATATTCCGTGAGTGTCGGTGAAGAAATAGCGAACGCCGCATTGCTTCAGGACCTCATCCACACCCGGCGCATAGCCGCACTCGGGCAGCCAGATGCCTTTGGGCCTGACGCCGAAGTTGCGCTCGTGCTGGGCGCAGCCCAGCTCTATCTGGGCCATGACGGCGTTCCGGTTGAGGCCCATGAGCGGCAGATACCCATGCGTGGCCGCGCAGGTCATGAGCTCGACATGCCCGGCGGCCCCGAGTTCCCTGAAGGCCGAGACCAGGTCCTTGGAGTACTTGTCCTCATAGATCCGCCGCGTATCCTCGAAGAGCCAGTGGTACATGAGGGCAAGCCGGTTGAGGCGCGCGTCCCAGCGGGTTCTCTCGACCTCCTTTGCCGCGAGTTCGACGCGGCCGTTGAGGCGCTTGAGGTAACGCTCCTGCAGCGACCAGTCATTGAGCATGGCGACAAGCGTGGGGCTTAAAGAGACCGCTATGCCGTAGGGTACCCCGTCCTCTTCTAACTTCTCAAATACCTTTAAGATCGGTATATAAGTCTCTGTTATTGCTTCAAATAGCCAATCTTCTTCCAGGAATGATTCATGCTCCGGATGCCTAACGAAGGGAAGGTGCGCATGAAGGACGAGACAAAGATGGCCCCTGGGACTTCTACTCATATCGCCTTCCAGATAGTGATTAATCTTCTCTTTCGGTGCTCTTCTCAACGGTCGAGGTAATGGTGATCCTGTCGATTCCATCCGCTGACTCGGCCGTCGCGGGGATCACCTGGAAACCGTCGGGAAGCGCGAAGCGCAGACTGAATGTTCCGTCCGGCCTGAGCGGGATTTCTCTTCCCTGCACCGTGACCTTGGCGTCGGCCTCCGTGGCCCCGTAGACGATGAGCTCCGTGCCCACTCTGAACCAGAAGCCGCGGCCCTTTTCCGCCGCCACGCCCGGGCTCGTAACGCCCATGCTGCCGGGGGCGCCGGAGCCGATCTCGGCCCCCAGGGCCTTCTCGATGAGCTCCTTGAGCTCTATGGAGCCCGATCCCGAGTCGAAGGTGAAGCCCCCGGAGAGAGCGTAGATCTTGTCGAATTCCCAGTCGGGAATCATATACTCTTCGTCTTCAATGCCGGATGGCGAGCTGGCCGGGGTCGTTACGGCGTTGGACCTCGCAAGCAGCACAAACCGGCCCGAGGGCGACAGGAGGCCGATGTCAACCAGGAACGACCTCGCCGGCGCCTGCGTGTTTATGTACCAGTTATTGGCGCCGTCCCCTATGCTGACATCGAAGTGGGAGTGAGAGTTTCCGCCGTCGAAGTCGATGCCCGTCACATCATAGACCCTGAGTATCATACTGACGCCGCCCCACTCTTCCCCGAAGGACACCTTGGCCTCGCGAAGGCTCTGCTGGGAGATGTCCCAGTATACGAAGATCCAGTAGGGGTCGCGCACCATGAGGACGATTCTGTCCTCGGCCCTCGGCAGCGGGGACTCCTTCAGGCGCGCGGGCGCGGGCCGCTTGACGGGAGCGGCCGGGGGCTCCGGGGCTGTCGCGGCTTTCGCCTCGAACTTGGAGTGCTGCACGGCGCTCTGCTGCTCGCGCCAGCTCCGCCGGATGAGGTCTTTCTCCCTTACCGGCTTACGGCGCCTCTCCCTCCCGGGAGGCGGCCCCTCGTCTTGAGCCTCCACCGGGGCCGATGTTTCTGCGTCCATTATCGCCCGCGCAAGTTCGGTCTTATTCATTCGCGTGCGGCCCCTGACATTTAGTTCCGCCGCGATTTCCAGAAGCGCTGCCCTTGTCTGTGAGAGGAGATCCTTCTTCTTCATAACACGCACCACCCCGCAGGCTGTACTCCACCTTGTATCAGAAGCTCGCCGGGCAGATTTGGTTCCCGCCCGGAAGCAAGCTTATTGTAAGTCTCCCCTATGGGCTTGGCAAACAAAAACACACGTGATATTATCCCCTGGCAACTCGCCAAGAACAGGTTTTCGGCCGGTTCCACGGAGGGTTTAGATGAGAGTCTTTATCTGCGGGATAATTCAGGGCTCCCACACCGGAAGGGGCATACACGCCCAGACCTACAGGAAGCGGCTGGGGCAGGCCATAAACAAACACTACCCGCGGGCGGAAGTATATTGCCCGGTGGACCTTCACCCGGAGTCTCCCTCCTACGATGACGACAGGGCTTTTGAGGTCTTCGAGGAGTCCCTCGAGGCGGCCCGGAAAAGCCATCTTTTAATCGCCTATGTTCCCGAGGCCAGCATGGGGAGCGCCATAGAGATGTGGGAGGCCAAGAAGGCCGGCGTAAGGGTAATCAGCATTTCGACTCTTGCGCACAACTGGGTGGTCAAATACGTTTCGGACCGGCTCGTCTCCACACTGGAGGAGTTCGAGCGCCTGCTGGCCTCCGGCGACCTCGACGAGTACTTCCGCGAGCGGGCCTAGGACAGCCCCCCCCCGCCTCAAGATCTCCGCGTCATGAACCCCCGGGACAAGGGACAGCCGGACTTAAACGCGGGGCTTAATGAGTTCGCAGAAGACGCTGGACTCGTCAACCTCGGTGATGCTGAATTCGACGCCGATCCGGGCGCAGAGACCGCGGAAATCCTCCTCCCCCATCGCGCCCGCGCGGAATCCGTCCTTGCACGCGATGACTCCGCCGCCGGAGGCCTCATAGTCGATTTCGCCGACCAGCCCATGCTCCGCCTGGAGCTCGAACCAGCGTAGCCTGTGAGCCCAGAACTTGCCTGAGTAGGTGGAGAAGAGGATACGGCCCCCCGGGCGCGTCACCCGGATGGCCTCCTTGACCAGGGTCTCCCGATCGACGCCGAAGGCGCAGATGCCGTTCTGCACGCATACGACCATGTCGAACTCGTCATCGTCGAAATCAAGGTCGGTGGCATCCATCTTGAAGTACTCGCAGGCTTCAGCGCGCGCGGCGTCCCCGGCCAGCTTAAGGCTCTCGGCCGCGGTATCTATGCCCACCACGCGCCCGGCCTCCCGGGCGATCTCCCGGGTCACCCTTCCGTACCCGCAGCCCAGCTCCAGCACGGAGTCCCCGGGCCCCAGGCGCGAAAGCACATGCTTGATCTCCGCCTCAAGATACTGCCTCACCCGGGGCGGCGCGATATCGTAGCACTGCTTGAGGCGAATCCCGGCCAGGTTCTCCGAGTAGTAGCCCATTCTTCCCCTCCGGCGCCGGCGTCTGGCCGCTTAAAGGAGTTCCTTGAGCCTCTCGATGCTCACCCTGTTCCTGTCGAATCGGTCCGTCTCGGCGACTATTGGCGCATCCGGCGCGTGACGCCCGAGAGCGTCGAGGAGGTCGGGCCAGTTCTCTTTGCCCTCGCCTACCGGCAGGTGCTCGTCGAGCTCCCCGTTGTTGTCGTGCACGTGACAATGCGCGATGTCTCCGCCGAGAGTCTCGATCCAGGCGCGTGCCGAGTAGTCCGTGAATACAAGAAGGTGTCCGTTGTCGAATGTGGCCCTCAGGTGCGGGTGACCGCCCTTTGCTATGAGGTCCGCCTGGATATCGGGCCCGGGCTCCCAGAGGTTTTCGAGACATATGGTGATGCCCTGCCTGCCGGCCCGGTCTGCGAGCGGCAGCCAGAACTTCAGCATGCGCCCGGCCCAGTTGTCACGATATGCGGGGTTCCGGATGATAGGCGTGAAGTTGGTGTGAGCTATGTAAAACGTCGCCCCGATTTCATGTGAAGCATCGAGGGCCGCCTCGTGCCTCCGGCGTGCAACGTCAATAATCGCCGGGTCGGGGCTTGTCACCACGAGGTCGTAAAAGGGACCGTGCGATATAAGCGGAGTGATTCCGGCGACGGCCCGCAGGTGCCGGTCGATCTCAGGCCCGATATCCCCATCGAGCACTGCGGGAAAAGCGAAGGCCGTGACTTCGATCCCTATCCCCTCCGCTCTGCAGAACTCGGCGGCGGCCTCGAGGTCATCACCGATCGCATTCATCGCAAGCTGGCTCATCTGCATTCACCGCCCCTGCACGAGTACTGATTCCAAAATTCCCGCCTCGCCCGCACTTGCTCCAAGGTGTATCACATCGGGCGGGAGGCGTCCAGAAAGTCGTTCTCCGGGCTTGTCCCCGGAACGAGTCGTCTGGTTCAGTTACCTCATGCAAAAGGGGGATGCCCCGGAAGGCATCCCCCTCAAGTTCCGGCGCATCAGGCGCCGTGAATGACTACTTCATGAATACGATCTTC
>JASFEA010000179.1:0-5769 GCA_050125095.1 bacterium
AAGGGAATGCGGATTGACTACAATCGTGTTTGTTTCGGTAGTCTTCATCGCGACCTATGTCGCGCTCAGTTTCCAGAAGGAGAAGAGGGCGCGAGTCGTCTGGGTGGGCGTGGCCCTCTTCGCGGCTTATAATTTCCTCATCGCCCGGGACCCCTACTGGGCGGATGCCCTTCAGCCGCTTAAGGACGTAAACTGGAACGTCATCGGCATCTTCATCGGAAGCCTGCTCGTCGCGGAGGCCTTCACGGTCTCCATGGTGCCCGCGCGCCTGGCCGAAGGCCTCATCCGGAGGGCGCGGACAGTCGGCCTTGCGATCGTTCTTGTGGCGGCCCTCTCGGGATTTCTCTCGGCGTTCGTGGAAAACGTGGCCACTGTGCTCATCCTGGCGCCGATCGCGGTGGCGATGGCGGAGCGCCTCAAGGTGTCGCCGGCCCCCTTCCTGATCTCGGTGGCCATATCCTCGAACCTCCAGGGCACGGCGACCCTGATAGGCGACCCGCCGAGCATGATACTCGCGGGGCACTACAGACTGAGCTTCAATGACTTCTTCTGGCTTGAGGGCAAGCCCGGCATTTTCTTTGCAGTCGAGATAGGCGCGATCGCGTCTCTCCTGGTGCTCTACCTCATGTTCAGGAAATACAGGCAGCCCGTCGGGGAGCCCCGCCGTGTGGAGGTGAGGAGCTGGACGCCCACATATGTGCTCACGGGCATGGTAGTGGCTCTGGCCGTCTCGCCCATTTTCGACCCCGAGTTCAAATTCCTGGCAGGCGTCATCTGCATTGTCTTCGGGGGCGCGGCGAAACTCTGGGAGTGGGGACACTCTTACGAGCATACGACTTCCGCCTATGCCCGCGACACCCTCAGGCGCATCGACTGGGACACGACCTTCTTCCTCATAGGTATATTCATATTCGTAGGGGTCCTGGAGAGAGCGGGCGTCGTCGTGAGAATCGCCGACTTCATCCAGGGCATCGCGGGCTCGAGCCTTTTCGCCGGTTTCAACCTCATTCTCTGGTTTTCCGTATTCGTCTCGGCGTTCGTCGACAATGTTCCCTATATCTCGGCCATGCTCCCTGTGACAACGGTTCTCGCGGGGCGCATGGGCAGTCTCACGTATCTTCTGCCGTTCGGTCTGCTTATCGGGAGCTGCCTGGGCGGCAATATGACACCGATCGGCGCCGCGGCCAATATCGTTGCAGTCGGTTATCTGGCGCGAATGGGCACCAAGGTGAGTTTCGGGGAGTTCGTGAAGATAGGACTGCCCTTCACGCTTGCCGCCACCCTCGCGGGCGGCGCCTTCATCTGGCTGGTGTGGAGCTAGGATAAGGCGAAGAGCCGCGGCCCCTACCGGGTCAGGACGATCTTCCTGATATCGCTCGCCCTGCTGTTATTTACACGGGCGAAGTAAATCCCCGCCGGGACCTCATTACGCCTCTCGTCCCTGCCGTTCCAGGTGGCGCTGTAGATGCCGGGGGCCATGTCCATGTCGTTCAGCCTGGCGACCACCCGCCCCTGAGTGTCATAGATCGCGATGGTCACGCGCTCGCTCACAGTGCTGTAATAGGTGAAGCGGTGTTCTCCGGGACCCTGCTCCGGCCCGTTCTGCCCGGGGATTTCGGGAAGCAGACCCACCTCCGCGCCGAATTCGTCATGTGCCCAGTCGCCGCTTATCACCAGGGCGCAGTCTAAACCTTCGATTCTCTCTCCGGTCGTGAGATGTCCCGTCAGGGAGAGCGGCACTATCCCGCCGGCCTGGGGGTCCAGGTCGAGACCGGCCGCAATGTCCTGAATCGAAAACCAGAACTCAAGGTCGTCGAGGCCGTCGCCTCTCAGCTTATGGCAGGCGCACAGCCCCCCGACCAGGGGAGTTCCGACATCCTCGTACGTCCACCCGGTTGGCCTGACCTCCGCCTCGACGCCTTCCCGGGACAAGGTGACCGACTCCGGGTCCACCAGGTCGAGCTCGAAGTCCACGGCCCCCAGTATGGCGATGGGTATGGCAAGCGGGCTCTCGAGCCTTATGTGATTCGGGCATAGCCCGGGCCTTATGTCCACCGAAACCATGATCGGTGGCGCTCCTGCCTCATCGCCGGAGGCCGCCGCATCTGAGGAGTAGGACGGGGGGCAGATTAAGACGGCCGCCGCCGCGCCGGTAATAACCGCCGTCAAGGCGGCCCTGTAATGTGGTCCTATCGCACAAATCATTGATCTCACTCCCGTTGCGCGCGGCCCGAGGTTCACCAGTGACTGTATCATTTTTCGTCTGATCCCGCACCTCTATTTAACCAAAGAACATCCCCGCAGTTCCCCTTTGACTCAGGCCCTGCCGTCGAGTATCTTCTTATGACGAGCGAGATTACAGCCGAAATGACGTAAGGGACAACTTCGGGGGTAGTATATGGTCAACGTCTGTGTCGTCGGTACAGGATATGTTGGTCTCGTAACGGGTGCATGTCTGGCTGACTTCGGAAATACCGTAAGATGCATAGATATCGACGAGGCCAAGATCGAGAAGCTGAAGCGCGGCGAGATGACTTTTTACGAGCCGGGTCTTCAGGAAATCGTGAAGAGGAATATCGACAGGGGAAGACTGACATTCTCCACTGACATAAACTGCGGCATCGAGGACTCCACGGTAGTCTTCGTAGCGGTCGGAACGCCGATGGGCGCCGACGGCAAGGCGGATCTCCGTTACGTAGAGATGGTCGCCAAGAGCGTCGCCGAGAACCTCAACGACTACAAGGTCATCGTCTTGAAGAGCACTGTGCCCGCTGGGACCAGCGCGGTGGTTGAGCGGGTAATCAAAGAGAACGCCACGTCGGACCATGACTTCGACGTGGTCTCCAACCCCGAGTTCCTTCGCGAAGGGTCCGCCGTCGAGGATTTCATGCAGCCCGACCGCATCGTGATCGGGGCTCCGAGCGAGCGCGCCATGGAAGTCATGGCTGAGATTTACAGGCCGCTGATCCTCCAGGACAAGCCCGTGGTAATGACGGACGTCAATACGGCGCAGATGATCAAGTACGCCTCCAACGCCTTCCTGGCGACCAAGATATCTTTCATCAATGAGATCGCCAACCTCTGCGAGCAGTTCAAGGCGGACGTTTCGGTTGTCGCCAAGGCCATGGGCCTGGACAGCAGGATAGGATCGAGGTTCCTGAAGGCTGGGGCCGGTTACGGCGGCTCGTGTTTCCCCAAGGACACGCGCGCGCTGGTCAAGACCGCAGAGAGCGTCGGCCACGAGATGAAGGTCGTCAGGGCCGCAATAGAGGTCAACGACAGGCAGCGCTATATCATGGTGGAGAAGATCCTGAAGGCCGGCGGCGACGTAAAGGGCAAGACCATCGCGCTCATGGGAGTCGCATTCAAGCCCGACACGGACGACATGAGGGAGGCCCCTGCAATCGACATCGCAAGGGAGCTCATGGACCGGGGAGCCGCCATACGCGCCTATGACCCGGTCGCCATGGAGTTCGCCAAACCCCTGATGCCGGGCGTCAAGTTCTGCAAGGACGTCTTCGAGGCCGCAACCGGCGCCGACATCGTGGTTTTCGTCACCGAGTGGAACGAATTCATGGACCTCGACTTCGAGAAGATGAAGTCGCTTATGGAGAATCACACGGTTGTGGACTGCCGTAACATATACGAGCCCGAAAGGATGGCCGAATTGGGGTTTAGATACTTCAGCGTCGGCCGGCCCGATAAGGAGGTTTAGAATGACATTGATAGACGGTGTCTCGGTAAAACGGCTCAAGGTCATCCCGGACGAACGCGGCTTCCTGATGGAAATGCTCCGGTCGGATGACGAGATGTTCACCGAGTTCGGACAGGTGTACCTGTCCGTGGCGTATCCTGGAGTGGTGAAGGGCTGGCACTATCACAAGCTCCAGACCGACCACTTCACCGTCGTCAAGGGCATGCTGAAAGTCGTCCTGTATGACCGCCGGGACGGCTCCCCCACTCACGGGCAGGTCAACGAGTTTTTCATGGGCGAGAAGAATCCCATCCTCATAAGCATTCCTCCCGGGGTGGTCCACGGCGTCAAGGCCGTCGGGACCGAGGCGGGCTACCTCGTCAATTGCCCCAACAAGACCTATGACTACGATAAGCCGGACGAGTACAGGATAGACCCCCACAGCGGGGAAATCCCCTACGACTGGTCGAGAAAGGACGGCTGATCATGGCAAGGAAGATCGTCGTAACGGGGGGCGCCGGATTCATAGGCAGCAACTTCGTCCGCTATATTCTCGATAACTACGACGACATCGACCTCACGGTCCTGGACAAGCTGACATACGCGGGAAACCCCGACAACCTCAAAGCGGTCGAGCGCAATCCGCATTATAAGTTCGTCCGGGGGGACATCTGCGACGAGTCGGTGGTCGATGAGGTCCTCAAGGGCTGTGACTGCGTGCTCAACTTCGCCGCCGAAACCCACGTGGACCGCTCCATAGGCGACCCGGCGAGCTTCATAATGACCGATGTCTACGGCACCTACGTGCTCCTCGAGGCCACCCGGAAGCTGGGCGTCCCGAGGTTCGTACAGATATCCACCGACGAGGTCTACGGCGACGCGGTGGACGAGCCCTCCGGCGAGGACTCGCCCCTCATGCCGCGCAGCCCCTACGCCGCCAGCAAGGCGGGCGCGGACCGGCTGGCGTATTCGTACTTCACCACATACGACACGCCAGTTGTCATCACGCGCTGCAGCAATAACTACGGGCCCAATCAGTATCCCGAGAAGCTCATACCGCTTTTCCTCACCAACGCCATGGACGACAAGCCCATGCCGGTATACGGGTCGGGTATCAATACGCGCGACTGGATATACGTCACCGACCACGTTAAGGCGCTGGAGGCCATCATGAACTCGGGCGGCCTTGAGGGCGAGGTGTTCAACATCGGCAGCGGCATAGAGCTCAGCATACTCGACGTGGCCGGCGGCATCCTCACCGTGCTCGACAAGCCCGAGAGCCTGGTCACGCGCGTCACCGACCGGCCGGGGCATGTCATGAGGCATGCCGTGAAGACCGACAAGATCGAGTCCGTGCTGGGATGGAAGGCCGAGGTCGACTTCGAGACCGGCCTCGGGATGACGGTCGAGTGGTATAAAGACAACCGGTGGTGGTGGGAGAAGATCAAGAGCGGTGAATTCAAGGAATACTACAGGAAAATGTACTCGGAACTGGAGGCGAAATGAGAGTAGTCGTCACCGGCGCTGCCGGTTTTCTGGGTTCGCATCTCTGCGATCACCTTATAGCCAAGGGACATGCGGTTATCGGTCTAGATAATCTCATAACGGGCTCGACCAGGAACATCGAGCACCTGGCCGGCAGCGACAAGTTCAACTTCGTCAAGCATGACGTAACCGAATACATCTACGTTTCGGGACCGGTTGACGCCGTGCTGCACTTCGCGTCGCCGGCGAGCCCGATAGACTATCTCGAGTACCCTATTCAGACCCTGAAGGTGGGGGCGCTGGGCACGCATAAGGCGCTGGGGCTGGCCAAGGAGAAGAAGGCGAGGTTCCTGCTGGCGTCCTCGTCGGAAGTCTACGGCGACCCGCATGTCCACCCGCAGACCGAAGACTACTGGGGCAATGTCAACTGCATCGGGCCCCGCGGCGTCTATGACGAGGCCAAGCGCTTCGCCGAGGCGCTCGCGTTCGCCTACCACCGTACGCATGGCGTCGACACCAAGATCGCCAGGATATTCAACACATACGGGCCGCGCATGCGATCCGGAGACGGACGCGTCGTGCCCAATTTC
>JASFEA010000180.1:0-5762 GCA_050125095.1 bacterium
TATGTTTTCTATATCGACGTCAGGGCCGGGGGTAAAGGCTATGAGGAGTTCGTGAACCGCGCCGTGGACGAAGACCGCGTCATGTACCTGAGGGGAAGGGTCTCGCGGATTTACGAGAGGGACGGCACTCTCTTCGTCAAAGGCGCCGACACGCTTTCCGGTCACCAGATAGAGATCAGGGCGGATCTTGTGGTGCTGGCCAGCGCCGTGACCGCGGCGGAGGGAGCCCGGGAGCTGGGCCAGAAGCTGCGGATAATATCCGACAGGTACGGCTTCTTCACCGAGGCGCATCCCAAGCTCCGGCCGGTGGAAACCAACACCGCCGGGGTGTTCCTGGCCGGCGCGTGCCAGGCGCCCAGGGACATACCCGACAGCGTCTCGCAGGCGAGCGCTGCGGCCAGCAAGGTGCTGGGTCTTCTTTCCGCCGACGAGCTCGTGCGCGAGCCGCTGGTGGCCCGGGTAAACGAAGACCTCTGCACGGGCTGTTTCGCATGCGAGGCAGTGTGCCCCTACGGGGCCGCGGAGAGGGTCAAGCGCGAAGACCCCCGCACGGGCGCGGAGATCGAAAAGGCTTACATGAACCCGGGAGTGTGCGAGGGCTGCGGCGCCTGCCTTCCGGTGTGCAGGCCCGGGGCCGTTGATCTCATGGGATTCAGTGAAAACCAGATTTATAGTGAAATCAATGTATTAACAGAATCATTTAAAGTGGAAGATGAGGCAAAGTAAGTTGGCTGACTTCAGGCCCAGAATCGTCGCGTTCCTGTGTAACTGGTGTTCCTATGCGGGGGCGGACCTGGCGGGAACAACGAGGAAGAAGCACCGCGCGGATGTCCGCATAATAAGGGTGCCCTGCTCCGGGCGGGTAGCCCCGGCGATGATAGTCAAGGCTTTCGAGAGAGGCGCGGACGGGGTCGTCGTGGGCGGATGCCACCCGGGTGACTGCCATTATGTAAGCGGCAATTACCACGCGAGGAGGCGCTTCTACACCCTGAGGAAGCTCCTTGATTTCATGGGCATAGAGGAGGAGCGCTTCCAGGTCACGTGGTGCTCTGCGGCAGAGGGCGATAAGTGGGCCGAGACCGTGAACCGGGTATGCGATCTCGTGGAGGGTCTGGGACCTCTGACTACTTTCAGGGAAATGGGGGAAGCGGTGTCCAGCGAGATGAGGGAGATCGAGAAGGTTGCAGACGAATAGTGAGAGCCGCCTGCGGGAGGAGGCCCGAAAGCTCCTCGCCTCAGGGGCCGTCGAGGTCGTTGTGGGCTATGGCCGGGGCCATGGCGGCGAGGGAGTGCGCCCGCTGTTTGCGAAGTCGGCGGACGAGGCCGGCGGGCTGGTATTCAATGAAGCCTGCGTCCACAACCTAGCGACATATCTGTCGAAGGAGCCCTGCCGCCAGATGATGCTGCGCGGCGGCAGGGTCGGCATCGTGGCAAAGGGCTGTGACGCCCGGGCTATAGTGGTGCTTCTCCAGGAGGGACAGATCTCGAGGGACGGCGTGCATGTCATAGGCATGGTATGCGAGGGGGTGCGGGGCGCCGGCGCGGAAGATGATGACAAGGCCTTCAAATGCAGGGGCTGCGGGGTCGTGACGCCTCCCCTGTATGACACCCTGATAGGCGATGGTGATACGACAGGGGCGGCCCCGCCGGAGGGGGACCCTCTTGAGGACGTCAATGAGATGTCTTCACTCCCGCGCGAAGAGAGATGGGATTTCTGGAGGGAGCAGCTTTCGAGATGCATCAAGTGCTATGCCTGCCGGCAGGCCTGTCCCATGTGCTATTGCGAGACATGCATAACCGAGAAATCCGAGCCCCAGTGGATCGACAAGCCGTCGCATCCGAGAGGTGTGCTGGCATATCATCTGATAAGGGCCATGCATCTGGCCGGACGCTGCGTCGGCTGCGGCGAGTGCGGGCGGGCGTGCCCCATGGGTATTCCCGTCGATCTGATTTCGCGCTATCTCGCGACTGAGGTGGAAGGGGCTTTCGACTACAGAGCGGGCATGGACCCCGAGGCGACACCCGTGTTCAGGACATACGGGGAGGACGACCCGGGGGACTTCATAGGCTAGGATTGCAATGCTGACAGAATCGGAACTCAGGAACTTCGTCGCACGCGCAGGGTCTCAAGGTTACACCGTATTCGCTCCGCGAAAACGCGGGGGCAAGGTGTACCTGGAGGAGGTCGGCGATGCGGATGAGGTGGAGCTGGGCCACGTCCTCACCGTGAACGGGGCGAAGGACATACTGCTGCCGCGCTTCGAGCCGCTTGCCGACTTCCGGCTGGGCGATGTGAGAGTGGACGCGCTGGAAGAGCGGTTCGCGCGCGTGATCTTCGCGACCCGGCCCTGCGACGCCGCGGCGCTTGTCATTCTGGACGCGATTCTCCTGGACCCCGTGCGCGACGCCAGATACGCCAGGCGCAGGGAA
This sequence comes from bacterium, assembly GCA_050125095.1. Lineage (GTDB taxonomy): Bacteria > Arandabacterota > Arandabacteria > Arandabacterales > JALGWA01 > JALGWA01. Next base: position 2,431 of record JASFEA010000180.1, read on the forward strand.
GAGACCGTGATAGTGACGTTGGCCTGCTCGAATGCCGACGGCGCGTGCTTCTGCGCCTCGATGGGCTACGGCCCCCATGACGAGACAGGAAGCGACGTCATATTGCTTCCGTCGGGAGGTTCCTATATCGTCCGCGCCCTTACCGGCAAAGGCAAGGCTCTGCTCGACAAGGTCGGCATACCGGCTGATGAGGGCGGGGAGCCCGACAGCCCTCCGGAGCTCAAGAGGAAGGTACATACCGGCGGCATCAAGGAATGGCTCGATGAGAATTTCGAAAGCGACAGGTGGAAAGACGCTTCCATAAACTGCATAAGCTGCGGCACCTGCTATTACCTGTGCCCGACCTGCCATTGTTTCGACATAACCGACGAGGCGGGGGTCGCAAGGGGCAGGAGATACAGGATCTGGGACTGCTGCTCGTTTTCCGACTTCACCAGGATGGCGGGGCATCAGCCCAGGGTCGGCAGGCACGCCAGGTACAGGCAGCGCATCATGCACAAGTTCAAATACACGGTCGACAATGTGAACCTCACCGCATGCGTGGGCGACGGGCGATGCATCCGTCACTGCCCGGTGGGAGTTGACATCGGCGAGGTACTCGAGGGTCTGCCGGAAGGCTCTGCGCGAAGCCGCGGGTCCGGCGAAGACCGCGGGTCCGGCGGAGACCGCGGAACCGGCGAGGAGCGGGGGGAAGGATAGGAGCCTTGGACGAGAATCTGGTGCCCGGTATCGTCAGGGTCGAGGGGATTCGCGAGGAGACTCCCGACATCAGGTTGCTGAAGCTGGTCTTCGAGGACGGCACGATGCGGGAGTCATTCGGATTCAGGCCGGGGCAGTTCTGCCTTATCTCGGTCTTCGGGACGGGCGAGGCGACCTTCTGCATCTCGTCGCCCCCCGATTCAAAGGGTTTCGTGGAGATAGGCGTAAAGAAGGTCGGCAAGGTAACCGCCGCGCTGCACGATCTCGAGGTCGGAGACAAGCTGGGTTTCAGGGGGCCGTACGGCAACCACTTCAACCTGGAGAGAATCGAGGGCCGCGACATCGTCTTCGTGGCCGGAGGCATCGGGATTGCGCCGCTGAGGCCGGTAATTTACCAAGTCCTGGCTCGGCGGGACAGGTACGGGGACGTGACCATCATCTATGGGGCGAGAAGCGTTCTCGACCTGGGTTTTCGCCGGGACCTTGAGAACTGGGGCGGTACTCCCGGTGTGAGACTGGTTACCGCCGTCGAGCCCGGGGGAGATGATGAGGCATATGATGGCGAGGTGGGGATGGTGCCCCAGGTCTTCGAGAAGGTCAACCCGCCGTCCGGCTCGGTGCTCATTACCTGCGGCCCGCCCATAATGATAAAGTACGTGATCCTCTCCGCGAGGAAGATGGGCTTCTCTCCCGCTGACGTCATTACGACGCTCGAGATGAAGATGAAGTGCGGCGTCGGGCTTTGCGGGAGATGCAATATCGGCAGCAAATACGTCTGCCGCCACGGTCCGGTCTTCTCGCTCCAGGAGGTCGAGTCCCTGCCCGATGAGTTCTAAACCGGCGCTCTGGGTCCGCGCTTCGAGGGCCCCGTTCCTTTCGGCTTCCCTGGTTCCCGTTCTGCTGGGCGCTTTCGCCGCATTCTGGAGAGATGGGTCATTTAGCGCGTGGCGCCTGGCGTTGACGCTGGCGGGCATAGCCTGCGTTCATCTGGGCGCAAACCTGGCCAACGACTACTATGACTACAAGACCGGCTGCGATTCGGAGAACCCTGAACCGACGCCGTTCTCGGGCGGGAGCAGGGTGATCCAGGACGGGCTCATATCGTCGGGCGCCATTATCGGCGCTTCCGCGGCTCTCTCGGCGGTAGGCGCCGCCATCGGGCTCTACCTGAACAGCTTGGTTCCCGGAAACGGAGTAATCATGCTGGCCCTCGCGGGCATAGCCGGCGGGTTTTTATACACCGCCGTTCCCGTCAACCTGTCATACCGGGGGCTCGGAGAGGCAGTGGTCTTCTTCTGCTTCGGGCCCCTGCTTGTCGCCGGGAGCTATATGGTGCAGGCGGGGCGGCTCGACCTGTGGGCCTTAGCCGTGTCGATCCCGGCCGGGCTTCTGGTCCTCGCCATACTTCTCGTCAATGAAGTGCTGGACGTTGAATGGGACGGAAGGGCAGGCAAGAACACGGTGGTGGTGTGGCTCGGCAGGGAGCGGGGCTATATGCTCTTCCTTACCGCATACACAGCGGCCTATGTATGGATCGGGCTCGGCATATTCCTCAAGGTCTACCAGCCCATCGCGTCCGTGTCGGCCGTGCCGCTTCTCTTCGCCACGAGGCGGCTCGCGCCCGGCCGCGCGCTGGGGAACAGGCCGGGCACCATCGAAGCGAGCAGGGTCACAATACTCTCCCAGGCATTCACCATACTGCTGCTGTCCCTGTCCTACCTCGTATAGGCATGAATTGACAGGGGGCAGGCCAGACATTAAGATTGCTTGGCCAGGGGGGGACTCATGGGTGCATCTTCCATCCAGACCGGCGAAATAACGCGACCGATAGAGGAGGAACTCGCGCTGCTCGAGCGTGAGCTGGCGCGCATCCTCAGGTCCGACCTCGGTCTCGTCCAGGGGATCGGGGAGCACCTGCTGGCCATCAAGGGCAAGCGCGTGCGCCCGGTGCTCGTGTTCCTGTCTTCCCATCTGGGCACGCCGGACCCCGGGAGGGCCGTGAAGGCGGGCGTCGCCATCGAGCTCATTCACACGGCCACGCTGCTTCACGACGACTCCATCGACAAGAGCGACCTGAGGCGGGGGCTCCCGACGGTAAACAAGCTCTGGGACGAGCAGGTCTCGGTAATCATGGGCGACCACCTCTTCTGCAAGGCCTTCACCCTTCTGCATGAGACGGGCCTCGAAGACATCGCGAAGGTCATGGTCATGGGTTCCGACTCGATGACTTTTGGGGAAATGTACCAGATGGACAAGCGCTGCGACTGCGATATCACGGAGGATGAGTACATCGATCTCATCCGGCACAAGACGGCTTCCCTGTTTTCATGTTCATGCGAGGCGGGAGCCATAATAGGAGGGCTGCCCGCGAAGGCAAGGAAGAACCTTATAGCCTACGGCGACGACCTCGGCGTGGCGTTTCAGATAGTCGATGACATGCTGGACTTCGTCGGCGACGTCGAGCGAATGGGCAAGCCCGTGGGGAATGACTTCCGGGACGGCAGAGTCACTCTGCCTCTAATCGCCGCTTTGAGGGAAGCCGGGACCGGGGATGCCGGCGGCGTGAGGTCGTCGGTCTGCGGCACTGATTTTACGGAAGACATGTGGGAAGAGGTGCTGGAATTCGTAAAGGG
>JASFEA010000181.1:0-5739 GCA_050125095.1 bacterium
TCCTGTCTCTTGCGGAGGGGTACCTGCTGCCATTCCCTGATATCGCCCTTGAGACCGAACAGCTCTATCTCGGCCTCAAAGTAGCGGGCCTTCTCGGCCCTAAGGAGGTCAAGGCCTCCGATGGCCTCGTAATGGGCAGAGAGTATTTCATATGGATCCGTGAGTGTCGCCTCTGCGCCGGCGGACCCCGCCCATCCCGGCGCCGCCAGGGCGACGATTATGCACGCGGCAGCCGCGAACCTTGTTGTCATTCCCTTCCTCCTTGTGTGTTCTTCGCTTTCGGATGAGTCTAACCACTCGCGCTGCTTCAGTCCAACACTCAGTGGGGCGATGCGGAGTATTGGCTTGAATGCGGAATCTCACGTCACTATAATTAGGTGCCCGGTGGAGCGACGAAATGGCTTATGACATAGTCACTATAGACCAGCGGCCGGACCTCAAGCCACAGGTTCACAGGCTCAATCCCTCGGTCTGGCCCGAGTTCATGCTGCACGACGCCGTCTCCGCCCGTTACTGGCGGCAGCTGTTCCGGACCTTCGCGAGGTTCCAGGTTGTACTCCGCGACGAAAACGACCATGTCCTGGCCGCCGGCTCTTCGATCCCCCTGGCCTGGGACAGGACAGCGGAGGGCCTGCCCGCGGGGTGGGATGCCGCCCTGGAGCAGGGCTTTAAAGACCGGGAATCCGGCGCAAAGGCTACGGCGCTCTGCGGGCTCGCGGTGTCCGTCGAGCGCAGCCACCAGGGCCAGGGCCTGAGTGGCATATTGATCCGCGGCATGAAGTCGCTCGCGGCGGGCGAGGGTTGTACCTCGCTCATAGCGCCGGTACGGCCGACGCTTAAGAGCACCTACCCGCTGGCCCCAATGGACCGCTATGTCGAGTGGAAGCACGCCGACGGCTCGCCCTTTGACCCGTGGCTGCACGTTCACTGGAGGCTAGGCGGCAGGTTCATGAGAATCGCGCCCGCCTCCATGGTGATCGTCGGCAGCGTCGGCGACTGGGAGCAGTGGACCAACATGCGATTCCCCGAGACCGGCAAATACGTGGTGCCCGGGGCCCTGCAGCCGGTAGAGATGGACTGCGAGCGCGACGAAGGCATATACGAGGACCCCAACATCTGGATGGCCCACCGCCTGTAGGCCCGGGACGGGGCGGGATGGAACCCGCTGCCTCCCTATGGGTTGAACCGGGTGGATCGGGGTTCCGCTTATCGATTGTAATGGAGGTATGCCATGTTGCGCCCCGCCCGGTCAGTGTTCTTGCTTGCGGCATTCGCCTTTTCGCTTACGGCCGGCGGATGCTCGGACGCCGATAGCCCGACGCTTGATGAGAGCGTCGAGGTATTTCTCTCAAATGACATCCGGGCGGCCAGATCCATGCTGGCCGGAGCCGCTCGCCGCGAACCCGACAACCCCGACGCAAGGGCGTGGTACGCCGAATGCCTGCGGAGACATGGTGACTTAGACATGGCTTACAGGGAAGCGGCCGCCGCGCTCGCCTCCGACCCGCACCATGGTTTTGCCCACACGGTGGTCGGCGATCTATTCAGCCCGCGGCTCAGCTCTTGGGACCGGGCAGACGCCGACAGCGCGTGGAGCCATTTCCTCCTGGCGGTAAGTGCGGACCCCGATGACGGCAACGCCTGGTCGTCAATATGGATCCAATCGATGAGGCGGGGCGATGCGGACTTCGAGCGCCGCGCCGCCACTGCAATGATAGAAAGCGGTTTTCTCACGCCGTCCCTGCTTGCATACAACAGATGGCAGCTGGAGAACCTCCCGCCCAATGCCATATTGATCACCAACGGGGACATGGACACTTATCCGGCGGTGGCTCTGCAGGAGAAGGAGGGGCTGCGACAGGACGTGGCCGTCATAAACCGGAGCCTCTTAAACCTGCCGTGGTATGTCAGGAGCCGGGCAGGGAAGTACGGACTTCCGCTTCCCTTCTCGGATGAAGACCTCGACGGCGTCACGCACTATCGCGACATAGACGGAGACATCGTGACCGGGAGCGACCAGATCATCGCGGGCTGGATCGAGATGCGAAGGCGGGGCGAGCTCGGCCGTCCCCTTTGCGCGGCCCTGACCCTGCCCGACTACGGTTTCACGGAAGACTCCCTGGAGAGGCTGGTCTTCTGCGGATCGTACTATGAATACGCGCCCTGCCCGCAGAAGTACAATGACGACATGTCCGAGATCAGGAGGAGCCTGAGCTCCGTGCGGCCGGAGGATTTCTTGGGGCCCTTCGCTTCTGAGATTGACCGCAGCCCGGTGAGGCGAAGCGGAACGGACAAGCTGGCACAGAATGTGACCGCCTCCATGCTCCGCTATGCGAGACTCCTGGTTCGCGATGGCAACCTCGATGAGGCCAGGAAGGTCTTCCGGGATGCAGAGCGTTTTGACTCGGGCATACGCGCGGGCGGGAATTTCGAGGACGAATTCGACTCGCTTCGCGAGGATATCGGCGCTATGATCTGAGCCGACAGCCAGAATTCGCCGTCTTCTCATAACATGCGAACCATAAGGAAGGCCTGACATGCCCGGCAGCAGAGAATCGCGCGCCAAGACCTCCCGCGCCCCCGAACCCAGGCGCCGCAGGATTACCGCGGACGACCTCTACCGTTTCCGGCTGATCACGGACAGCCAGATCTCCCCCGACGGCCGCAACGTGGTCTATTCTGTGCAGCGCGTCGACAGGAAGACGGAAAAGAAGTTCGCCAATCTCTGGCTCGCGCCCACGGGCGGGGGCCGGCCGAGGCAGTTCACCTGCGGGGACCATACGGACAGCCAGCCGCGCTGGTCTCCCGACGGCCGGTCGATTGCTTTCCTGTCTGACCGGCGGGACGGCAAGCGGTCGCAGCTCTATATCATCCCGGCCTACGGCGGCGAATCCAGGCAGGTCACCCATCTCAAGGGCAGCTTCAGCACCTTCGAGTGGTCGCCGGACGGCAGGAGCCTGGTCTGCGCATTCCGGAAGATGGACAAAGACGCCGTCGAGCGGGAGAAGGATGAAGACAGGAAGAAGCTCGGCGTCGTGGCCCGCCGCATAGACAGGGCGTTTTACAAGATGGACGGCGCGGGATTCCTCCCGGAGGAGCGCTGGCATATCTGGACTGTGAATGCCCGCACGGGGAAGGCGGCGCAGCTGACCTCCGGGAAGGGCCACGATGATCACGCTCCGTCATGGTCGCCCGACGGAAAGCGTATTGTCTTCCTATCAAACCGGAGCCCCGACCCCGATCTCAACCCGGACCAGATAGATGTTTTCATTATACCGGCCCGGGGCGGCAGGGCCAGGCGGGTTCCCACAAAGCCTGGCGTCAAGTGGGCCGTTGGCTTCTCCCCCGACGGGAAGCGGCTGGCTTATTACGGCATAGTGGGGCAGGGCCAGTACTACAAGAACATGTCTCTCTGGGTGGTGCCCGCTTCAGGAAGGTCCGCCCCGCGGAACCTCACCGGCAGGTTCGACGTAGAGGTCGCCGGCGAGACCATAAACGACCTCAAGGGAGAGCCTCCCGTCCGTCCGCCTATCTGGTCGCCGGATGGGAGCCGCATATACTTCGGCGTTGCGCGGCACGGCCGGGTGACCGTGCACTCGATCGCTCCTCAAGATCGCGGCGCCCCGCTGGAGACTGTAATTGACGAATGGGGCTCTGTACTGCAGTTCAGCCTGGATAAGGAAGACGGGAAAATCGCATACGTTTTCGGCGACATGGGCAACCCCGGCGACCTGTATGTGCGGGAGATCGACACCTGCGCGCCCAGGCGCCTGACACGCGTCAATGACAGGGTGCTGAGCCGGGTCGATCTCGGAGAGATAGAAGAAGTATGGCTCAAGGGACCGGACGGCAACGATCTTCACGGGTACATACTCAAGCCGCCGGGGTTCGACCCCGGAAAGAAGTATCCCTCCATACTGGAAATACACGGCGGCCCCATGGTTCAGTACGGCGAGCTATTCATGCACGAGTTCTACTTCTTCGCGGCCAACGGCTATGTCGTGTTCTTCTGCAATCCCCGGGGCAGCCAGGGTTACGGCGAAGAGCACAGCAAGGCCATATGGGGGGCATGGGGCAAGTCCGACTATGCCGATATAATGGCCTGGACCGACTACGTGGCGCGCAAACCCTACATAGACCGCAAGCGCATGGGAGTCACCGGCGGGAGCTACGGCGGATTCATGGTGAACTGGATAATAGGGCACAGCCGGAGGTTCAAGGCCGCCGTCACGCAGCGCTCCATAGTCAACATGATAAGCAAGTACGGGGCGGGGGATTACAACTGGCTCCTGGAGTACCGCTTCGGGAAAAAGCCGCCCTGGGAAGCCGTGGACGCTTACTGGGAGCAGTCGCCTCTCAAATACTTCGGCAAGGTTGAGACTCCCACCATGATTATCCACAGCGAAGAGGACCACAGATGCCCTATCGTGGAGGGCGAGCAGGCTTTCGTCGCCCTTAAACGGCTCGGCGTCGACACCGAGATGGTGCGTTTTCCCGAAGAGCCGCACGGGCTGTCTCGAACGGGCCGCACCGACCGCCGCATTGAGCGCCTGAGGCATATGCTGAGATGGTTCGATAAGTACCTCAAGTAAGGCCGGCCGCGGGGACGTCGGGCCCCGTCCCGCCTTATAGATCCATCCCCGCCCCGGAGTCGCCGCGCACTTCCGCCGTGGCCTTCCTTTACTAAAGCCGCGCCGCGTTTCTGACGAAATTATTATATAGGCCTGTCTTCAAGGGAGGAGAGCGTCATGGTCGTTTTATTGATAGTGGTGGGTGTTGTCGCGCTGTTCGCCGTCGGCATGTACAACGCGCTCATCGGCAAGAAGAACACCATAAAGAACATGTTCGGTGCGGTGGACACCCTTCTCAAGAAAAGATATGACCTGATTCCCAATCTGGTCGGCGCGGTTCAGTCCTACATGAAGCACGAGAGGGAAATCCTCACGGAAGTGACGCGACTGAGAGCCGAGGCCCTCGCCGGCAATCTTTCCGATGACCAGAAGATGGACCTTGACCAGAAAATCAGCAAGGCCATCGGAGACATCATGGTGGCGGTTGAGAACTACCCCAACCTCAAGGCCAATGAGCAGTTCATGCACCTGCAGCGAACCCTCGCCGAAGTGGAAGAGCAGATATCCGCGGCCCGGCGCGCCTATAATGCCGCGGTAACCGACTACAACAACGCAGTCGAAATGTTCCCGACCAAGATCATGGCGCAGCTCATGAACTACAGGACCAAGCGCGTCTTTACGATAGGTTCGACCGAGAGACAGAGCGTAGACGTTCACGGGCTCTTCCAGAGATAGGTCGGCCGGGAAATGCCCCGGTCCGGCGGGGGGACTCACTGAATGGCGACGTCACAGAGGTCTGATTTCGCCCACTTCTACATAACCACCCTTCTCAAGGACCTCAAGAAGCTCGAGGTCACGAGGAAGAAGGTCGTCTGGAGACTCAAGATCCTCTTTGTGGCGGCGGCCGCGATATTCATGATAAGCCTGGCGATCGACCGGGGTTTCGGCCTGTCGGGCTCCTTTCCGATCATCGTGGGAATACTCCTGGTGCCGGTGGTCACGTTTCTCTACAGGTTCCTCATTAGCGGTTACGTGCACGCCTTCAAGGTCAACGTCATCCAGAAAATCGTGCATTACATCGACCCCGACCTGACCTATACGCCCACCGGGCACGTACCCAAGTGGCAGATTGTGGGCAGCAGGATCTTCTCGAAGCATCCGGACCGCG
>JASFEA010000182.1:0-5715 GCA_050125095.1 bacterium
GAACCTGTTTTTGTTGAAAGCGCCGGCTCTGAAATCATAGAAGGGCTCATCGGAAACATACACCTTAACTCCCGGAACCGCCCCCGGCGCGGCGCTCAGCATCAACCTCAATCTCAGCCTGAAGAATTCTGCGCCTTCCAGCATGCGGTACTCGAGCCTGTTTCTGTTGCTGAACTCCAGCCCGAGCGACCTCCATGCCAGGGTCGCGTCGGCATGCGGCCTGTGCTCCACCGTCCACTCCCCGTTCTTCGACGCCGTGACGTGCCGGTAGTAGGGTCCCACCGACAGCCAGTCCCGCACATTGTATTCCAGGCCCATATCGAAATGACTCTCATTATGAGTGGCAAGATCGTTCCGGCTCCTCACCTCCGTCATGAGCTTCAGGCTCAGGTCCCTCTCGACCGGGCCCGACATCTCCACCCTTCCCCTGTATTCCCAACCGCCGGCCGCCTTCCCGGGAGCGCCGGCGGCAGCAAGAATCGCTATGACCATACAAAGCAAGGCTGTTCTGCTCATCTGCATAACCTCAGACCCGTCTCGGACCCGCGACCCGTGGAGGCTCGGCCACATCTGTCCTCGACCTCTTCAATTTCCGTTACCTTGCACCTACCGGCCGCCCTATCGGGCCAGGAAAACCTTGCCCAGCGTCAGGCCGCCCAGGAGAAGCACTATGACCGCAACGGCGATTTTGGCTTTCTTCTCGGGGATTCTCTTGAGAGTGTGCACTGCGAACGGCACCGAAAGGACCGCGCCGGCCATCAACCAGGGAGCAAGCGTCCAGTCTGCAGACGATTTCAGGGTGAAATACATAATGACACCCACGAGGCAGGTTACGCTCTCCGAAAGGGAGGTTATGCCGACCGCGTTCTTGACGCCTATGCCGGACAGGATCTGACCACCCATCACGAGGGGTCCGTACCCGCCGCCGCTCATGCCCTTGTTGAAGGAGGCGACGGTCCCGAGCGCGGTTATCTTCCCCCATGAGAACTTCGGCTGGCGGTTAAGGGCCGCCAGCATGGCAACGCCCATGCCCACAACGATGACGCCGATCCATATCTTGAGCACATTCGCGGGCAACCTGACGGCGATCAAAACGGATGCTATGGTCCCCGCGACGGCGAACGCCGAGAGAATGCCGGCTACACGCGTGGCCTGGGATCGCGGATTGAAACTCACGTTGCGGACGCTGTGGTGGAAGAAAGCAGCCGTCAATCCAGTCACGAACTCCGATAGAAGCACTGCAGGTACGACCTGCAACGGGTGAAAGCCCATAAGGAGCAGTATCGGAGTAAGGCTGGTGCCGTAACCCATACCGAGACTCGAGTCAATGAACTCGCAGACAAAAGCCAGAGGCATAAGGAGAATGAGTTTCTCGTCCACTTCGTCAACCTCTCTTCGGGCTCTGGTGTAATCAGCTCATTCCTTGTAGGAAGAATCACGTCAGGTGGGAGAGTTTCAATCTCTCCAGCTTCTTCGCCGCATAGTCCCGAATGTCCTTGAACACCCCCATGATCTTCTTCTCTTTCATCAGCGGCGTCTCCGAATAGAAATACATGCTGACCGATTCGGTCGGGGCCAGCGCGCCGTCCATCAGCCTGATGACCGCGGCAACGCTTATCTTCGACGCCGGCATCGCCAGGGCATATCCCCCGCCGGCGCCTCTCTTGGTCTTGAGGAAGCGGCTCTGCCTGAGTATCATCAGGAGATGCTCAAGATACTTCTTGGAAATGCCGTACTCCGAGCAGATGTCCTCGACCTTCACATAGCCTTTCCTGGCGTTGCGGGCTATGTAGATAAGCGCCAGCAGCGAGTATTCGCTCTTCGTTGTCAACCGCATTTCTCCTCCTTGTCTACTATCTACATATACATAATATACTAAGTATGATATTTTGTCAAGCAGTTTTAACCCGATAGCGGCCTGGCCGAAGTGATTGTAAACGGGCTATTTGACCGGCGGATTCCCGGTTTCACCCGGGTCTGCCAGTGGTCGGGCAGGCAGCGTTTGGGCCACGGACAGACCCCGGCGCTTTACCGCCTGAATATCCTCCAGTCAGGGAGCAGAAGTCGTAGCGATCGGGGAAGTCGACGAAGCGATATAGGGATGCAGGACTGGAATTGACCTCATCCGTTTACCAGCGGCGGAATTCCGAAAACACCGGTACCAGGGAGTCCGCCTACTCCAGCAGTATTATCTTGCACGATAGCGCGGCGTCTTCCGTGCTGAGCGAAATGAAGTAGACTCCGCTCGCCATACGGCGCCCGTCATGGCCGGTCCCGTCCCACTTCACCGTGTGGGCCCCCGCCTCCAGCTTGCCCGACTCTATTGTGCGCACCATCCGCCCGGCTACATCGTATATTACCACATTCACATCTGACGGCCGGGCCAGCTGGAAGGTAATTCGGGCGGTATCCGAGAAGGGACTCGTGACGCGAATGAAACCCGCCGGCGGCGTGGTGGATTCCACGCCCGCACTCACCTCGATCGAATCGATGACGCCGGGGCTCAGGTTTAGATAGGTTCCGCTCTTCGACGTTTCCAGTTTCACGGCGCGCACCATGTAGACGACCGGACACGAGGAGAAGCCGGAGTCATCATAGGTCGTATCTTCGACCATATACGCATTTACTCTCGTGAACTCACCGTAGAGGCTGTCCGCGCGATATACGTGATACCCGATAACCGCCGAGTCTGATGGCGCGCTCCAGGCGATGTGCACCGTTCCCCCGCCGGCTTCTTCCAGGATGAGGTCCGCGGGCGGCCTCACCGGATGCATCCTCAGCGTCGGGTCCCCCATGAGCGCCGCGTGAACGCGCCGGCTGCCCGGGCCTATCATGTAAAGTGTGGCGTTGTTCTGAGTGAGCCGGGTGCTGTAGCCGATGGGATATCCCAGCGCCATGTGATGGAAATGCCAGGTCGGCCGGCCCCCATAGCAGCATGTCAGCGGATAGCCGGCATTGCCGAGGGGCGCCCGGAGGACGCTGTTTGCGATGTCCCAATCGCCGAAATAACTGCCCAGCAGCATGGTGAATACCGTATAGAAGTCCATTGAGGCGAAGTCCAGCGTGCCTGCCACTCCCCCGCAGTGCCAGTACGAGCTCGACCCGCAGCCATAGGCCCAGAGATAGTCGGCCGACTGAAGCGTCGGGATCCAGTCTCCGGAGGTAGTCTTGCCCCGCCCGAACATGGCGCAGAAGTTCCTCCAGCCGTTACAGGCGAAAGCGGCCCCGCCGGCCTCCCCCACATTGTCGTCTATGATGCCGCGGCGGGCGACTTCGACGCCCCCCGTGCGGAAGGCATGGTCCTTGTCGAGATAGCGCCTGAGGAGGGCTATCTCGGTCTCGGCGAAATAGGTCATGCGGCTGAGGTCCACCCGGCCCACCATGAGGTCCACGTCCGAAGGAGTGAAGGTCTGATCGAACTTGCCGTCGCCGGGCACGTTGTGATTCTCGATGCGATCGGCGCTCGTGTTGTTGACATAGACGTCGGTCCAGGGGCCGTCCAGCTCTCCATAGTAGAGGTCGGCCGCCCATGCCCCGTAATGGTCAGAATGCGCCGCATGTATATCGCCCGAATAGGGAACGGCTATATTGCCCAGGAGAAATACTGCCGATATGCCCGGATCGCTCTGGCACTCCGCCGCTATAAGGCCCTTGACAGCCGGGACGCCCGTCGCACCGGGTATGTCATGCCGCCGGACCCGGTAGCCGTCGCGTATCATGTCGGCTTCGAGCCGCGCTATTTCCGTCTCGAGGGAGTCGGCGATGGGCTCGTCCACGAGTAGGAGCACCGTCCCCCAGGTCTCGGGCGCGGCGTACCGCACGCCCGCGAATATATGGCTGTATCTCGGTGAATCATACGGCCCGCCTTCGGCAAGCGTGTCGCCGCTTGCACATTCAGTGAGCTCCCATGTCGTCTCAGACCCGTAGATGTCGGGCATCACCTCGACTACGACCTCATAGCAGGTGTCCTCGACCGTCCCCACCGTGAATGAAGTCGATTCCTCAAGTCCAAACTCACCCCCCGAAGCGCAGAGCGTGCCGCATGCCCGGACCTTGTAGTATCCGAAGCCGTTCTCGCCGTGTATCCCGTCTCCATAGGTGTCGTGTATGGTGAAAGTAAGGTCCGTACCGCCGGCCACCGCGACCGTATCGAAGACGGGGCCGCCCGCTTTCCGGAAGCTGTATTCGAAAGCGTCGCCCACGGAGACATCCGTATCCGTCCATGACACGGCGTCGCCTTCAAGAACGGCGACCGGGCCCGACCAGACGGTGTCCCCGGCGGATTTTCTGTAGATCCAGTATCCGTCTGCTTCAGCGTCTCCGTCCCACGTGAAGTTGATGGCGGGAGGCGACTCGGATACAGTGGCGCTCACCTTGACGGCGTAGTCCACCGTGGCGGCGCCCGCGGGTATGGACGCAAGCCAAACTGCGATAACCACGAGGACTCTATACGTGAAACGCGCTTCGACGCTCATCTGCACACCTCCGAGGCCCTTCTGGGTTGCACGGGCCGCACAGGGGAAGAACGCGACGGCCACGTTTCCTATATCGTCTCCAGCATAGACTATATGAAAGAACCAGCATTCCCGCCTGAAGGAATAGTGTAGAAAACATTTACATCCACATCCGGGGGCGTCGGGCAGTCTGCAAACCAAGGAAGCGGTTGTTTAAGGCCCGACAATCGATTAAACTGGCGTGAAGCCGATTCGAATATCATGACCCCGTATCATCAGGAGGAAAAATGGACCCCCGAACACAGAAACTTGCAGAGACCCTGGTCGGCTACTCCATATCGCTGAAGAAAGGCCAGCTCTTGAAGATACTGGGCGAGCCCCCGGGTCTGCCCCTCATGAAAGCCGTGTTCCATGAGGCCGTGAAGGTCGGGGCGCACCCCTATATTCAACTGCGCGTTCCGGACACCGAGGAGATGCTGCTCAAGTACGGGAACGACGCCCAGCTCAAATACGTCTCTCCCATGACGAGGATGGAAACCAACAAGATCGATGCCCTCGTCGCCGTATGGGGCAGCGAAAACAACAAGTACCTCTCGGGCGTAGACCCAAAGCGGCAGGCCCTCTCACGCAAGAGCAGGGGACCTCTGGTCAAGAAGATGTTCAAGCGCATCGCGGACAAGTCGCTCTCCTGGGTGGGGACCCAGTTCCCGACGCTTGCCGACGCCCAGGAAGCCAATATGTCGCTTGCCGACTACGAGGACTTCGTCTACGGGGCGGGGCACGTGGACTCAGGCGATCCGGTAAAGCACTGGAAGAAGGTAGCAAAAGAGCAGGACCGCCTGGTCAAGAAGCTGAACCGGGTGCAGCACATTCACGTCAGGGCCGACGGCACCGATCTTAAGATGCGCGTCAAGGGCCGCAAATGGATCAACTGCGCCGGGACCGAGAACTTCCCGGACGGCGAGATATTCACAAGTCCCCTTGAGAACTCCGTCGAGGGCCATATTCGCTTCACCTTCCCGGCCTGCTACATGGGCCGCGAGGTGGAAGACGTCCGCCTCGACTTCGCCAGGGGAAGGGTCGTGGGCCACAGCGCCGCCAAGAACGAGGCTTTCCTCAAAGCCATGCTCGATACGGACAAGGGCGCGCGCGGAGTGGGTGAATTCGCCATCGGTACCAATTACGACATCAAGCGCTTCTCCAAGAACACGCTGTTCGATGAAAAGATCGGCGGGACATGTCACCTGGCAGTCGGGGCTTC
>JASFEA010000183.1:0-5714 GCA_050125095.1 bacterium
TTCGAGATAAGGGATTTTATCCCCCTCACCGGCGGTCTGAGACTGCGCTTCACGGCCAGCGACTACGGGGCCGACAACACGGTTGAGGCCGCAATAGACGATGTCGAAGTAATAGCATGTCCTGACGAAGACCCCGCGGGAGTCGAGGAAAACGTAAACGTTGACACGCCTGAGCAAGTCGAACTACTCGGCAGTCGGCATAACCCCTTCGCCAATTCAACGCACGTTTTCTTCGAGCTCCCGCGGAGGATGCATGTCAGTATTCGCGTGTACGATTCAGCGGGCCGCCTCACAGCGGATATCTTGAGCCGAATCAAGAGCGCGGGAGTTCACTCCGTGCCCTGGGACGGCCGCACGGCCTCCGGGACGCGGGCTGCCCCCGGGATGTACTTCATACGGCTCGAGGCCGGAGGAGCGGCCCGGACAGCAAAAGCAGTCCTGGTCCGCTAGGCGGACCGACACAGGGGGCGGCGCCCTTCTCGTTCCCCGCCGGAAGAGCGCCGTCCTCCCCGTAAGTTCCGCCTCCCCCCGTTCCTCGTCCCGCAAGGGCGGTTGACCTGCGGCGATTCACGGGGTAAAATCACGTGGGTTCAGTCGATTCGCGGCAGCATGAGCATTCCGGCTGGACATCGCAAGCTCGCACGATTGGAGGCCCACTGTGAAGAGGACACTACTCATCTTTGCCCTTCTAGTCTTAGCAATCAGCGGCTGCGGGGGAGATTCGGGAACGAACCCCCAGTCCGAAGAAGACATTCCTCTGGCGGCAGATACCATAGGCGCCGCTGGAGGCACGCTCATAAGCGACGAGTTCGAGCTTGAAGTGCCGGCCGGCGCCTTTGATACGGACGCCGAGCTCGAGCTCTATGAATCGTCCGAGGACCACGGGTTCGCGGACAACTGCATCTCGCGCTTCTTCAGGCTTGCGGGCCTGCCCGAGACTTTCAGCGACACCCTGACGGTCCGGATTCACTTCGAGGGCTCAGTCTCAGAAAGCACATATGTCGGCGCGGGTGAGAAAATCACATTCTACGAGGACGGGATCGAACCTGCAGATGGTTTCATCTATTCCTTCTACCTGGCGACGACAACTTCGGGCTGTGCCGAGGCGAAGATCCCGCCTCCGGATACCGGGCTTAGGGCCAGGGCGAACACCCGGGCCGCATCGACAGGAGACGACCACTACGCGGTCTTTACGGAAGTCCGCGTGGAAATGCCGACGGAGCACTTCACGATAGACCATCCCTTGGAGATCGCCCTTTTAATGAGCTTTGTGGAGGACTACATCGAGGCGGCCCACGACACCGTCGTTTCAGTCGGGATGGGATACGCGGGGAATCAATGGTCGTGGCCGGCCAAGCTGACTGTATCCGACTTCTCCGGGGGCGGGCTTACCAGGCACAGAGTGACGGACAAAGGTCTTTTTATGTGCATGAAGCCCTCCTTAGTTACCGAGGACATGCTTCCCGAAGCCAGACGCCTGCTCGGCAACCTGATGGTCCGCGCCGCCCAGAACATACCCAACGACGCGGAGTACCTGGGAGATGACTACATACCGTGGCATAACGCCGTCGTCTGCTATATGCAGGAGGAGTGGATGGAGCCGTCGGGTTTCACCCGGCCGCCCAGCTTCGCAGGACGCGAGCCATACGCACTGTCGGGGCTTCCTATCGGATCTGCCGGAAGCGATGCCCCCAGTCGCGCAATCGGATGGGCGGCTGTTGTCAAGCATCTGACGGGGCTCTACGGCAGGAAGATCATCGGCGACGTCTATAAAATCACGCAGACGACCACCAAGAATCCCGTGAAGGCGCTCTTCGAGGTATTACCCGACCCGGCCTACAACTGGTGGCCACAGTTCGTCGACAAATACGTTACCGGGCAATACTACGGCGTGGAGCCGTCGGTTCTTCTCCTCCATATCAGTACCGGTGACAAGTACACAATCGGCTCGGCGTCGGACACGCTCAAGACCTACTCCCACAATGTGCCGCAGGTTTCCGCCCGCATGAACCGCATATACCTCGACTACGCGCTAATCTCCGAGGACGTCTCACTTGAAATAAACCTGAGCGCAACCGAGGTCAACGAGGACTACTACACCCTCCTGGTATATAAAACCAAGGACGGCGTGATGGAACTTGTCGGGAGCGGACACACCGTCACCGTCACAGGCCTGAGGGACCTCACGATTGCAGGTTATGACATAATTCCCATAGAGGTAATAAGCTACAATGACGAACCCTACACGCAGGAGGTCTCCACAAAGCTCAAGTACCGCGTGACCACGCCCCCCGCCTTCAACAGGGTCTACATAACTCTGAACTCCGCCGACATCCAGTACGAGGACAGCTACGGCAACGAGTGGTGGGACGACTACTTCGGAGGGCTATGGACAGGCATCGGAACATGGAACGGAAACGCATTCCATGCCTCCTGGACAAACCGCGATCTGCCCGGAGTGGGCACCGCCACCGGGAACCTCGACGTTACTATCGACCCGGATACGAAAGAGGTATTGACCTTCCGGGCGGTCGAGACCAGGAACTCGACCACCGGCTTTACCTACGTGGACAGCATCGTCGGCCACAACGTACCGCTTGACTACGAGACTCCAGCGCCCGGCAGAGTTTGCCAGATTACAGGGACAGGAGCCTGCTCGAGCATAGACGCATACGCCTACAGAAGGGATGACCCGGGATCGACATGGATCAGGTCAAAATCGTACACCTGCCAGGCGACCACTAGCCTGGCTGTCAGCTTCTGGCGCGACAGCGGGGAATAACCCGGAGATTGCGCGGGATGGTAGACGCAACGGCTCGTGGACCCGGGCAAAAGGCCTTGCGATTTGCTTGATTTTCGCGGCGAATCCTGCTCTCCTGATACCGGCGACACGCAGGGAAAACACACATCGATAAGACCGTAATAGAGAGAAACCCACCGGAGGAGGGAGTGATATGCGAACAGCGCCGGAACCAGTCTTTCTGTTTCTAACCCTCTTCGCGGTTATCGCAGCGGGAGCCGCGGCATCTCCGGAGGCGGAGCGCTGCGAGATCTGGATAGATCTTTACAGGGGCGAGCCGGTAACCTACGAAGACATGTTCGAAGACATCCTGGAAGCCGAGGTCATTTACCTCGGAGAGAGGCATACGCTGGACCGCCACCACGCGACCCAGGAGAGAGTCATCTCCGATCTCGCCGCGAAGAACATGGAACTAGCCGTCGGGCTCGAGATGCTTCCCGCTGACGTTCAGCCTGTGCTCGACCTCTATAACGCGGGCGACCTCACGTTCGATGAATTCGCCGACTCGGTGGGCTGGGAAGCGATATGGGACAACTATGAGGACTACCGGGCCGCAATCGAGGCCGGGCATAATGCCGGAGCCCCTATACTCGCCCTCAACGCCCGGCGCGAACTCGCCAGGCAGATAGTGCGCATGGGCCTTGACAGTCTTGACGCGGAGTGGGCCGCAAAGGTCCCGGAGGGCGTGAATACCGACCAGCCCGACTACGAGCGCGAGCTACTGAGAGTCATGATGGTGATGGCGCATGCCACCGGCCAGGCCGACATGATGCGCCGGATGTTCGAGGCCCAGGTGATCAAGGACGAGGTGATGGCCGACGCCATCGCCAGCTTCATGAAGTCTCCGGAGGGTGAAGACCGGAAGGTCGTGGTTCTGTGCGGCGCCGGTCACGTATCATATGGTTACGGCATCCCTTCGAGAGTCCGTTCGCGGGTTCCGGGCGTCGTCGACCGCATCATCGTGCTGTCCGAAAGCGGTGACGTGGTTCTCTCCGAGCGCGAGAAGGCAATGGCCCGGATGATAGAGATAACCCATGCGCAGCTTAGGGAAAACACGGTGCCTTTTGCGGATTACCTGCACGCCAGGGCGCTCGCACCCGGGGAAACAAGCGAAGCCGGCGGGCCTGAGGTCGAAGACTAAACCTGCTTCAGATACTCGGGCGGTATGGGGACCTCCTCCTGCTCGGTCTGGAATACCACGCTGGCGATGAGCCATCGGTTCCTGCCCAGTATAAGCTGAATGCTGTTGATGCCGCGCATCACCGGCGGCCCGTCCGGGTCCTTGACGCGGGACTCATACGTGCTGAAGACATGCGCGATACTTCCGAAGCGCTCGACCCGCCTCGAGACCTCTCTCTCCCAGAAACCGTCCTGCGAGTAGAACTCTCCTGCGTCTCTTGCGAACTCATCAAGCGTCCACTCGCGCAGCTTCTCGCTCCCGTCCTCCAGCCGTACCACCATGCGCAGCCTGGCTCCGTCCAGGAAGAGCGTCCTCATTTCATCCCACGGGCGCTTCTTGTCTGCGGGGCCGGAGATGAACTCGTAAAGTCTCAAAACCGGCCACTCGGGGCCGTCCTGTGCTTCCTTCATCTGATGCGCCTCCGTTCGGGAGTGCCGTTTGGGTTGCTGTACGTGGTGTCACTGTATTGTGGTCAGTATATACGAGTTTGGGGCGTGTTTCCACAATAAGCATGAAGGCAACCTCCGGGCAGACGATCTCGCGCAACCGGCGCTTGCTGCAGGGAATGCCCCAACCCGGGTCCCCGACGGCCGCAGGTTGCGGTTTCTGCCCGCCTTGACACCCGGTATGCGATTGTGTTAGAGATATTCAGGTCCTAAATCGTAAGATGGATTTGTGTCGAAAGGAGACTCGGGAGATGAGAAAGACCGTCGAGGTTGCAATCTTATTGTCCGTGGCAGCCGCTATATCACTCGGAGGCTGCTCCAGCAGCGAGACGACTGGTCTGTGTCAAAATGTCGTCACGGCCAAGACATCGAGATTCTACTTTTCCTCCGCGCCCAATGCTTCGGTGCGGGTCATTACTACCCCGGACGCGAACAAGCTCTGCTCCACTGATATGGGCATTAAGGTGCGCTATGAGAGAGATGATCTGGCACGCGATAGGGCTCCTCAGAACATCTACGTCCAGCTAGCCGTAGAGGACGGCTCCGGTGAGCCGCCCACGATTTTTGAACTGGACGACCCCAATTACTCAGTCGAGTACGGGCGCAAGTATATCCAGTGGGGCCTCAACGTCAGTGCGGCCGATCGCGTGGAACCGGTCAGGTATTACATAAGGATCGGAACCAGCGCACCCGGCGAATATCCGGTCCTGGCGGACGCCGCAATAAGGTATGTCGCCTACGAGGCTCCGTAAGATCCCCTTCAATGGGACACCGGGTCCGGCCGTATGAGGGCCGCCCCTCGCCCAACGCGGGTAACCGCCCACTGCCCGGCGCCCTAAATTGCTGGAAGCAATCGAAGAGGCGGTGCTATAATTCTCTCATAATCATGGCTCTATCAGTGAATCGGCCTCCCAACCCGGCGGGACATCATGGCGTTCAATGTTTTGCTGGTCGACGACGACGATGAATTCCGCGAGGAATTCTGCGACTTTCTCTGTGACTATAACGTCGTACAGGCCTCCTGCGGTGAGGAGGCCCTCGAAGTCCTCCGCCGTCCCAATGAGATAGACGTCGTAATACTCGACGTGGTTATGCCGGGGCTCTCCGGCACCGAAGTCCTGAAAATAATCAAGGCCGAAAATCCCGGCCTTGGAGTCGTCATTCTCACAGGGCAGGGGACCAAGAGAACCGTAATAGACGCGCTCAAGGGCAGAGCCGATGACTACATAGAAAAGCCCGTGGATATACCCAAGGCGGTGGAGATCATAGAGCGGCTCCTATCGGGAAG
>JASFEA010000184.1:0-5711 GCA_050125095.1 bacterium
CGTCATGCTCCCAGACATGCACATTCTGGTCCTTCGACCCGACCACGATTTCCAGGCTGCCGTCACCGTCAAGATCGTCTATGCAGACGGATGAATAGATGACGTTCGGCGGTCCAACCGGCCAGCCGGCCTGATAGGGAGCCCCGGTCCAGGCTTCAAGCGTTTCGCTTGGAGCACTGACATTGCCCATTGAGTCGCGGACGCAGACATAATAGAAATAGTCTTCCTCGCTCATAAGACCCTCGTCCACTATATGCGCATAGCCTTCCACCATGCCGACAAGGGCGTAAGGGCCGCCCAGATCATCCGCCCGGTAGACATCATAACCGGCGAACAGGGTATCGCCGGGGTCCCAGGAAAGCTCTATGTAGTCGTCGCCGCAGGCATAACTAAGGCCGCTGGCGGCCAGCGGGTCCCGTATCTCGACTGTCTCGATCCACTTCCTTCCATATGTATCGACGAGCTCGACCTCGAAGACCACCGTGCCGCCCGTCGTCTTCACGACGAACCCGTCGCCTTCACCGTACTCCCGGCTCGCCAGATCTCCGTAGGCGCTAAGGCTGTCCTCAACAATGGCGCCGCTCACGGCCCGAAGCGTGCCGTCTATGTCCTTAAGCCCTCCGCTCCCTATGTTACGTATTCCGTAGGCAACGCCGAGGCTGTCCCCAACAAGCGAAACCAGGTCCAGGCGCTCACCCTTCAGCGATCCGTCCCGTACCAGGACCCGGAACCAGTCGTACCATTGATTCGCGCTGCCGTCCTCGATCATTGTCTCAAACCACGCGCCTATCCGGTCGCCTGCCACGCCCGTGAACTCCACGTCGTAGTGGCGGACAACCTCAGTGGCTCCAACACTGCCGTAACCCTTGCTCGTTTCATGCAGCACAACGCCGCTTCCGGCACCGGAGAGGAAGTCGAATCCGTCCTCGAAGTCATTAAGGCTGATCTCCCCGTCAAGCAGGATATAGTCGCTTCCCACCGTGAGATCGTCGGAATTTTCAACGCTGACGGGAGTAAATCCCCGTATTTCACCATGAACCTCCAGGCTGCACCGGTATGCGAACAGGCTATCGTGCAAGCTGTTGAATCTCACATGCCATCCCATCCCGTCGAGCCACAGCCAACAGCCCACTTCATTGCCGAAGCTGCGCGACGACCTTCCGAGGACCTCGTCGCCTACATTGAGCCCGAAAGGAGTGGTGGTGGGGTTCTCACGGTCCCGCCCGATGTAAATCACACTGTCGGGAAACCCGCCGGCCATCTGAATGTCCACGGAGAGGCTGCAGCCTTCTATCGTCGCAAGATTCCCGACCACGCCACTCATCGTGCCGGCGCCCCCGTTCACCAGGCCCACCCCAAGACCCACACGCTCGCCCCATCCGGCCTCCCCGTCTCCATTACCTATGTAGCCTCCACCGTCGTCGATGGACACGCTGCTGACATAAAGCCGGCCGCCGGCCCCGGTAACGTTGACGCTGTCCTGGTACACCAGATAGCCTTCCTTATTGACCACGAGGTCCGCATAGCCCGGGCCCTTCGGCCGGTACTCCAGTACCGCCATTCCACCGACATCGGTCCGGCCGATGCCGTATTCACCTCGATCTCCCGATAGAACCACCGTTGCGTCCTTCATCGGGACACCGCCGTCATACACCCAGACCGAGTAGGTGCTGTCGTCGTACGTCATTGTGCCGGTGTCTGAAACGTCAAGTGTATCGGGCTCGTCCACCCACATGTGCATCGTAGGGTCGCCGGCCAAAAGATAGGTGAGCATCGACCATCTTACCGATCCGTCGCGGGACTGCGCCGAATTGATGAATATGTGATGGTGGAGGGCGCAGACGTCGCCGAGGCGAGTTATGTCTCTGTTGTAAATGTAATCACAGAACTCATTGAGGAAGTACTGGCCGATATTGGGAAAATCGTATCTCGTTGTGGCGTAGGTCCCGATGCCCCCGCCAATCGGATTGATGACGAAATGCCTGAAGACGCAATCTACATCAACCGCACTGTTATTACAGTTGAGCGCATAGAAGAATGAGTACTTGTTGTAGTTCGAGAGAGTATCGAAGTCCGTGTTGAAGATGAACGGAGGCTGGCCGTCGCCCGTCGATGTTCTGAACGCGTCGCCGTGGCCCGCGAGAATCACCAGGTTGTGGCCTTTGCTGAATTCCGAAAGGCAGATATCCCGGTCCATCGAGCCGAGCTCCTGGTACCGGGCCGCCGTATCGATATAAGCGGGGAAGTAGGTCGCCGCCGTATCGCAGATGTCCTTGCCGTTCAGCGTAATGTCATCGCCCGGTTGCCAGTCGACCGGGAAGATAACCTCTCCCAGGAGAAGCGTCTTCCTGGCCCAGCCCGGTTCGGGAGTCGTCGAATACGCGATTAACTTGTCTATATAGTCCTCGGTTTCGGCCACCGTGCGAACGAGCAGCCTCCCCGGCATCAGCTGGGCGTAGAACGTCACGCCGTCGTCCGTGTCCTCGGTGTCTCCGTACTCTCCGAATATGTCGTTCCCGTTTTCATTCCATGTGCCTTCGAGACTGGAATAATACATGTCGGTGGGTATGCTCTCGCCGCCGTAGTGATTGGTCCAGGCATAGCGGATGGGAACCACAGACGCGTCGCCGCCGATAACAACGTATACCGTGCCCCAGTTCTCATACGCGTCCCTGAGGAAATTGCGTATCCGCTCCGGGTCGTCTGAACCCGGGTAGTTGGAGTATATCCAGCCGAGCCCGCGCACAACCGTCCGTATGCCCAGCCGCCCGTGCCAATCCGCCAGACGTTCAAATGAACCCGCCAGCTCGTCCGAAGTCACGATCACGCAGTCAACAACACCGCCGTCCAGACCCGGGGCCTCCGTAGGCCAGTCACGGTATCCCTCAAGGGTCCAGTCCCCGTAATCGCCGAGGTCAACCCCAAGCGCACGGCCCACAACCTGGTCAAGGTGCCAGTCCGTAAGCCGGCTCCGGCGGTGAACCCGAAGACCCTCAGAGGAAGGCTCGCAGTCAACACGCATCCTCAGGCCCCGAAGAACGCTGACTCCGCCGGCCTCCGCACGCACCGGGTCAACCACAAGGTTCATCACGCTGTAGCCCATCACAGAGCCGCTCGTAACCGCCTCAACCCCACCGGTACGCGCTTCCAGACCCTCAGACTCACCCGGCGGCAACTCAGACCACTGTTCCCAGGTAACCTCGTAACCTCTAACCGAGTAGCCGGGCGGGAGAAGACGAGTCTCGTATATCTTATCCCCAACCATCTCCTCACATAGCCCCCCGGAAGCACTCATCCCAAGGCGCGATACCCCAGCCTCCCCGATCTCAATGTCAACCGTGTAGGCACAGGCGGTCCAGGCCGTGGAAAGGAGCAAAGCCGTCAAGGCAAGCGGGAGGAAAGTCAGGCATTTCGTCAGGCTACGATTGCCCGAGCGCGGCATAAGCCGTCGTCCAGCAGTCGTCCTCATATCCGCACTACTCCCCTTGAGATGTTCTTCTCGCGCTCCTGCCCGTATAGGGGAATCCTCCACAATATTATACCACATTAGAGAGCGTTATTGGGGAGGCGCTTTAAAAAGCCCTACGCAGTGCTCGCAGGACGCTCCCCTATCTTCCTGGCGGGTACACCGGCGACAATGCTGTAAGGCTCCACATCATGTGTAACGACTGCGCCGGCGCCGACGATGCTCCCCTTCCCCACACGCCTGCCGGGCAGGATGACTGCGCCCATACCGATGTCGCAATCGTCCTCAATCACCACCTCCGCGAATTCCAGATCGCACAGAAGCACGGGAACATCCCTGCCCTCCTCGGAATGAAAGGAGGACATGATTTTGACGCATGGGCCTATGCCGACGCATGACCCAATGCGCACGCCGCCCGCGCTGTTGATGTAGGTCATCTGGCCTATGTAGGTGTCGTCGCCGATCGTAAGCCGGTTGCCCTTGTAGCCCCGCAAGATGACGTAATGGCCGACATATACATTCGAACCGATGGTAACGCTTTCGGGGTCGAATATGAGGGCACCGTTCTCGATGACTACGCCGTCACCGATGCCGGCGAGCCTCGAACGGTCAACTTCGCCCGTGCCGTATGAGAAGGCACGAAAATCTCGCATGTCTACTACCTCACGACCACCAATTTCCTCGTAAGGTCAGCGTGCTTTCCGGACACTTTCACGAAGTATATCCCGCTGGAGACCTGCCGTCCACCACTATCCTCGCAGTCCCAGCTCGCATTGTGATAGCCGGCATCCAGAGTCCCGTTTACGAGATTGCGGATGTGGCGCCCGCGCACGTCGAACACGTCCACGCTGTATTCGCCTGAATTCGTCGACGGTACCCCGAGCCGCACAGTCACATTCGATACCGCAGGCGACGGGTAAGCCATGAGCATCAATTTAGCGGGCAGGCCACCGGGTTCGTCACCCTCTACCCCGGCCTTCGACGGCCCGCCGTACAGCTGCGAGTTGAAGGTGTCGTGATTATGCTTGGGCCACTCCATGGCCTCCGGGTCGTAGGGCGCGCTCAGGTCGAATACATGCACGAGCCCGTCGTAACCGCCGACGACGACTTCCACGTCGCCGTCCCCGTCCAGGTCACAAATCGCAGGAGTGGAGTATATCTCGTGTATCACATACCGCGGCCAGCCCTTCACGGGCGTGCCGTCAGCGTGCCATGCGTAGAGGTGATTATCAGTGCATCCTATCAGTATCTCCGGATCTCCGTCGCCGTCAATGTCGCCGACAACAGGCGAAGACTCGAACTCACCCGTCGAAGCCTTGGGCCATCCCGGCCTCACGATGCCGTCATGACTGAATACATAAACATAGCATGAGTCATCAGTCAGGTAGACCCTGCTTGTTCCCACGATGATGTCGAGTCTGTCGTCGCCGTCCAGGTCCGCAAGGGCAGGCGAGCTTCTCACGTAGCCTACCGTGTTCTTCGGCCATCCGACGGAGAATGTCGCGTCATCGTCATAGACGGCCACGCCCTGCCAGAACATACCGCCCATCACTACTTCCATGTCCCCATTGCCCTCAACGTCGCCGATTGCAACCGACCCGTATATGGAGTTCGTGGTCACGAAGAAACCGTCGGGATTCAGATAGCCCGTGCCGTCGTGATTCCAGATATATATGCCGCCACCGGTTCCTCCGGCGATTACCTCGAGGCTGTCATCGCCGTCAAAATCGGCGAGACCTACTGAGCTGTAAATCGAGCCCGACGCGTGCCCCCAGGACCCATTGGGCTGCAGATAGCCGGTACCCTCATGGTGCCAGCAGAATACCTCCCCATAGGAATTGGAGATAAGAATCTCGAGATCGAGGTCGCCGTCAATATCGTCGACGGTCGGAGCACCCCGCACATCGCCCCCCAGCGATCTGAAGAATCCGTCCTCGTTGCGTATGCCGGTGCCGTCATGGTTCCAGCCGTACAGCTTGCCGTCATTCGATCCTGCCAGGATCTCCTTCTCGGGATCGGAGTCCAGGTTGGCAATACAGGGCGAAGACCAGACCATATCCCCCGTCGGGCGCGGCCATCCCGGGCGCTCTGTGCCGTCATGCTCCCAGACATGCACATGCTGGTCCTTCGACCCGACCACGATTTCCAGGCTGCCGTCACCGTCAAGATCGTCTATGCAGACGGATGAATAGATGACGTTCGGCGGTCCAACCGGCCAGCCGGCCTGATAGGGAGCCCCGGTCCA
>JASFEA010000185.1:0-5580 GCA_050125095.1 bacterium
GCCTGCGAGTATGAAGCCCTTGTCTGATGTCTCGCGCACACATGTAAAGACATCGTCCAGGGGACCTCCCCAGGTTCTCGTCCAGAGCGTGTCCCCATCTTCATCGAGCCGCATTATGAGCCCGTCTGGCTGGTAGGGATCGGTGCCTCTCCACTGTCCGGACACTACATATCCGCCGGTAGTGCATTCCTCAATCCAGAGTCCCGAGTTCCTTCCCGAGTCGCCGTACTCCTTGACCCAGTCGAGCGGGGGCTCACCTGCAAGAACGTAACCCGCACCTGCCATGAGAGCCGTCATGAGAAACATAGCCGGTATCACATGCTTCATCGCTCTGATCTCCCTTCTTTCGAGATGCCCCCAGCCGGGGTATTATACCACAGAGGACCCGGGAAGTCACGTCGTTACAGGGCCGCGCGACGGCTCTGGAGGGCGCGCTTGCGAAGAATGCGGCCGCCCGGGTAGTCTCTAAGCGGCGGGCCAGTCGGTATAGCCTTCCTCCAGGTCTTTAAGCATCTCCATTGCGTGCGTGTTATCTGGGTTCAATTCAACCGACCTCTTGAAGCTCTGAATCGCCAGTTCTTCGTCCCCGCCGGCGATGTATGTTTCACCCATGACATCACAGAGCTCCCAGGAGTCGGGGAATGAAGCGACTGCCGCGGCAGACGACGCGAGAAGCACGAGGACGAGACGCAGGCGGACGCCGAGGCAGGTGAGGACGTCGATAAGGGCCCCCACGGACAATTCCGGTGAGGACCCTATTGAGCATATCTCCATATAGTGGTATACTAGAGTGCGGAGCGGTGTTCTATGACACATGGTCCGATTGGTATCATGTGGATCGTCACGTTCATGAAGGGAGGCATTGCATGCGGCCTTCGATGCTGTGCGTCATGGCATTCAGTCTCGTCATGGTTCTCGTGTCGGCCGTACATGTTGGGGTGCTGGCGGATGATGCAGTTCAGCTTACTACCGATCCCAGGACGGAGCTGGATCCTGCCTGGTCGCCGGACGGGGCACTTATCGCATTCGCTTTGTATGAAGGCTCGTCGCCGGATATCTGGGTGATACCCGCTGCGGGTGGCACGGCGACTCAGCTTATCGACATCCCAGCGCGTGAGTCGGCAGAACCCTGCTGGTCCCCCGACGGGAGTCATTTAGCTTTCCGGACAGGTTCGGCTATCTGGGTGACGCCCTTCGGCGGCAGCACATGGACCGAAATAACCAGCGGTGGGGGTTACAATGGCGTGCCCGCATGGTCGCCGGACGGAAGCCAGATTGCTTTCTCGTCGCTTCGCTCCGGGAACGTGGACATCTGGGTTATCCCCGCCACCGGCGGGACTGCAACGCAGGTAACCACCGACCCCGGTGTTGACTACCGGCCATCCTGGTCACCGGATGGAAGCCAGATTGTCTACTCGTCGGATGGGGGCATCTGTGCGATACCGGCCACCGGAGGGACTCCGGTCCAGATAACCACAGGGGGTGATGATCCTTGCTGGTCCCCGGATGGTACGCAGATAGCCTTCGATTCGAATCGGGATATATGGGTTGTACCGGCTACGGGCGGGACGCCAGTTCGAGTAACTGATGACCCGGCAGAGGACATACGTCCATGCTGGTCACCGGACGGGAGTATGATTACGTTCGTGTCGAACCGCGCCGGTCATGCCGACATCTGGGTGATCTGCGCGGGCGGGCCGAGCTCGGCTGAAGAGAGTACGTGGGGACGAATCAAGTCGTTATACAAGTAGGACTGTCTGTCCTGACGGCCCCTCATATGACATCGTATACGGCACTCAAGTACGGTAGATCCGCCCGGAGTTAAGCCGCGTACGGCCTCCCTCCTATCATAAGGACGTCGCAATCGGTAACGGCCGGGATGGGCTCTCTGTGGGCGTGGATGAGACGCAAGCAGACGCCGAGGGCTGTTACGGGCCGTAGAGCGCCTTCACCCTGCCCCAGGTTGTGGGCTCCGATAAGGCTTCCCCACCCAGAGCAGGCGGTGTCTTAGGGGCTGTCAAGCCGGGCCCGTACATCATATAAAGTACCTCGAAGCCCTCGGCTGTGACATGAAAGCCGAGTGAGCCGAGGTCGAGAGGGATTCCGGTGGCCATAGCCTCTTCATGAAGTGCCCTAATGGCAGCTATCAGACCTGATGCATCAGGTAGCCCCGTGATGTCCAGTACAAGCGCGTCTGTTCCCGGGCCTCCGTCGGCTCGATCGAAATCGACAGCATTATCCTCGAGCACTATCAGCACGGCATCCGGGCCTCCCCCGCCGAAGACCAGGTCATTTCCCGGCCCCGGTTCAAACTCATCCTCACCCGGGCCGCCGACAAGAATGTCGTTGCCGGCCCCTCCCTCGATAATGTCTGGTCCCAGCCCCCCCTCCATGATATCGTTGCCGCCCAGCCCCTTGAGGAGGTCACCTCCTTCGAAGCCCCTAATGTGGTCGTCTCCCGAGGTGCCCGTTATGGTGTCGGCCAGCTGGGTGCCGAAGAAGAGCGTGTGCCCGTCTGAGTCGTCTGCCATCTCTTGCGGGCTGGCAGGCGCCCAGTTCCCGGGGTCGCATAGGGGCGGAGCCTGCCGAACGCCGGCCTCTGTTGCGGCCGAGGCAGCCGGCAGAGCAAGAGCTCCAAGCAGTGTGAGCGCAATTACGACGCGCATGCTCTACCCCCTCGTGAATGCGGCTGTGTTCATTACGCAGTATACCACAGCCAAACCGCAAGTTCGAGGATGCAGTCGGCCAGAGCGATGTGGTGCCCTACCTGATGAGCACCATTCTTCTCGTGACGCTCTTGCCGCCGCATTGGAGGCGGTAGAAGTAGACGCCGCTTGCAACCTGCCGTCCCTTCTCATCACTGCCGTCCCAGGTGGCGCAGTGCCTGCCCGGAGACACTCGTTTTTCCACGAGGGTCCTCACGCATCTGCCCTGGGCGTCATATACCTTAAGCGAGGTGTGAAAACCCTCCGACTCGCCCGGTATGGCGTAGGAAATAGCCGTGCTGCCTGCGAACGGATTGGGATTGGCAGGTTCCAGGCTGAGACGGCTGACGGCCTCGGGAGCATCTTCCGGCACGGAGGCCTGGGAACAAGCCGTGTCATAACAACCTATGATACCGCAGCCGGGCGGCGAGTTCTCGGATGCGCAGGGCGATGCCACATCCAGTCTGAGGTTATAGCCCTCGATGTCGCAGAAATAAGGGTTGAGCGCGATATTGCCGTTAACGCCGTATTCTCCGCTTACGCAGCCCACCCAGTCGCCGCCCGCGTTATCGTAAAAGTCGGAGCAGTCCACCATGACCGTCGACGTGCTGTCGCAGTACACGGCCTCGCCCTCGGTGGAGAAGGCGATTATGAGGTTTGAGAGTATGACGTGGTCGTCCGGGCTGATCCTGATCCCGCCCCCCTCGCTGGCTGAGTTCTCGGCCAGGGTGGAACGGTTGATGAAAGCGTAGGGAGCAGACATCGCGATTGCACCGCCGCGGTCCTGTGCGCTGTTCAATTGGAAAACGCATCTGGATATGCGGAGCGAGTCACCCCTGAAGTAGATGGCTCCTCCATCCTCACCTGAATTGTTCGCGGTGAACAGGCATTCTACAAGGTCAAGATTCGCGCTGACAAGGCCATCGGTGCAGTAGAGCGCACCGCCGTCAAGGTTCCTGGAATTGGTGATGAAAGAGCAATTGTACATTCTGTGATGACTGCGATAGGCATACATACCACCGGCGGTATTGCCATAGAAAGAGCAGTGATCGAAGCTCGAGTTCGACGAGTATGTGACGACCGCGGCGTCTCCGGCGTTGTAGTCGAAACGGCAGCCAAAAAACCGGGGATCTTCATTGATGCATTTGACCGCTCCGTCATATGCATATGCGATCGTTATCCCCTGGATGAGCGCCGTGGAATCCACACCGAAATCCATAGTCATTCCATAATGCGGATCGGCGCTATCGGCCTGGCAGTTTATTACGCATAACAGGGGGTCTCCGCTCTGGCTTCTCAGCGTGATGTCGGCGGTGCCCGGGAAGAGTATGTCGCGGTTTCCATCTCCTGTGAAAACCCCGTCGGTGAGCTCGACCGTATCGCCCGGCCAGATTGCGTCCAGCGCCTCCTGTATGGTGGGGAAGTCGCCGGTGCCCTGGGGGTTCACAACGTAGGTGGACGGCCCGCATCCCACCTGGAGCGCGCCTATGAGCCCGCAGCCTCCGCTGTTGGCCGGGGCACACCATGATGTGTTATGGATATGATAGTCGCCCGCGGCCAGGTTACAGAACCGCGGCGGGGCGTATATGTTGCCGTTTATGCCGTTCTGCCCGGCCAGGCATCCCGACCAGTTTCCGCCTTCGTTGAAATAGGCATCTGTGCATGTGGCGGTAGCACTGCTGGTGACATCGCACTTGGCCGCCCCGCCCAGGATATTATATGCCAGTATGGTGTTCTCGATATCGACCGTGCTGCCGCCGCTCACGCAGATGCCAGCGCCGCTGTCGGCCAGGTTGCTCACGAAAGTGCAGTTGGCGAATGTTATGGCGGCGCCGTCGTATACGTATGTCCCCCCGCCGAGACCGCCGTAAAGTGCCTGGTTTCCGGCGATCACGCATCCGGAGACAGCGCCCGAACAGCCCGTTCCCAGGTACATGCCGCCCCCGTATCCCTGAACCAGCATCACGTTGTCCTCGCCCGCCGCGCAGTCGGCTATCACGCAGTTACTTATGTTCACGCCGGACTCGGTGGCGTAAATGCCTCCACCACTCTCCTGGGCCCAGCCTCCCCTTATGGTCATGCCCTCGACGGACTGTCCCATGTCTTCGTCGGTGAGGTAGATGCCGCGGTGCGGATCCGCATAGGTCCCCTCGCAGTCGATGATGCAGTTCTCGGGGTTCCCGCTCTGGGACCTGAGGGTTATCGCCTGCGCACCCATATCAATGTCGCGATTGCCGGCGCCGGTGAAGACTCCGTCGGTGAGCTCCACCGTATCCCCGTCCCAGGCGGCGTCTATGGCCTGCTGGATGGTCGGGAAGTCGCCTGTGCCTTCGGGGTTTACCACGAGCACGCGGGGACCGCAGCCCACATCATATGCTCCTATCTGGCCGCAGCCGGGGTTATTGGCCGCCGCGCAGGGCGACGTGTTGTGAAGCGTGAGGTCGCCGCTAGGAGCATCGCAGAAGCGCGGGTCCTTGCTCATATTGCCGAAGAAGAAGACCTGGCCCGCGATGCAGCCCGTCCAGTCGCCGCCCTCGTTGCCGTATATGTTGCAGCAGGAAAGCGATGGAGACCCGGGCGCGCCGGCGTCGCAGTGAAAGGCTGCTCCCCCGTTATTGAAAGCGGCGATGGTATTGGAGATCTCCGGAATGGCGCCCCAGCAAGTCATGGCCGAACCGCTGTCGGCCGCATTGCCGTAGAAGGTGCAGTTCTCAGCTGACGATGTGCTGCCGAAGAAGCAGAGGCCGGCCCCGCCCACATTGTCTGTGGCCGTGTTGCCGATGAAGGCGCAGCCCCGCATCACCGACGAGTTGTAGGCCGCTGTCGCGCCCCCTCCGTGACCCGCCGTGTTTTCTCTCAAGATGCAGTCTTTGAT
>JASFEA010000186.1:0-5564 GCA_050125095.1 bacterium
ATTTCATACTCGCGGCTCTCTTCCCCTGCGCCCTGTTCCTCCTGGTCTTCAAGCCCGACCTCGGCATGGCCCGCGACTGGGACCTCTTCGCGATCCTGTCTCTGGGGCTTGTGCCGCTTGCCGCCACTATCGCAGACAGCGCCACGGCGGGGGATGGCCGGCGGCTCATGATGAGGCTTGCTCCTCCCGCCGCCGTTATCAGCGTCGTTCTTGCCCTGGCCTGGGTGGGCGTGAATGCCGATCCGGATCGTTCGGCCCGCCGCTTTGAGGCCGTACTCGGATACGACCTCACGCGCGCGCCCTATGCCTATGAGGTACTTGCGCAGCACTACCGTCACGCCGGTGACATGGACCGCGCAATCGCCACCATGGAGCGGGGAATCGCCAGCTCATACAATCTCCGTCTCATGTCGCTGGCCGCGGTGCTGTATGACGAAACGGGCGATACCGATAAGGCCGTCCGGCTCTATACGGATGTGCTGGAGAGGCAGCCGGGACTCGAGGGCACCCGGCGCAACTTCGTACTCCTGCTTCACAAGCTCGACCGGCGCGATGAGCTCCGCAGCGTTTCAAGGGAGGGGGTACGCTACCACCCCGAGAAGCCCATTTATCACTATTTCTACGGCCTGACCCTGATTGACGCCGGAGATGTGGAACGTGGCATCGAGGAACTCCTGATCTGCAGGCGGCTTAATCCCGGCAGCGATGTCATCACCAGAGTCAACAACATGTTGAAGAGGCTCGAGACTATGGGGTACGATACCGAGGACCGGGACTCGCCCACTGAATTCAAGATGCCGGAACCTGGATAAGAAGCGCGCGGCCGGCAGGACCGGCACATCTTGACATATCATATGGACATGCGAAGGGAGACTTGACATGAGCATCAAACTGCGATTCCTGGGCGCGGCCAGGAATGTGACCGGTTCGAGGTACCTCCTGGAATCAAAGGACATGCGAATCCTCATCGACTGCGGCATGTACCAGGAAAGGGACCTCACGCACAGGAACTGGGAACCGTTCCCCGTCCCGCCCGAAACCCTGGACGCAGTCCTCCTGACGCACGCGCATCTCGACCACTGCGGTTTCCTGCCCCGGCTGGTGAAGGGCGGTTTCGAGGGGAAGATAGTGGCCACCGACGCCACCGCCGATATCGCCAAGATCGCACTGCTCGATTCCGCTCACCTTCTCACCGAGGACATGGAGTTCAAGAAGAAACGGCACAAAGAGGAAGGCAGGCAGGGCCCACATCCTTATGAGCCCCTCTATACCGAGAAGGACGTCGATGGCACCATCTCCCTCTTTTCCATGGCTGAGTACGGCGAGACAGTGGAGGCCGCCGGGGGAATCGACGCAGCCTACTTCGATGCGGGCCACATACTCGGGTCGGCGATGATCAAGGTCACGGTCAGACATGACAACCGGCCGAGGACTTTCATCTTTTCGGGCGACGTCGGCCGCTGGAACAGGCCCATACTGCGGGATCCGACATCCTTCGAAGAGGCCGACTACGTCATAACCGAGTCGACTTACGGCGACCGCCTTCACGAGGACAGCGATGACGCCATCGATGAGAAACTGTGCGAAGCCGTAAACTCGACGCGCGAGCGCGGAGGCAACGTGGTGATACCGAGCTTTGCCATCGAGAGGACGCAGGAGGTGCTTTACCGGCTGAACACCCTGCTTCTTGAGGACCGCATCCCTCACACAATGGTCTTCATGGACAGTCCCATGGCGGCCAAGGTCACCGATGTCTTCGAGCGATACCCGGAGCTCTACGACGAGGAGATGTCGGAACTCGTGAAACAGGGGAACTCCCCTTTCGAGTTCCCCAGCCTCAAATACTCGGCCACCGTCCAGGATTCGAAAGCCATAAACCACATCAAGGGCACCGTGATAATCATAGCCGGTTCGGGCATGTGCACTGGCGGGAGGATAAAGCACCACCTCGCCGCTAATATATCAAGACCCGAGAGCACCGTTCTCTTCGTCGGATACCAGGCAAGGGGGACGCTGGGCAGGATCATTGTAGACGGCGCCGAGGAGGTCAGGATACACGGCCAGAACAAGCCGGTGAGAGCCAGGATATCTGAGATCGACGGCTTCTCTTCGCATGCCGACAGGGACGAACTGCTCCAGTGGCTGTCGTCAATAAAGAGCCCGCCCAGGCATGTTTTCGTGACTCATGGAGAAGAGGAGGCGGCGGAGTCATTCGCCGGGCTCCTTGGCGGGAAATTGGGCTGGAAGGCGACTGCCCCTTCATACGGGGACGAGTTCGAGCTGGACTAGGCGCAGCCGTTGATGCAGATCTTGCACACCCTGGCGAGCTTCAAGAATTCCTGGTAGGGCCGCGACTGGAGATAATCCAGAACACCCGCTTTCCTTATGTTGCCGATGACGGGGCTGAAAAGGCATCCCCTGAGATCTCCGTACGGCCCGACCATTATCATATTTCTGCTGTTACAGGGCCCCTCGATCTTAAGAGGATTGGTAAGAAACTTCTCCCAGTTCGAATAGCTCCCGCCCTCGACCTTTATGCGCCTGTCGGATGAGGCGAGCGTGAAAAGCTGCCTGGCCGTATCCAGCAACCTCGACCTGAACTCCGGGCTGTACTCAATCGGTCTCTGCTTCCTGAGGGTCCTGAGGGTAACGTTCGAGTACTTGACTTCCGGCTGGACTATGCAAACGTCCACCTCGATCTCCTTGAGCAGGAAGTCGATCGTCTTGAACACCGAGCCGACATTGAGTTCCTGGAGAACGATCTGGGCGAATAGCCTGGTCTTATAGCCGTGCCTGTCCTTGAGACCCGCCACCTTGCGGACATTGGCCACTACCCCGGCATGCACGTCCTTGCCGCGAATGTGATTCATCTCCAGCTGGTCGATGGAGTCGAAGGAGAACTGGAAGCCATGGCGCGGGTCGTCGATTGCCCTGAGGACGTCGTTGAATTTGTGAAGCGACTCGTCGAGTATGTTGGTCGCGAAGGTTATATTGAAATCCCGTGCGGCCGCGTCGCGCAGCACGTCCTCGAGTATGGGCGAGAGCATCGGCTCACCGCCCGAAACCACGAAGTGCTGCCCTCCCCATGCGCTCATCGGGTCGAGAAGCAGCTCCCGGATCTCCGAACGGCTGAGAAGCGGATCAGGCCTGGGTTGCCTGTACGCCCTCGTGATGCACATCGGGCAGTTCATATTGCATTTGTCTGTTATCTCCAGATACAGGCACCGCGGTAGCAGCTCCATGGGGATAGCCGGCTTCTCTTGCCTGGGGGCCGGCTTGACCGCCCCGGCGGAGCCGGCAGATCCTGGAGATCCGCCTCCGTGCCCAGATTCGACCATTACAATATCCCTCCCCTTCATATGTGGATTCGGCACGCCCCCGGCCGGACTTAAGGCACAAGGCCGGCAAAGAGTGGAAAAAAGACTGATATCCGGACTCATTTATGGTATCCTGAAAGGCCGAAGGGGCATCTAATTGAGAGACCGATAGGGATAATATTATGAACATATTCGAAAAGCTCAGCAGGGCGATCTTCAAGACCCCGCCCAAATCAGCCGCGGACCTCCCGCGCAATGCGCCTTGCTGGTGCGGGAGCGGGAAAAAGTACAAGAAGTGCCATTATGAAGCTGATCGCAGGTATTTCGCCTCCAGGGGCAGCGCCTGCAAGACCTACACTTGAGGAACTCGCTAGGGTGAGTCTCACCCTCCTCCCTCCCTGGACCGGACCCTCACCGACCCATCTCCGTACACAACACGGCGCTTGAATGCCGCCCTCCCTTTGTGATAATATGGAATATATCCACAATCTGGAGGTGCGAAAGTGAGGAGGCTTATACTCCCGGCATTGGTAATTGTTTTAATTCTGTTTTCTGTATCGCACGCGGACTTCAAGCTCGTGCGCAAGATCCCCGGGCCGGACGGCTGCGGCCTCGGCCTGAGCAAGAAAACCGGCATGGCCGAGAGGCGGCTCTTTACCGGCGGCGTGACGCTCTTCGTCACGAGCCAGTGCGGCCCCTACATGAGCCGCTCGTGGCTTCACAACATGCGCCCGACCGACGGGCATGTTTACTGGGAAGAGGAATACACGCTCGAGCCCCCCTACTGCGGCGCGGAGGGCCCCTACCTCTCGTCGGGGGAGTTCTACGGCGCCGAGAATTACTGGCTCACCGATGAATGCGGCGAGATCCTGAAAGTGCACTGGGACAAGGACACGCTCTACATCGATGACAGCTTCCACACATTGGGCGTGGACCTGCCCACGGGCATAGTTGAGCGAAACGACACCCTGTGGGTGATAGACCGGGAGAGCGACGTACTCCACATAATGGACACCGACGGCTACATATACACCACAGAGTACATCACCTTCGCCTACAGCCTGAGCGGGCTGGCCCCATTCGGCGGCAACCTGTTCGTGGCAAGCAGCTCCGACTCGGGCAAGATCTTCGAGATGACCTTCGCCGGGGCCTACGTGGACACCCACTTCGTATACGGTCTCGCCGGCATGTATCCCCAGAGCCTGGCGTTCATAGACGGCGAGCTCTACGTGGCCAGCACGAATGACAGCATTCGCGTTTTCGAGCTCATAGAGGAGTACCAGGAGCCCGTGGCGCCCGGTGACAGTGTCGTCGTAGAGGTCATTCCCGGGGAATTGACCATAACCTTCGACTCGGTAAACGACGCGGGATACGTCGAAGCCCTCGCCTACAGCACGCAGCCCTGCCCGCCGCCGGCCGGCGTGGAGTTTTTCTCCAAGTTCTACGAAATCACGACGACATCGACGCTCGACTACATCAGCGAGCTCGCCTTCACGGACACCTCTCTCGCCAACGGCACGCCCACCGAATACGTCAGGGTGTTCTCCCGCCCTTCGGGAGGCTGCGGCGCGTGGAGGGACATAACCACCGAGGAGATGGAGATTATCCCGACCCTGAGGATCCAGGGCCGTTCGCGATCCGAGGACGACGAGTTCTCGGTATTCGCGCTGGGCTTAGATAACAGAGACCCGTACGATGTAGCGCGCGACAAGTATCACGACCTGGGGGGACACATAGACTCAGCCTCGGACTCGATGCCCCCGCAGGCTTACAACGACATGATGGATCTCCTGGATGAGTCAGCCGATGATTTCCAGGCCGGTCATTACGAGCTGGCAGCCGCGAAAGCCGAGGGCATAGCGGCCGTAGCGAGGGCCTATCCCCAGATCCCGCATGTTTTCGATCCCGACGATCCCGGGAAGAACGTGGCCGGCCGGATAATAAGCCGCGCCAGGACCCTCGCGTTCTCCTACCGGTTCTACCCCACATATCTCGCGGGCGTCGGAACCGGCGGCCCCGGGCATGAACCCATGCTGTCGGTGGGGCCGAATCCGGCTGGCGCGTCCGTTGAGATCCAGTTCTCCCCGGCCCGCGCAGGCCGGGCAGAGATCGCCGTGTACTCCGTCCGGGGCGAGCGCGTTAAGACGCTCTTCAGCGGCCGGACGGGGACCGCGCCCCTGACGCTGAGATGGGACGGCGACAATGAAAGGGGCGCTGAGGTCGCGACCGGTATGTATTTCATCATCG
>JASFEA010000187.1:0-5495 GCA_050125095.1 bacterium
CGGCCAGCCGCATTCGAGTATGATGCGCACGAGCTCGATTCCCGAGACCGGCGTCTGGCTTGCGGGTTTTAAGATGAAGGGATTGCCCGCGGCCATTGCGGGCGCTATCTTATGCGCTGCGAGATTGAGGGGAAAGTTGAAGGGAGTGATGGCTACCACCGTGCCTATGGGTACCTTCATGCTGAATCCCTGGCGCCCCACGCCGTTGGCCACGGCGTCGAAAGGCACTATCTCCCCGCCGAGGCGCTTTGCCTCCTCGCCCGCGAACCGGAAAGTGTTGGCGGCGCGCCCGACCTCTGTGCGGGCTTCCTTTATGGTCTTGCCGGCCTCGCTTACAAGTATGGTCGAAAGGCGTTCCCTATCGGCTTCCAGGCGCCCCGACACTTTGAAGAGGACGTCGGCCCTCTCCTTTCGCGTCATCGCCCTGATTACGGGCCTGGCTCTCTCGCAGAGCGCGAAGGCTTCCTCTATGAGGCCGGCGTCCGCCGACGCGATTTCCTCATAGACCGAAGCGTCGAAGGGCCGGAGGACCTTGAAGGTGCCGGCCCCGCCCCTTTCCGTGCCGCCTACAATGGGTCCCAGCATGGGTCTTCCCCTTTTGCATCAGCCTCTGCGGATAGCATCTAGAAACTGACTATTAAGGAAATGCGGTGAGTTGTATCCAGCGATTCGTTGGGCCAGAAGGCATAGTCCACGTCTACGCCGCCGACGGTGACGCCGATGCCGCCGGTCGGCTGCTGCTTGTTCATGCCTGCGCTGACCCGCACTATGTCCTTGTACTGATAGCGTCCGCCGAGCATCACGTCGCCGCTTACGGTCTCGCCCATGGTGAAATCGGTTTCATCACCAGTGAGCCCCTCGAACTTGAAGTCGATGTCGAGGGCGAGCAACACTTGACCCGCGATGGACTCTGAGACGATGGTATATGATGTTCCCACCTTGAAGGTCGGGTATATGGTCTCCTTGGTGTCCACCTTGCGGCGGTAGGGGACGCCGGTCGAGTCGATGGTGTCGTACCACCCGCTCCAGTACAGCGGCGTCGACGTCGCGTCCTGGAGGTTGAAGCCCCATCTCCAGTTCTCGTTTATATGCTGCAGAAGCGATAGATCGAGCCCGAAACCCGTCGCCGAGATGTCGCCGATCTCCTTCCAGATGATCTTGCCGTTGATGCCGAGTGCGATGGACGGGGTCACGCGCCTGCCGTAGGAGAGCCAGCCCGCGACTTCATTGTCGCTCTCCCACCGGACGCGGCTGGGGTTCCAGATACGCTTCTCGCCCGGGTCCCAGTAACCGTCCTCATCGTCGTCGATAAAATCGACACCCGGCTCGTTAAGATGCGACGTGAATGCGATGTCGCTTACGCGGAGCCACACCAGGCTCACGCCGCCCGCCGACTCCTTGCCCGGGGTGTCCGTGAGCGGGCGCGCGAATGTGCCGGCATTGTAGCTCACGAGGTCGCCGAAACGCCTGGAGTACTGCAGAAGGAGCTGGCGTTTCTCCTGCATCACGAGGCCCGCGGGGTTCCAGTAGGTGGCGCTTGCGTCGTCGGCCACCGAAACATAGGCGCTTCCCATGGCGAGCGCCCGGGCGCCGATGCCCGTCTGCAGGAACTCACCCGCGAGTTTGGTTGCGTGAGAGTCGGCAGCGAATGCTGCGGTCATTGTGATTATGAGTAATGCGTAAAGCGCTGCTTTCCTAAGCATGTCCTCCTCCCTCTGCCAGAGCGCGGACGAGCGTCCAAGCATCCCTATTCCCTTCCCATGCCCTTTGACATCACTTCAATCGATAGCAAATACGGTGGCAGATAGCCACAAGAAAGCAATGTATCATGAAATTCCTTCAAGTCAAAGGAGTTCCTCTTGACCTTCTTGTACCTCTCTCTGAGCCTCAGGATCTCCCTTCTACCCAGAAGATAAGCAATTCCGCTTCCGGGCGCTACGGCATATCGGCGGGCGTCCCGGAGGGCGGCCTCGGGGTCCCTGCCCGTCTCACGGGCAATGAATTCCACGGCATCATCGATAGTCCACTCGCCAGTGTGGATGCTGATCTCGGCGATGGCGGCAGCCGCGCAATATGCGAGGCTGGTCCATTTGGCGGCCTGCTCTTCACCGTCGACGGGAACGGGATTGGCCATGACCACGCTGAAGTAGAGATTCCATCCGTTCCGTGCCATGCTGTTGCGCACATACCTGCGAATGGCGGACGGGTTATCATGCAGGCGGACCTCCGCCGGGTGGAGCGCCGGATACGCCGACAGCAGCGGCTCCTGCCACCGCCAGGCTCCGGAATCGCCCTCCCTGTCTTTGTTCCGCTCAGGTAACGGCAGATACACTGCACCATCAACGCTCCCACCCGAGGCCGCCGGCGGTATGTAGACGGGGCCGCCGGGCACAAAGGGAGGCATGGGCTTCACCGAAACCATCTTGTCACCGTCCCTTACAGCAAGAAGGCCGAGCATCTCGAGTCGATTGACCGTCGAGACCACGGCCTCCTGCCAGTCAGGTATGCGGTCGCGCTCATGCTGAGCGGGCACTCCGTCAATGAAATACGGTATCGGCCGCTGCTCTCTTCCCTTAGCGGCCATCGGATTCTTCTCCCTCGCCTGTTCCAGCGTCTGCTCGGCCTCGCTTATGATATTCTCCAGGGGCTCTTCGAGCATGAAAGCCGTTGTGAGGTAGGCGCTGTATTCCTCCGCTCCAAGGGCATAATTGGTTTCCCCGCGGATCCCAAGCGAGTCTATGAACGCGGCGAAACCGGTTATCGAACTCCGGGCACTTTCGATCATCTCTGGAGTCACAACTCGGTTGTCAATCGCCGCCCATGTCTCAGGCGACCCGGCATCGAGACAGGCAAGAAACCCCCGGAGGTCCGCCGCGGCGACTTCACAGTGGAGTTTGATAGGATCGGTGACATTCGTCCTGGCGTCCTCAACGACACCCGGGATTGCCCCAAGCCTCAAGGCGAGATACTCCGAAAGCGAGTCCTCCCTGCCGCTCAGCATGAGGCTCGTGATGCCTTCGATTATGGCATCGGTGTAGGGAAGCGGCGAGCGCCTCCATAAGACCTGGCCCGAGAACCAGTACTCGAAAGTCTGAATCTCGGCGAGCAGAAGCTGCTGGTCCGCCCATGTGGAGATGGAAAGGCTGTCCTCGCTGAAGGAAGTCAGCTTGCGCTTTATGCCGAAAACGCGCCTCAATGGCCGGCTCACGCCCTGGCCTTTATACCGCGCCAGGTCGCCGTCGTGGCCGGGTATTCCCATGGCGGTCGCCCAGTGGGGCTCGAGCGAGGCCTTCATTTCGATGTAGTCGCGGCCCAGGGAGTCGACATAGGCCTCGGCCTCGGCTTGGGTCATGGGCATCGGATAAATTTCGGGCCTTCCGCCGGCCGGGGCCGCGAGGAGAATGAATGCGAGAATGAAGTGCAGTCAGTTGCTCCTTTCTCACTTGCCACTAGGAAGCATATGGACTTGCGCGCGTGGTGTCAATCGCTAATGGGAGTGCCGGCGGAGGTTATGCTCCCAGCGCGGACGCTATCTTGGCAGGATGCGAAATTCGGGCGCGTGTGGCGGCGGCTCGAAGGATCGCGTTCCGAGTGTCTAGGAAAATGGGGACACTCCCTGCAAAATAAGCGGGCAAGTCGGTCAGCCAGGCTTCCCTGCCCCGCACTTCAACCTCTCGCCGGCTGCCCTATAATACAGCATGCCAGGGCTCCAGTCAAGCAAAATGGCATATACTTAAGGGTTTAGAGCATCTTTCTGAGAGATCACTTGAGGAGTGGTGCCGAGGGTCGGAGTCGAACCGACATGGGCCTTGCAGCCCGGGGGATTTTAAGTCCCCTGCGTCTGCCAATTCCGCCACCCCGGCACCCACATATTAATGTCGGACTGTGTCGCCGCCAGATTCCAGCGCTACCAGATTCTACCGCCAGCAGCGCCAAGTATCAACCTTTTGTGTACCACCCGGGCCCCGAGAGCCCTGGGGCTGCTCCGGAGGCCTTTTTTCGCGCATCCCCGGGCCCCGGCGGCCGCTGCCGCCCTCCAGTTCCTCCCTGCCCGCCTCCTATGAACCTGCGCGGGCCGGGGATAAACGCCTAAAATGCCTTGCCTGGGAGATGGGCTCACGCTAGACTCTGAACCGCTCGTGCCGATAGACTTCTATGGCGGAGAGGTGTCTGCGCCAGAGGGGCCATAGGGCGACCGGGGGTATATCTTGGAAGTACATGAAGAAGAAATTCCGGATGTCACTCGCTACATAGAGGGCCATAAGCATGTGGATCTTGAGCATAACAGGGGCCGCTACGAGAGCATAATGTGGCGTCTCCGGCGATATGTCCGGATTGACCAGAACACCAAGATGCTTGAGATCGGCATCGGTACCGGCTGGTTTCCCATCATGTGCAAGAAAGAGGGTCTCCAGTGCAAAGGCATCGAGATAAGCCCTCAACTCATTGAGTATGCGCGCGAGTTCGGGCGCAGGCACGGTATCGAGGCCGACGTGGAGCTCGGCAACATAGAAGACATGGACATCGGGGAATCAGTATACGATATCATACTTGCCGAGTCCGTCTTCGAGCACGTGGAAGACTGGCGGACCGGCCTTCAGCGCACATACAGGGCCCTCAAACCTGGAGGCCTTCTCTATTTCAGCTCTACCAACAAGTTCTCTCTCGTGTCCCATGAATACCACTGGCCGCTCTACGGGTGGATGCCCGACAGGTGGCGGTATAAGCTGCGATGTGCCCGCCAGGGAGAGCAGATAATGAAACTCGGGATCGACTTCAACCAATTCACCTTCCCCCAGTTGAGGCGGGCGTTCAAGGAAGTCGGCTTCTCGACCGTGCTCGACCAGGTTGAGATGCTCGACCCGGAGAAGCTCAGGACCCCGAGCCGCTGGAAGACGACGCTGCTGCACGCGCTCAGGAAATTCGGACCGGCCAAACACCTGGTACTGACCTTCGCTCCCTCCACCACCTTCGTCTGCATCAAGTAAGTAGAGCGCCTGCCGGGGCAAGGGGCCCGGCGAGCCCGCTTGACTGCACTCAATGGCGTCTGCTAGAATGCCGCTAATAGTAAGGGGTATTCTTCTCTATGAATCCATTTCTGATCCGCAAACTCATCTATCCGGCATACCGGGCGATCAAGAGGGACAATGTCCTTGGCTATCTGAAAGAGATGCGCGGCGTCCAGCTTACGGAACCCGAGGCTATTCGCGAGTTCCAATGGGCCAAGATGAAGTCGCTGCTTGAGCACGCGGCGGCCAGGGTCCCGTATTACCGCAGGGTCTTTAAGAACATGGGGGCCGAGCCCGGTGACTTCAAGACCCTTGATGACTTGCGCTCCTTCCCCATACTCAGAAAGAGCGACGTCAGGGAGAACCTCGAGGACCTGATCGCGGAAGGCTACCCGCGCGCCCATCTCATCCATGATGAGACCGGGGGTTCGACCGGGCAGAATCTTTTCTTCTACATCGACCGGTCCGCATCAGAGGCCAAAAGGG
>JASFEA010000188.1:0-5338 GCA_050125095.1 bacterium
TCCCCTCGTCGCCTTCGGAAGAAACGCCATCCAGGCGGCCAAGCAGGTCGTCATTCAGAGGGTCCGCGAGGCCGAGCGGGACAGGATATTCGGCGAGTTCGAGGACCGCATAGGGGAGATCGTCACCGGTGGCGTCCAGCAGATAGACCGGGGCAATATCATAGTCAACATCGGCCGCACCGAGGCGATACTGCCCCAGCGCGAGCAGATTCCGCGCGAGCAGTTCAGGCAGGGCAACTCGATCAAGGCATACATAGTGGACGTTTCCAAGACCTCCAAGGGACCTCCCGTGGTGCTATCGAGGAACAATCCCGAGTTCCTGCGCCGGCTCTTCGAGGTTGAGGTTCCCGAGATAAAGGAGGGCGTCGTCGAGATCAAGGCCGTGGCGCGGGATCCGGGCTCAAGGTCCAAGATAGCAGTGCATTCCAATGACGAGAAGGTCGACGCCGTCGGCGCTTGCGTGGGCATGAAGGGCTCGCGAGTGCAGTCCGTCGTGAGGGAGCTGGGGGGAGAGCGCATAGACGTGGTGCTCTGGAGCGATGACCCCATCGAGTTCGTAACGCGCGCACTCAGTCCCGCCCAGGTGGGGCTGGCGGAGATGGACGCCGACGAGAATAAAGTCACCGTTGTCGTGGCCGATGACCAGCTCTCGCTCGCCATCGGGCGCGGAGGTCAGAACGCCAGGCTCGCGGCCAGGCTGACCAACTTGAAGATTGACCTCATAAACGAATCGCAATATGCTGAGAGACTGGAATTCAAGGAGAGCCCTGAAGTACCGATTGCCGACATCAAGAGCATAGGCGAGAAGACACGGGTGAAGCTGGAGGAGGCCGGATATGAGACGGTCGACCAGCTCGCCGCCGCCACGCTGGTGGACCTGATGTCCATAAGCGGCATCG
Source organism: bacterium (assembly GCA_050125095.1). Classification (GTDB taxonomy): domain Bacteria; phylum Arandabacterota; class Arandabacteria; order Arandabacterales; family JALGWA01; genus JALGWA01. Next base: position 900 of record JASFEA010000188.1, read on the forward strand.
GCGAGAAGGGTGCCGCCAAGATCATGGAGGCGGCCCGGGCCGCTGCAACTGAGACAGGCGAGGAAGAGCCCGCTCCGGAAGAGGCTGCGGAAGAGAGAGTCGACGAGGAAGTGGAGGCGGAGGAAGAGGCCGTTGAACCTGCGGTGGAGGAAGAAGAGGAGCCGGCCGCCGTGGCCGACGATGAAGAAGAGGAGCCCGCTGTGGCCGACGATGAAGAAGAGGAGCCCGCTGTGGACGCGGCTGCGAGAGCCGGAGCCGGCAGCGATGAGGGCAACGAAAGCGAAATAGAGGATGAGCCGGAAGCCTCGGATCAGGCGGAGACCGGTGAGGATAAATCAGAAGACAGAACCGAATACGTTGAGGCCGGAGACGCCGGGGAGGAGTCCCCGGTGGCGGACCCGGATGAGGAGGGCGACTCTCGGGAACGGGCCGTTTGAAGAGAGGCCATGTTGCCCTTAGGACCTGCCTGGGCTGCGGGGGTAAGTTCCCCAAAAGCCGCCTCTTCAGGTTCACCATGGGTCCGGGTGGAGTTGCGGGCGGGAACGGCCCCGGGCGCGGCCATTACCTGTGCTTCAACGCCGGCTGCCTGGACAAGGCGCTGGAGAGGCGCGGCCTCTCCCGGCTTCTGGGCCGAATGCCGGACGGCGAAGAAGTGAAACGGCTCCGGCGCGATTTGCTTGAGTCCGGGAGCTCGTTTATATAATTGAGCTCTCCGGCATCCGAATAGTGGAGGTAAAAGGAGTGGCAAGAAAAAGAGTCTACCAGGCAGCGAGGGAGCTCAGCCTTTCGAGCGAGGCGCTCCTGGGAATACTCAAGACCATGGGCATCAAGGTCAAGAGCCACATGAGCGCCATTGATGACGAGACCGTTGACGCTCTCAAGGACAAGCTCAAGCAGGAGAAGGAGGCGGTAAAGAAAGAGGCCGCCCGCAAGAAGAAGATGAGGGAGGCGGCCAAGGCGAAGCCCAAAGCCAAGCCGGCAAAGAAGCCGGCCCCGCCGCCGAAGCGCCCGGTTGTAAGGAGACGGGTATCCGATGAGAAGTCGGTTAAGGATACCGTGCGCAAGACTCTGGCTGAGATGGACGGCGCCAAGAAACCGAGAAGGCGCAGGCGCAAGTCGAGGGAAGAGACCGAGAGCGTCGATGTCGACCGCAAGCTGATAAGCGTGACGGAGTTCATCTCGGTCGGCGAGCTGGCGAACGTCATGCAGGTGAGCTCCGCCAAGGTAGTCGCGTGCTGCATGCGGCTGGGCCTGATGGCAACCGTGAACCAGCGCCTCGACGGGGATGCCATTGAGACCATCGCCGACGAGTTCGGTTACGAGGTGGAGTTCGAGAAGGAATACGGCGCCCAGCTTCTGGAGGAGGCCGAGGCGGAGGAACAGATAGAGGCGCTCCCCAGGCATCCCGTAGTGACCATCATGGGTCACGTCGACCACGGCAAGACATCGCTTCTCGACTACATAAGGCGGAGTAACATAGTCGGGGGCGAGTCCGGCAGCATAACCCAGCACATCGGCGCTTACGAAGTCGAGAGTCCGGCCGGGAAGATAACGTTCCTGGATACGCCGGGCCACGAGGCCTTCACCGCCATGAGGGCGCGCGGCGCCCAGGCCACCGATATCGTCATACTTGTCGTGGCGGCGAATGAGTCCGTGATGCCCCAGACGATCGAGGCTATAGACCACGCCAAGGCCGCTGAAGTCCCCATTATCGTGGCCATCAATAAGATTGATCTTCCGGACGCGAATCTCGACAGGGTGAAGCAGGAACTCGGAGCCAATAGCCTTACGCCCGAGGACTGGGGGGGCAAGACCATCACCGTCCCCGTGTCCGCCAAGACCGGAGAGGGAGTCGATCATCTGCTCGAGATGGTAATACTCCAGGCCGAGATGCTTGAAATTACGGCCCCGAGGGAGGGCAGGGGCAGCGGTGTGGTTATCGAGTCCAGGGTCGAGCAGGGCAGGGGCATAGTGGTTACGGTGCTCATACAGAAAGGGCGGCTGGTCGTGGGCGATCCCTTTGCGGCCGGCATATGGAGCGGCAAAGTAAGAGCTCTCTTCGACGACCGCGGCCGCAACGTAGCGGAGGGTTTCCCTGGCATGCCTCTCGAGGTGCTCGGCTCTCAGGGGGTTCCCCAGGCGGGCGACTCTTTCATGGTGACCCACGACGAGAAGGAGGCCAGGGACATAGCGGCCAAGCGGCAGATACTACAGAGGGAGAGAGAACACCGGGCCATAAAGCACATAAGTCTCGAAGACCTCTATTCCAGGATCTCCGCCGGGGAAGTCCGGGAGCTCCGCATAATCGCCAAGGCAGACGTCGACGGGTCGGTTGAGGCCCTGAGCGACGTTTTGAGCGGGCTCAGGGCGGAGGAAGTGGGCATCAATATAATCCACAAGGCGGTCGGCCCCATCAATGAGACCGACGTCCTGCTGGCGTCGGCATCCGACGCCGTCATAATCGGATTCCACGTAGGCGTTCTTCCCAAGGCGAGAGATCTGGCCAAGAGGGAGAACGTGGACGTCAGAACATACGACGTCATATATGAAGTCACCAAGGACATACAGGCCGCCATGAAGGGGCTTCTCGCGCCCAAGATCGAGGAGAAGGTGATCGGTACGGTGGAGGTGAGGCAGGTCTTCATGGTGCGGCGCACGCCTTCCATCGCGGGGTGCTTCGTCACCGGCGGGTCCATAACGCGCAACGCCCTGGTGCGGGTGATGAGGGGCGAAGAGGTCGTCTTCGACGGCAAGATCGCTTCCTTAAGGAGAGTGAAGGACGACGTGAAGGAAGTACTCCAGGGCTACGAATGCGGTCTGGTGCTTGAAGGGTTCGCCGACTTTAAAGAGGGCGACCTTGTCGAAGCATATCTCCTCGAAGAAGTGGAACGGGCTTAGGGGTTCGGTTTGGTTGTGGGGACCTGTACTATCAGCCTGCACATCCCGGAGAGCGGGTCGCTCAAATCCAAGCGTTGGGTTATTCGGAGGATCAAGGACAGGGTGCGAAATAAGTTCAATGTGTCCATCGCCGAGATAGACGATTTCGACCTGTGGCAGCGCGCCACGCTTGGGATAGCCATCGTGTCCAAGGACGGGCGCTTCGCCGACCAGGTGATCTCCAAAGTCATCGACCTTATCCAGTCGGACGGCAGTGCGCATGTCATAGATATCCAAACCGAGCTGAGGTGACAGGGAGTGCAGGGCAAGAGAACCGACAGGCTGGGCGGGCAGATACAGCAGGAGATAAGCGAGATCATCTCCCGCAAGATAAAGGACCCCAGGATCGGCTTTGTCACCATTACGGGCGTCAAGATGAGCCCCGATCTCAGGTACGCCACGGTTTATATAACGGTCATGGGCGCGGACGAGGAGGCCGACATGAGCCTGGCCTGCCTCGAGAGCGCTTCGAGCTTCATAAGGCACGAGCTCGGCGGCAGGCTGCATGTCAAACACGTTCCCGAGCTCCGCTTCCACATGGACGAAGCGGCCCTCCGGGGCAGGCGCATAGACAGTATCTTAAGAGAGATTAAGGACCCGGAGAATGGACGAGACCTACCGGAAGATCGCTGATCTCATTGCGACTTCCAGGACTTTCATCATAACCTCCCACATCGCGCCCGACGGAGACGCCATTGGTTGCCAGTTGGCTATCTACTCTGTTTTGAAGCGATTAGGCAAAGAACCTAGAGTAATATCTGAAGACGGCGTACCCGGCAACTTCACATTCCTCGAGGGCAGCGCCGACGTCGAGAACGCCGACGGCCCGCCGGCCGATGTGGCCATCGTGGTCGACTCGTCGGGGCTCGACCGCATCGGCGCGGTAAGCGGGGTCGTGGCCAAATGCGGTACGGTAGTCAATATGGATCATCACAGGTCCAACGGCTTCTTCGGCGACATCAATCTCGTGGACACCGATGCGGGCGCCACGGCCGAGATAGTCTACATACTGCTTAATATGATAGCGGCCCCCCTCTCCGAAGGAGAGGCCTCGGCCCTCATGGGCGGCATAATGACTGACACCGGCTGCTTCCGCTTCCCGACCACAAGCTCCAGGACGTTGCGCATAGGCGCCGAGCTCCTCGACCTCGGGGCCCGGCCGTATAGCCTGGCCTCCGAGATATTCTGGAACAAGAACGTGGCCGGAATGAAGCTCCTCAGCGAGGCGCTCGCCACCATCGAGACCACCGACGGAGGTATGGTAGCCACCATGGACGTCACAAGGGCCATGATGGAGGATTCGGGAGCCGACCATGTGGATACCGAGGGTTTCGCGAATTACCCCAGGCTCATCAAAGGCGTGCTCGTCGGAGTCCTGCTCCGCGAGCTGGACAGGGGCCATTTCAGGGTGAGTTTGAGATCAAAGGAGACCATCGACGTCAACGAGATCGCCCAGGCGTTCGGAGGAGGCGGCCACCAGACGGCCGCGGGCTTCCGCATAG
>JASFEA010000189.1:0-5234 GCA_050125095.1 bacterium
AGGGCCAGGGCGGCGATTAAGAGACAGGATGATATAGAGGGGAGCGCATGGGCTGGGGTTCTCTCACGAAGCAATCGAATGCGCACTCGGGACTCCGGGAGTTTCTAGTCTTCTATAAGCTCGACATTCGCTCGGGGGATTATCGACCGCGAACCGTCGCCGAACTCGACCTCGAGGACCCTGACGCGGGCCTCCGATTTCAAGACCTGCAGTTCGGGGGGCAGGGCCGTCACCGTGCCGATGGCCCCGAAATAGGGTTCGCGTATGACTCTCACCGGAGTTCCAATTGTGAGCCCGCTGGAGGATTCAGTCACGTCCTCGATCGTCCCGGCCCTATCCTCCATGGGAATCACGATTTCCGGCCTGATTACGCCGGCCCGGATCTGCGTTGCCCCGCTCATGGATGTCTTCACGCCGTTCTTGGACTTGAGCAGGTCGAAGGTCTTGTCGGCCATGGTCATCTGGCCGAAACCCTCGGTCACCACCAGCGTCAGGCCGATGTCCTCGGAGCCCGTAATGGCGACTCCCAGGTCATAGCCCAGGAGGTTGCGGAGGTCGGCGTCGCCGATGCCGCCGGCCACTATGCCCTTTACTCCCATCTCCCGGGCCCTGTCAAAGACGTCTATGGTGATGAGCGAGCCGCCGAGGAGAATCTTGTCCTTCATGTCCGGGGTTATCTGCTCGGGTCTCAATACCTCGTCGGGCCTGCCGGCCACGACATGCAGGGGGCCATGCACTTCCCCGCCCACGCCGAAAATGCCCTGGACGAATGCCGCATCGGTTTCGACGAGCACGCCCTCGCCCTCGAACACTTCGACGACCTTGCCGTCGACGAAGGCGTTGACCTCTACCGGAATCGCCTTCTCCCGGATGATCACCTGGCCAGTAATGGCGGAGACCGATTCAATTGTCCCTCCCACGGGCATCCTGCACTGCGACTTGAACAGCCCGAAGAAAGTCCTCGTCTCGGCTATGATCTTGCCCTTGTCGGCCCAGCCGCCCACCTCGACGGTCATGTGCCTTTCTATGTCTTCAGGAAGCACGCTGAGCTTGTTGGCGACGTTCATGGTCTGCACGTTGCCGGGCAGCTCCGTCCGCGCGATCACGTCTTCGGCCCTGACGACGTCCCCCACGGAGACGAGAACGTCACCCTTGAGGGGCAGCCGTCTCTCCTTCCTGAAAATCGTCTTGCTCGAGACCTTTAGTCCGGGCGTATAAGCGTGTGCCAATTCTCAATCCTCCGGCTTTTTCTTAAGTGTTGGGATATACGTCGAGCGCCTTGTTCCACTCCGTCAGCTTGCGTACCCGCTCTTCCCTGTCCTCGGGGAGCAACAGCGGCCTGCCGCGGCAATCGATGATGACGCCCACCACGCCCCCGTTTATCTCGGTATGCACCTCTTTACCGTTGCCGTGCCCGACGTCGAAACGCCGGGAGGGACATATCGTGATCTTCGCCTTATCGCCTGCCGGAACCGGGATGACGGCCATGTCGCCGAAGTTGACGGCCTTCTCTTCAACCGACCCATCGGCCCTCTTGACCTTGACGTCGACGCAATGCGAGCCGTCCTTGCCGCTGCCACGGGGCGCGACGCAGGTGCCCAGCCTGATGAGGCAGTCCTTGTGAAACACCTCCATGGCGGCCTTGGGATGCACCTGGGCCAGCACGCCCAGCTGCGGCATCATGAATATGGAGTCCACAGCGAGCTGCGTGATCCCCTCGGGCCTGAAGCCGTCTATTATCATGAACGCGGCCTGCACTCTGCGCGGAGCATGCGACAGCACGCCGCCGCTGCCCACGAGTATGTCCAGGGCCATCATGTCGACCAGGGTGCCGCCGCTCTCGGTCTGCTCGAAAGTGTCCGAGATGGTGCGCTCCTGCTGTACGCCCTTGAGCCCCACGGCGAGGAGCTTGTGCTGCTCGAAGGCGAGCCTGAGGGCCTCCCTGGCCATGGCCTGCTCGATCATGAGGTCCTCGAGAGTCTGGGGAATGGTGGTCGGCCTGATCATCTTGTTCTTGACCCGGTTCCTGAGGTCGGCCGTGTCGACGTCGAACGGCACCCATCTTAGGATATTGGGCACCGTGGCCTCGGCGAGCACATTGGAGATGGAGTAGCTCATGCCGAGGTTGGCGCTTACGGTCCTGTTGAAGACCTCTCCGAACACCGAGAAGACGTCCGTCGTCGCGCCCCCGATATCGACGCCGACGACGTCGATGCCCTCTTCCCTGGCGATGAGCTGCATGATCGATCCCACGGCCGCGGGGGTCGGCATGACCGGCACCGGCGTCCACTCAAGTAGCTTCCCGTAGCCGGGCGCCTGCTTCATCACGTGCTCGAGGAACTGGTCCTGTATCTTGAGGCGCGCGGGCTGCAGGTTCTCGCGCTCGAGAACCGGCCTCAGGTTTTCGGTTATCTCCAGGCTGGTCTTATCCTCCAGCCTCTCTTTCACTATTTCCCTCGCGTCCACGTTGCCCGCGAAAATGACCGGCAGCTCATAGCCGATTCCCAGCCTGGGGCGGGGGTCGGCCGCGGCGATCAGCTCGGCGAGCTCGGCCACATGCGTGGTCGTCCCGCCGTCAATGCCTCCCGAGAGCAGAATCATGTCGGGCCTGAGGGCCCGCACGCGCTGTATCCTCTCATGCGGCTGGCGCTTGTCATTGGAGGCGATGACGTCCATCACGATGGCCCCGGCGCCGAGTGCGGCGCGCTGGGCGCTCTCCGCCGTCATCTCCTTGACCACGCCGGCTACCATCATCTGCAGGCCCCCTCCCGCCGATGACGTCGACAGATAGAGGTCCACCCCGTCCTTGCCTTCCTTGGGCGAGAGTATGCGCTCGTTCTTAAGAAAAGTCCTGCCGGTGAGGTCCTCCACCTCCGCGACCGCGTTCAGGACGCCTCTCGTGACGTCCTCGAAGGGCGCCTCCACCGTGGTCGGGGCCTCCCCGCGCACGACCAGCCTGTACTCCTCGCCGACCCTCTCGATCAGAATCGCCTTGGTTGTCGTGCTGCCGCAGTCGGTAGCGATTATGCTCTGGATTTTCTCGGGATCTTTGCTCACCTATGCACCTCGTCCGAATGCCTATTCGCTTTTCTTTTTCTTCTTTTCGCGCTTTTCCTCTTTCTCACGCTGCTTGGCTTCTTCCTCCAGATCCTCGATCTTGCGCAGAAGCCGCTCCCAGTTGTCCCTGTTCTCCATGAGGAAAGCGAATCTCTGGTATTGCTTGAAGTTGAAAAGTGTCTGGATAAAGGGTTCTAAGAAGACTAACAGTTGACCGCCCAGGAATGCAAGAGGTTTGCTCGACTCCAGAAGGAAAATGGCCGGCACGGTAAGCCTCATGTTCACCATTTTCCGTGCAACCTTCTCGACGAGCTCGTCATCCTCTTCGGTGAAACGGTCGTCGAAAGGATGCTCAGCCTCCGCTCCCGGAGCCGGCTCTTCCATCGAGTTTCTTCGCGACAAAGGCCACCACTTCATCTTTTTCGCTCCCGTAAAGCAGCCTTGTGGACCGGAAGGGTTCCAGCCTCGTCTTCTTCTCGAAAGGCGATAGAGTGATTCCCTTCCCGTCCGGATAGTACCTCTTGAAGTGAGACCACTTCTTCACGGTCTTTCCCACAGAGGACTTTATCATAACTTCGTTCTCATCGAGCCTGTACGTCGTCCTGGTGAAATAGGAGAAAAGCGACGCCACCAGGATAGCCACGGACAGGAGAACGAGGAAAGGGTCCCTGAAGGCCATGTAAACCACAACCCCGGCCGCGGCGATTACCGCCACAACGATGGCGGAACGCCGCGCGTTTTCCTTGAATGGGAAGACGCTCCACTCCAGGACCTCTCGGCCCCGGCCCTCCTCCTCACTGGGCGACATCCAGGCTCCTCGCCGCCCCCGCCTCGTCGACCCTGCGCACCGGCGTATTATGGGGCGCGCCCTTGACGAGCTCGGGGTCGCTCTCGATTTCTTCACTTATCTTTATCAAAGCCTCGGCGAAGCTGTCGAGGGTCGCCCTCGACTCGGTCTCCGTCGGCTCTATCATAAGCGCTTCTTCCACGATGAGCGGGAAGTAGACTGTGGGCGGGTGGAAACCGTAGTCCATGAGCCGCTTGGCGATGTCATTGGTGCGAACGCCCCGTGCCAGGAACTTTTTCCCTGACGCCACGAATTCATGCTTGCATTTCTCACCGTAGGGCACATCCAGGCGGTCCTTGACCCTGGCCAGGAGATAGTTGGCGTTTATGAGCGAGTCCTCCGCCACGCGCCTTATTCCGTCGGGGCCCATCATTATTATATAGCAGTACGCCCTCACCATCACGGCGAAGTTGCCGTAGAAAGTGTGGATCCTCCCTATCGACTTGCCGTGCTCCCAGGATCGGCGGTAGGCCCCGTCTTGCTTGCATATGTAGGGCACAGGGAGGAACGGGATCAGGTGCCGCTTGACCGCCACCGGGCCCGAGCCCGGCCCCCCGCCCCCGTGGGGCGTGGAGAAGGTCTTGTGAAGGTTGAGATGCACGATATCCACGCCGAAGTCCCCCGGCCTGGAAATCCCCAGAAGCGCGTTCATGTTGGCGCCGTCCATATATACCAGCCCGCCCGACTCATGCACGAGGTCGGTGACCTCGCGGATATGGGTCTCGAAGAGGCCCAGCGTATTGGGATTGGTTATCATTATCGCGGCGACATCGTCGCCCAAGAATTCCTTGAGAGCGCCAGGGTCGATGCGCCCGTCCGGGCCGGACGGCACCTCCACCGACTCGTAACCCGCAACCGCGACGCTCGCCGGATTCGTGCCATGCGCGGAATCGGGAATCAGCACCTTCTTTCTCTGCTTCCCCTGCGCCGCGTGATAAGCGCGCACCATCAGCATTCCCGTGAGCTCTCCATGCGCGCCGGCCGCCGGCGCCACCGTGATGTCGTCCATGCCGGTGATCTCACAGAGGGCTCTGCCGACCTCGTACATCACGGCAAGCGCGCCCTGCGCGGCGGAGTCGGGCACCATTGGATGCAGGCCCGAGAAGCCGGGCAGCGCCGAAACATGGCCGCCCACCTTGGGATTGTACTTCATGGTGCAGGAACCCAGCGGGTAGAAGTCCCTGTCCACATGGTGGTTCAACACCGACAGGTTGACGAAATGCCTCGCAATCTCCGGCTCGGATACCTCGGGGAGGCCGACCGGCCCCTCCCTGATCAGGCCGCTTGCGAAAACGGAGGCGGGATCGACCTTCTCCACATCGGGGCGGGG
>JASFEA010000190.1:0-5166 GCA_050125095.1 bacterium
CGTGTCAACGTGTACGTTTTCCTCGACTCCCGCGGGGTCTTGGTCAGGACATGCTATTACTTCGACATCGTCTATTGCGGCCTCAACCGTGTTGTCGGCCCCGTAGTCGCTGGCCGTGAAGCGCAGTCTCAGACCGCCGGTGAGGGGGATAAAATCCCTTATCTCGAATTCCCTTTCGTCCCAGGACCGGTTGCTTGAGGACACGGTCTCAAGGTTGACCCAGGTGCTTCCCGCGTCGGCGGAGATATCGACCAGAAGCGTGTCATCGGGGGGCGATATCGAGTCGGTGTCGTTCGTATACCACAGCCAGTACCTCAGTCTGGCTGAAGCGTAATCCGATACGTCGAGTACGGGGGATATATATGTGGTCTTGCCGCCGTCCACGTCCCGCTGATCCGGAGGTTTGTGGCGCTTGGCATTCTGCGTTAGGTATGCCTTGAAACCGCCTCCCGGCGTGTGGTCCAGCTCGGGCTGGACGAACATGCTGTCGCCGAGGAGGCTCCCCCTGGGGTCCCCGATACCCCAGATGCCGTAAACGGCGTCGTCGTCCGGTGCGTTGGTCCAGCCCGTGTCGACCTCCGCGGCGTCCAGGAAGACGGTCTCGTAATATCCCGTCGCCATGTCGAAACGGGCGGTGGAGGGGCCCTGATCGGATGTCATCGAGAGGATGAAGTGAATTCTATCGCCACAGTCGACTGTGCCATCCACTGAGAACACGAAGTGGGGAGCGTGGGATTGCTCCGCCGCACCACTTCCGATGTCAGGGAATGTGGCCGACCCGGTCAGGACCTCCACCCCCGGAGTAGTGGTCATGATGGTAGCGCTTACATTGGTGGCGACGCCCCAGCGGATGTTCCGGAGGGTGACGGACATGGTCAGAGTCTCCCCGGGGTCGGGCCGCCCGTCGGCATCTCCCGCCGAGTCGTCCAGCGTGAATGATTCATAGAGAACGCTCGCCTCTTGCCTGGGCGTGTAGTTGACTAGCATGGCGAGATAACCGATACGGCCCACATCGAACTTGATCCAGCCGTAACCGTCCTCGCCCCAGCCCGTGCCCCAGCTGTTCTTTATGAGCCAGGCGCCCGCGCCGTCGCACATGGCGTCATCCCAGCCGGCTATGAGCACCAGGTGCCCGTATGGGGTGGGGCCGTAACGCTCGAAGCAGCCTCCCGTGTAGTCTCCCATGTCCGTCCAGGCCTCCATCCATGCGACCAGGGGCCCGTGGCTCATGAGTTGCGACTTGATGCTCACTTCGGTGGTGTCGATGAAGTGCCAGCCTTCTGTGTTCAGAATGAAGTCGCAGGTGTCCTGGGCGCAAGGATTGTCCAGCCCGACGTATGGGTATGCGTCCTCGGTGACGGCCCCCACCATCTTGTAGAGCGTGTATACCGAATGGGGCCACCCACCGCTGCACGAAGCGTTGAAGTAGTTGCAGTCGATTGCCTGCTGAACCGAAAGGAGGGTGGTATCTCCGTCATAGATCCGCATCTGGGATTCAACCGCCGCGACGGCCGCCTGGGCCCAGCAGTCGCCGCACTCCTGGTCTCTTACAGGCGATAGTGCCAGCGAGTCACGCCAGTCGAACCGGGTTGGGAAGGACATGGGTTCGGGCGGGCTGAGCGCGCCCAGGGCCTCGTGGAATTGCCGCTCGAGCTCGGGCGGCACTCTTCCCGTGAGCAGCTTCGCGAACTCCTCCCGGGTCAGGTCGGCTTTGGAGCGCGAACCCTCGGCAAGTCTGGGGAAGGCGATAGCGAGGAGGAGCACAACGATCAAAATAGAAAACGGGACGAGTGTTCTGGAAGCTACAACTCCCATCGGTCGCTCCGCCTCAAGCGCAGTTAACCGACCGGCGGATTCCTCTCTCCACTCACCCCTGTGCTAGTCCTACTTTACCCACATTTGGCCGAAGCGCATAGATGTCAAGTGACTCGCTCCCAACTTGACGCCGGGCTGTACGTGTCGGATAGTGAGTAGAGTAAGGCCTATATCAGGAGAATCCTGCATGATATGGGAGAATATCACGGGCAGCATTCTCTTTATGGGCCGGGCCAATCTGATTTCTGCTTCTCCCTCTAACCAGCCAGCGCCTTCTCTATGAGGGCCGCGGCCTTCTCGTCCAGCTTGCGCGCCTCCAGGATGATGGGGATCATCTTCCTGCGGACCTTGGGGTCGGCGAGGTTGAGCGCTCCCTCGTCGGTTCTCGCGGGCCCGCCCGTGAAGCTCCATATCTTCCACATGAGGTCGTGTTCGGCCTCATAGTACCGGGCCGCGCCGAGCAGGGGATCGGCATGGTCGGGCATCTCATCGGCGACCTGCTTGAGGAACTGGGCCGCATACCATCTTGCCTCAGCCGTAGTCCCCACGGCGTCCTCGTGCACGTGGTAGTTTATCCTGAGGGCGTTCATGTCGTCGGCCGGCAGGTCCCTGTCCTTCTTGAGCGCTTCCGCCCAGGCGTCATAGGCCGCGTGGCCGCTGCTGAAAACGCCCTTTATCCGTGGAGTTCTGGAGATTTCCAGGGCCCAGTGAAGCGCCTTGCGATAGGTCTCCTCCCGCGGCGGGGCCTCGACCTTGTCTCCAATGAGGACAAGGCTCAGGGTGTCCTTAAACCAGTCCTTCTTCCTGAAGTAGCCGGAGGGCTCGAAGTCGACGTTCCGGTTAAACTCGGGGGCCGTCTGGAAGTAGCTCCAGCCGATGAGGACATCGCCACCATCGTCGAAGCCAACGATCATGCACTCCTCCGGCGGGCCCACGACGCCGCGCGCTATTACCGGGCGGCGCCTGTCCCTTATGCTCTCGATAATGCGCCGCCGGAAGTCGGTTTCGCAGTCGGGTGCATCGTTCCGGCGCAGTAACTCGTATTCGTATCCTGCGGCCTCGAAGGCCCTGCCGTAGGGCTGGTTGAGATCATCGGTGAGATGGTCTGTGCCGGGGTTGCCCAGATACCAACCATCCTTCCATGTCATCTTGAATGCCATGCCGCTCACGCCCAATATGAAAGTGTAGGCGTTGTCGAGCCGCCAGGTGCTCCCATGCCCTTCGACGGGCCTGAAGCCGTAGTCCTCGCCCATGAACTCCAGGCTTGACCTCATGCATGCCGGGAAGGGAAAACACTCGGGGCAGCGCTGGAGCCCGTCGGCTTTCTCGTCCCTGTGCAGCGTAAAGCTTACACGCGGCACGTTCTCCAGCACGTTCCGCACTCTCTCGTTGAAGTCGTCGCCGGGCGCATGCTGCCTGAGATTGTCTTTCATCATTGCCATATACCTCCGCTTGAGTCTCTTTCGGGCCGAGTAAAGGTTGTTCTTGACCGTACTCACCGGCACCTCCAGAAACTCGCCGACCTCAGCCATCGAGTAGCCGTCGATGTAGAAGAGGGTGGTGGCAGTGCGTTCGTTCTCCGGCAGCGCGTCTATGCTCTCGAGCACCCTGTCGCGCTCGTCCCGGCCGGCTGCAGCCTGCTCCGGATTCTTGCCGGGGCTTGCCACGGAGAGCGCGGAGTCGAGGGGCTGGAGCAGGACGCGCTGTTTCCGGAGGTACCGGTCGCAGTACTTGAAGACGATGCGGCGCAGCCACGAAGGGAACGCACGGGGCTCCCTCAAGGACTTCAGGTCGAGATAGGCCCTCACGAAAGCCTCCTGTGCGACATCCTCCGACAGGTAGAAGTCGCCCAGGACGGTATAGGCGTAGCCTACGGCCATGTCGCGGAATTTCCTTACGAGCTCATCGAATGCCGCCAGGTCGCCCCGCTGGGCCCTCTCAACTTTCTCCTTCCAGTCCTGCATGGTCTGTCATCGTCTCCTCTCTACTCTTAAGCCCCATATGCGGCGGGAAAAGTTTACGCTTTTCCTGAGCCTTTTGGTAGGCTAATGGGAGACTGAGAAAGGGAGGCGCGAGTTGGAAGAGAGACTGTCCTACTGCGGGTACAGATGCGATCTGTGTCCTGCTTATGTGGAGAACCTCAAGACCGATGAAGACAGGGAGCGGGTGAGCCGTGACTGGGCGAAGTACTACGACCATCATGAAGACCCGGCGGATGTCGACTGCAAGGGATGCAAAGCGGGCCTTGAGGAAGGCAACACCACCTGCAAGGTAAGGCCCTGCGCAATCGAAAGGGGCGCCTCGACATGCGCCGAGTGCGGCGACTTCGCCTGTGATGTCCTCCAGAAGCAAATGGATGCCATCAAGCCCATTGCCCAGCGGCACGCCGGCACCATGCCGCCCGAGGACTTCGAACGCTATGTAGCGCCCTATAAGTCCGAAGAGCGGCTTCGCAATCTCAGGCCCTGAGGCTTCCTCTCTGAGCCCCGAACCTCGACAAACGGGGTTCGTAAAATGCGTTTGTCGTCCGTGCCCTGCACACAGCCTGAGGCACGGCTCTTGCTCTAATCTCCCCAGGTGTATGATTTCAGGGAAATTCCAGGGCTTTCTGCATTCCTTAAACCCGTGTATGTCCAAGGTTACGGTGGCTCGAAAGGCGCATGAAGGAGGTGAACAGGAGCGCTGACTCAAAAAACAGACGTGGGGAAACAACAGAGGTTTTTCAATAGTCAACTGGAGGGTGGAATGAGGAGAATCACGATTTCTGCATGTATGTTAGCTCTGCTGGTTATGACTTTCGTCACGGGCTCCATGGCCGCGGATATGGACATCAACATTATCGTTCAGCCCAAGGTTCTTGTTATTGCGTCAGAGAGCGAGTGGCTGACGATTCATACAGACATAGCCCTGTCGGCGGTGGACACAAGCTCGCTCGCGGTTAACGGCCTGCCGGTGTCCTGGCATAAGGCCGATGCCAAGGGCAACCTGGTCGCCAAGTTCGACGTCAATGAAGTCAAGGCCATGGTGGCGCCGGGCGAGGTCGTTTTCGAGCTCACCGGACTTACAAATGACGGCGTATCCTTCTCGGGTACGGATACCGTCTGCGTAAAGTAAGCCGCCCCTGAATACCGAGTAAGCCAAAGGGGACGCAGTGCTTCCCCGCCTCGCTGTAGCGGCGAGAGCGCCGAAGGGAGCACCGCGTCCCCCGTTTTATCCACGGCGGTCCTTGTGGCAGGGGGGAGTATAAATCCGGGGCGCGAAGGTCTTCTATATGTCTGATATGCCCCGACGCCGGCGGGCGTTTATAAGGATATTGAGAAGACCGTATTGCTCAAATGAAGCGGTCGGGTG
>JASFEA010000191.1:0-5131 GCA_050125095.1 bacterium
TTCCTACAACCCCTCTTCCGGGGCACATCAGAGGGCCACACGGCCGGGCCGTCAACTGTGCGCGGGGCGGAGGCCCGGTTCTTGCATTCCCGTTGCCCGCGGCCGCATGCGCGCAGCAAGAAAAGTCAACTTTTCGAAAAAGTGAGCGCCTGGAAAACCCCTTTGGGAACGTCAATGAGGTTATGGCGGACTACGGGGAAGAAGCAGACGGGAGCATGCCGCCTTTTGCAGCAGTTGGATATGCATACTGCATAAGGAGGTCGACAGATGAGCAAGAGGTGCCGGGAACTCCGCGCTTTGAAGTACGGGCTGGTCATGCCGCTGATCATTCTCTCCGCTGCCGCGGCTATGGCCAATCCGTCTTTCACAATCGGCAGCAATCCCTACCTGACCGTGTTCGCCTATCCTCATGATCTTCTGAGGTGGCCGGAGCAGGGCCTGGTCTTCAATCTCGCCCCACAGACCCTGCCGTGGCAGGGTGATGTCACCAATATCTTCAACCGTCCCTCGGTTTCCTACACGAGCAACTATCAGAGCGTCGAGTTCGCCGTGCCGTATGATTACGAGGGCAGTCCGGAAGACGTGCGCTCATACATGGAGGTTTCCTCATACGCATACAGGACGCGCTACGGCGCGGGCGGCCTGACTACGGCCGGGTACGGGAAGTTCCTCTTCGAAGTCGGCAAGACGGCCCTCAACATGGAGCTGGCCGCCCAGGGCGTTGCGCGCACGTATGAAGACGCGGGTGGCGAGAGGGCGTACATTCTCGTGCCCTTCGACGGTGAGACGACCGCGGAGAGGGACGATCTCGACTTCAAGGTTACCTACGCACATTACCTCTTCGGCAACCCCGTCGGCCTCAAGATGCATTACACCCATTTCTCCTCGGGTGTGCCGACAGGGTATATCAGGTTCACCCGGGACGGTGAGACTTATCATACGCCCCATCTTACCTGGGGCTGGGCCACAACGGGCTGCAATCACATCTTCGGGTACTCCCACATCAACGCCGACGCTTTCTACCAGAATACCTACACGGTTTACGGCGGCCGCCAGTGGGACCTTCAGGCCAG
This sequence comes from bacterium, assembly GCA_050125095.1. Lineage (GTDB taxonomy): Bacteria > Arandabacterota > Arandabacteria > Arandabacterales > JALGWA01 > JALGWA01. The sequence continues at coordinate 1,074 of JASFEA010000191.1, forward strand.
CTTCGAGCTTAAAGGCAATTACAAGTCGGGCATCCGGTACCGGAGTTGCCGCGATGACGGCGATACCTATAGATGGAAGTACGACGAAGGCTCCGAATACGAAGGGGACTACTATGCTGACGAGAAGTGGATGGACCGGAAGACGAGCAGACTTCTCAGGGGCTATTCCAAGGTGAGATTCTACAAGGTCGGGGACATGGACCTCGGCGTGCTGTTCTTCCTGGAACTGGACTCGGCCAGGCAGGCCAGCGTGAATAAACTCGTAGAGAGCGATCCCACCTCCAGCGAAAACGCCACGGGATTCGCTATCGAGACGAATCCTTTCTTCAACTACGCCTACGGCGGTGGATATTTCGACTTTGGGCTACTTCTGGAGGTGTCCCGAACGGGGATGGAGAACACGAGGACGCGATGGAACGGCGTCAGCGGAACCGACGAGAAAGACGTGTTGTGGTCGACGTCTCCTTACATGGGCTGGAGCCCTTACTGGGAGGATTTCTCGAAGGGCAGTTCGTGGTTTTTTGCCACGGGCTTCGAAGCGTATTCTTCCATAGGAGTCTACAGGAGGCTCTCCGTCCTCACCAGGCTCACGGTGCTTAAAAAGTACACGTATACCACCAAGATCTACGGCGAGTCCGTGATCCCCGACGGCGGCAATTCTTATGAGTTCGCGAAATCACATGAGCGGAACGATTCGAGGGACGAAACGTGGATGACGGGCTCAATTGGCTTCATGTACGGCCGCGGGCCCCTTCAGGTCATGGCAGACCTGCAGATGCCGCTGGCGTATCTGGTAAAGCAGAGCACGAAGCTGAGCGACAACGAGAAAGTCTTATTCGAGCACAGGGAAAACAGCATGTGGCAGGTCCAGGAGCCGGTGGCGCTGCGTTTGATGTTCGTTTACGCTCTGTAGCCGGAGCCGGCCGGACCCAAGGGAAGGCTGAGACGATCGTGACGGCTGGGCCGGCACGGAGGCCCGATAAGGGCTCAGCGAACCAGTCTGTTTCCCTTGAAGCGGAATGTCTTGTTCGCGCCCGCGTACACCCAGGTCTCGATAACGGCGCCCATGGTCTCTTCTCTGTACCTGCCCGAGGGATGTCCGTATTTCTCAAATACCTTTTTCCTGTCGCCCTCCAGGCCCTCTACCCAGGCGTCGACGCGTGTGAGTCTTCTGCCTCGCTTGCCCTTTGCCAGCGTTTCCGTCGGGACCTCTCGCGTGTTCTTGACCTCTTCCGACTCCTGCACCTCCGGCTCGGTGCTGCTGCTCGTGGCGGCTTGCAGATTGCCCGCGAGCGCTGAACACAGTACCGCGGCTACGGTGAGCATAAAGACGAATGTCGTCGTATGCTTCATACACGAATCCCCTCCCGTGGACAGCATACCTGCCCTGTATATATTGTCGGCACGCCCGGAGGGAGCCTTTACAGTCCGCCTTATCGCCCATGGCGAAGGCGTATAGGGTGTTGACGTAGGCCCGCCGGCATGCTACCCAAGCTGTATGGAATTCGATAATGTCTACGACGACGCACGGCGGGCCGAAGCCTACTCAAAACTGGAATTCCCCGGGACCTACTACCTTGCCTACCGCGACATCCCGGGAATAATCGCCCGGCATGTCCGGGGCAGGAGAGCTATGGACTTCGGTTGCGGCACGGGGCGCTCGACCAGGTTTCTCGAGCAATTGGGATTCGAGGCGGTAGGAGTCGACATTGCCCGCGACATGCTCATGCAAGCTCAAGCAGCCGATCCGGATGGAGATTACCGCCTGGTGGAGGACGGGAACCTCCAGAGTCTGGAGGGCGAGGAGTTTGACCTCGTCCTTTCCGTATTCACTTTTGACAACATTCCCACGATGGAGAAGAAGGTGGCCCTCTTCAGCCAGCTGCGCAGCATGCTCAGCGGCAACGGTGTGATAGTGAGCGTGGTCTCGGCCCCGGAGATATATGTCAATGAGTGGGCGTCCTTCAGCACCAGGGACTTTCCGGAAAACCGGCGGGCCAAGAGCGGCGACAGGGTCAAAATCATCATCACGGATGTTGACGACAAGAGGCCGGTGGAAGATGTCGTCTGGGGGGACGACGCCTATCGGGAGGTCTACGATGAGGCGGGCCTTGGAGTTGTCGAGATGCTCAAGCCCCTGGGAAAGGACAGCGAACCTATCGACTGGGTGAATGAGACCCGGATCGCGCCGTGGGTGATATACGTGCTAAGGCGCCGGGAGGATCAGGGCCGGGGCCGGGGGGCCGGATAGACATCTGATGCCAGCCGGTTACAGCGTGTATCAGACCCGGAACTCAGGAGGTAATGACCATGCGAAATCGCCTGTCGAAACAGGCCTCCGTTCTTCTCATTGCCGTCTCCATATTCACCGGTGTCTGCCGATCCGCCGAAACCGTCGCACTCGACGGCCGGTTCGACCTCGGAAAAGAGCGGTCCCCGGAGACGCAGGTATTTTCCATGGAGTCCAGGCTTATCACTTATGCCCTCGACGGGTCGCGCGTCGGCACGGACGTGTTCCGTATGCGCATCCGATGCGTGCCCTCCGGAGTCTCGGGAAAAGAAGCCGACGAGTACACATGCCTGCGCTTCACGCTTGAGCAGGAGGGCGGGCCCGAGATCTCCATACCTGTTCTTAGGAACCTGTCGTATTACGTCAGCCCGGGCATGGACGACATGGGCAGGGTATTCGGCATAGACCACGGCGTATTCGAAGGGCTCGTCGACAGCTCGGGTGCCGAGGTCCCCATCGGGAAGCGCTATCACGTCTATAATGCTTTTATTGATTTTCACGGCTTCTGCGATCTCTTCGCCCGGCCCACCACTGAGGGGAAGGGCATACAGCATCTCAACAACATCGGAGATAAGGTGGTCCATGCCGCGGCATTCAGCCGGGCCCCGACCAACCTCGGCACCGGCGTTGCCGGGGGGTCGATATTCACAAACGGAGAGATAACCCTCGAGTTCAAGGGGCTGAGCCGGGTGAATGGACAGGCATGCGCTCTGGTCCGGTATGATTCCGGCGAGAGCTCGTTTAAGATGATCTTGAAGCCCATGCCCGAGATGGAGGTGGTGACCGTTGGGAGCTCTCACTACTGGGGCGACATTTACAGGAACCTCAAAACGGGGTGGGTCGAAAAGGTCACGATGACGGAAATCGTGGTAAGCGAAACGGCCCTGCCCGTTCCGCCCGACAAGGTGAATGCCGTGATCGAGCGCAGCATTAAGATCCTGAATGTCAGTGGCGGTGGAGATTAGGCGTGTCGGATGTCATCATCAAGCAGCTTCCGGAGGAGGACATAAAGAGGGCAGCGGAAGTGGACCGCTCCGAGCACATAACCACGGGCTATGTTTTCAGAAACGGCGTGCTCGAGCCCCAGGTCGTGAACTGGGAAGTGCCGAAGTGGTCGGACGACCCCGAATCGGGCTTCAGCGCTCAGTCGCGCATCGAAAGGTGGGCGGCGGTACTCAGCCGGGGAGGAGTCCTGCTGGGCGCAATGGACGGTGAGAAGCTGGCCGGCTTCGCCGTTCTCCTGCCCGAGCTGAGCGAGGGCGTGGCCCAGCTGGCCGCCCTGTTCGTCGACAGGTCTTACCGGGGGCGCGGGGTCGCGACGCGCCTGGTGCAGGAAGTCGAGAGGCTGGCGCTCGAGGCGGGCGCGCGCAGGCTCTATGTGTCCGCCATACCATCGGGCTCGGCCGTCGGCTTCTACCTCAAGTGCGGTTTCAATCCCACGCACGAGGTCAATGAGGACCTGTTCGCGCTCGAGCCGGACGACATACACATGATCAAGGACATGACGCATGGAAGCCGGCAATGAAGCCCTTTGAGGACCTCACGCGACTCGGCCGGATTCGCCGCATGAGGGACGTCGCCGGCGCGGCTCTGTCCGCATATGGTCTCAGGAAATCCCGGATTGAGTTCATAAGGCAGGCGGGCAATACACTCTTCCGGGTGGTCGAGGAGATCCCCGCGCGCGGGGAGGCGTCCGGCGACCTGTTCGTTCCCGGCCGGTACCTGCTCCGCGTTCACGATCCGGGCTCTCAACCGCCCGAAGGTGTCG
>JASFEA010000192.1:0-5118 GCA_050125095.1 bacterium
CTCATGACGACGCCGCGAATGTGACGCCCGGGGAATTCGTGGAGGCGGCCGGCGGGACACTGGCCTCGGGCGACGCCCCGCTCATTGTGTACGACGCCAAGCGGGCGAAGGTCGCCTTTAAGAACGCCGGCCTCGAAGTCAAGAACATGGAGTTTGACGCGCTGCTCGCGCGCTACCTCCTGAATCCAGGCAGCCAGCACAACTCCATGGCCGACCTCGCCCTGGATTATGCGGGAGAAGTCTGGCCGGCCCCGAGCAAGAAGCGCCAGGCCGAGCTCGCTACGTTGAGCGGGGCGGCATGCGAGCTGGCGCGGCAGGCGAGGACGCTGCTCGAGGTCAGGGACGCGCTTTCGGAAGACCTTGAGAAAGCCGCGCTCATGGACCTCTACCGCGACATAGAGATGCCTCTTGTTGACGTGCTTGCCGATATGGAAATGCGCGGGATACGCGTGGACACGTCGATGCTTGAGGACCTCTCCGCCAGGCTGGATAAGGATCTCTACAGATTTATAAAAGAAGCCTACTCGCTTGCCGGGCGGGAATTCAAACTCAACTCGCCCAAGGAGCTCGCCATAGTGCTCTTCGAGGAGATCGGCCTTAAGCCCGTCAAGAAGACCAAGACGGGCTACTCCACCGACGTTTCGGTTCTCACCCAGCTCGCGGCCGAGCACGAGCTCCCGCGCAAGATCCTTGAATACCGCCAGGTTTCAAAACTCAAGACAACCTACGTGGACCAGCTCCTCAAGTTTGCCGAGCCGGGTACGGGGCGCATTCACGCGCATTTCAACCAGGCAGTCACCGCCACGGGCAGGCTGAGCTCAAGCGACCCCAACCTTCAGAACATCCCCATAAGGGGTGAAGTCGGAGGCGAGATCCGGAAGGCCTTCGTGCCTTCGGCCCCCGACTGGTGTTTCGTTTCGGCGGATTACTCGCAGATAGAGCTCCGCATACTGGCCCATCTCTCGGGCGAGGCGGCCTTAATAGAGGCCTTCAATCGCGGGGACGACATTCACACCCAGACGGCCGCGTTTGTATTCAGGGTGGACCAGCCCGATGTCACAAGGGAGATGCGCATAATCGCCAAGGCGGTCAATTTCGGCGTCATATACGGCATGGGCGCCCAGGCCCTCGCCAAGACCACCCAGCTGCCCCTGAAAGAGGCCAAGGCGTTTCTGGACGAGCATCGCGAGACCTACCCCGGCGTTTACGAGTTCATAGACGCCACCGTGCGGGCAGCAGAGGAGAAGGGCTATGTCGAGACGCTCCTGGGCCGGCGCCGGTATCTTCCCAACATCGCAAGCAGCAACCCTCCCCTGAGGTCGGCCTCCGAGCGCATGGCGGTGAATACTCCCGTGCAGGGTTCCGCCGCCGATATCATAAAGCTCGCCATGCTCCGGGTTCACGACAGGATAGCCAAGGCCGGCCTCGAGGGCGGCATGGTCATACAGGTGCATGACGATATACTCATCGACTGCCCGCTTGCGGAAAGGGACGAAATGAGTAGAATCCTCGAAGAGGAAATGGGCGGGGCCTATGAACTGCGCGTCCCGCTCAAGGTGGACATGACCTCGGGCGGCAACTGGTATGAAACCCACTGACGAAAAAGAGGACGGGCGAGGCGGCCGGGACAGAGGCCCGGGCCGCGGCAGGAGACGCGGTGAGGCAAATGGCAGGGGACGGGGCCGGGGACGCCGTGAGCGACCCGGCAGGGTGGTGGGCGTGGCCGGCATCATGGGCGCGGGCAAAAGCACCGTCGCCCGCGCTTTCGAGGACCTCGGGGCGGTGCGCATGGACGCAGACGAGATGGGCAGGGAGGTTTTGAAACGCGGGCAAGTGAAGAGGGACATCGTTGAGGCCTTCGGTGAAGACGTGCTCGACGCTTCCGGGGAAGTCGACACGGCCAGACTGGCTGGCGTGGCCTTCGCCGACGAGGCCCGAGCGCTGAAACTCGGCGACATCACGCGCGGGCCGCTGGTAAGCGAGATAATGAGGCGTATGGAGGACCTCAGGCGCACAAGTGAAGTCGTCGTCATAGACGCCGCCCTGCTTCCGGAATGGGGCGCGCAGGCCTGGGTGGACTATCTTATAGTAGTGGATTCGGATGAGGATGAATGCGTGAGGCGCATGGTGGAGCACTCGCGCTTCGACGAGGAGACGGTGCGGGCCAGGATGGCATGCCAGCTGTCGCGCGAGGACAAGAAGCGCTACGCCGACCTCGTCATATTGAACGACGGCACGGAACTCGACCTTGTTAAGAAGGCCAGGGAAGCATATGACATTGTCCTCAACCTGGACGAAAGGAGCCGGTGAGAACATGGAACAGGGCAGGGAGTACCTTGAGGAGATAAGAGTCAGGGCCGACAAGCTCGGAGAGCATCTTTGACGTCTCCGGACGTCTGAAACTCATCAAGGAGCTGGAGGCCGAGACGGCGAAGTCGGAGTTCTGGAACGACTCGCATCGGGCCAAGAGCATAATGCGGAGAACCTCAAGCAACAAGGCCGTCGTCGAGACCTGGGAGGCGCTGAGGAGCCAGGTGGACGACCTCGAGGCCCTGTTCGATCTCTATGAGGAGACGCCCGACGAAGATGTAGAGAAGGAGCTCGCCGAGTCCATAAAGAGAGTCGAGGCCCGGATCGAGGCCATGGAGTTCGAGTCCCTCATGGGGGACGAGGACGACGAGAAGAACGCGCTCCTCGCCATACATCCCGGGGCGGGCGGAATCGACGCCCAGGACTGGGCCCAGATGCTCATGCGCATGTACGTGAGATGGGCCGAGAGCCGCGGGTTCGGAGTGGACATATTGCACTGCCAGTCGGCGGAAGAGGCCGGCATAAAGAGCGCCACGCTGGAGATATCGGGCAGGTATGCCTTCGGCTACCTCAAGGCCGAAAACGGCGTGCACCGGCTGGTGCGCATCTCGCCTTTCGATGCCAGCCACAGGCGGCATACTTCATTCGGCTCGGTGTTCGTCTACGCCGAGATCGACGAAGACATAGAGGTGGAGATCAACGAGTCGGACCTCAAGGTAGACACCTACAAGGCCAGCGGCGCGGGCGGGCAGCATGTCAACAAGACGGAGTCGGCCGTCAGGATTACGCATGTACCCACGGGCATCAAAGTGGAGTGCCAGTCGGAGCGCTCCCAGCACCGCAACCGCGACAATGCCATGAAGATATTGAGGGCCAAGCTCCACGCCCATTACCTTGAGCAAGAGCGCAAGAAGATGGACGAGATAGAGAAGAGCAAAAAGGAAATTGCATGGGGCAGCCAGATAAGGTCATATGTACTGCAGCCTTATACGCTCGTCAAGGACCACCGCACCGGGCATGAGACCGGAAGCGTGGACGCGGTCCTGGACGGAGACATTGACGACTTCATAGAGGAATACCTCAGAATGGACTCGGTGAACGGAAAAGGGAGCAAAGATGAAGCGGATATTTGAAGAGCGGCAGGCCAAGCTCGACGGCATCACCGCTAAGGGGCTGAATCCCTATCCTTACGCCTACGAGACGACGCATCATTCGGCGGAGGTCAGGGAGGGCTTCGAGGCGCTGTCCGAGAGCGGGGAGACGGTATCCGTCGCGGGAAGAATAATGGCCCTGAGGCCGCACGGCAAGACGGCGTTCGCCAATTTGCGCGACCTCAAGGGCGACATCCAGGTCTATTTCAGGAAGGACGACCTCGGCGAAGAGGAATTCGGCCTCGTGGGCCTCTTCGACGTGGGCGACATTGTGGGCGTCAAGGGCAGCGTCTTCAAGACCAGGACGGAGGAGATAACGGTCAGGGTGAGCGAGTTTGCGCTGCTTACCAAGTCAATGCGCCCTCTTCCCGAGAAGTGGCACGGACTTAAGGACAAGGAGACGCGTTACCGCCAGCGCTACGTGGACCTTTTCGTCAACCTCGATGTGCGCGAGACCGTGGTAAGGCGCGCCGCGATCATTGCCACGATGAGGCGCTTCCTTGACGGCAGGGGATTCATAGAGGTCGAGACTCCCATCCTCCAGCCCATATACGGAGGGGCGAGCGCGCAGCCGTTCACCACCTACCATAACGCGCTGGACATGAAACTCTACCTCCGCATCGCCGACGAGCTCTACCTGAAGCGCCTGCTGGTGGGGGGCCTGGAGCGCGTATACGAGTTCTGCAAGGACTTCCGCAACGAGGGAGTGGACAGGACGCACAGCCCTGAGTTCACGATGCTGGAACTTTACCAGGCATACGCGGATTACAATGATATGATGGATCTCTTCGAGGAGATGATGGAGACGGTCTGCATGGAGGTGCTCGGGACTACCGAGGTCACCTATCAGGGCAGGACCGTCAGCTTCGCGCGCCCCTGGAAGCGGATTACGGTTGCGGAGGCGTACAAGAAGTACGCCGGCGTGGACATAGACGGGGCTTCGGACGAAGACCTGAGGGCGGCCTGCGAGAGAATAGGCCAGGGCGACTGGGCGAGTATGACTAGATACGATCTCCTGGGTGAGATCCTCGACCATCTCGTCGAGCCCAACTTCGAAGAGCCGACATTCCTTTACGACTACCCGGTTGAGACATCGCCCCTGGCCAAGCGTTCGAGAAAGAACGGCCGCTTCACCGAGCGATTCGAGCCCTTCGCTTTCGGCGTGGAGCTGGGAAACGCGTTTTCGGAGCTCAACGACCCGGCCGAGCAGCGCGCCAGGTTCGAAGAGCAGAAGCGCCTGGCCGGGGAAGAGGAGATGGACCTCGACTTCTTGAGGTCACTTGAATACGGCATGCCGCCGGCGGGTGGCCTCGGCGTGGGAATCGACCGCGTGGTCATGATTCTCACGGACAGCCCGTCAATAAGGGATGTCATACTGTTCCCGCCCATGCGGCCGGAGGCTGCGAGAGACGACGACGAAGACGGCCCGGGAGACGGTGGTCACGGTGGTGGCAAGGGCGACGGCGTCGATGGCCAAGGCGGCTGCGGCGGTGGCGACGGAGGAGATGAGGGCTCCGCCGAATCAGCGCAGGGGATCGGATAGGACATGGGATACTCCCTTTACGTGGCGAGGAGATATTTCGGCGCCGGCAGGCGGAGCGGCTTCACCACGGCCATAACCGTAATATCGGTCATGGGAGTCGCGGTGGGCGTGCTC